>DATJYJ010000439.1:0-13322 GCA_035578025.1 Verrucomicrobiia bacterium
GCAGTCCTGGTTCAGCCGGCCGAACTCGTCATCATTTTTGGAGCAGCGGTTGGAACCGTTGTGGTTGCCAACCCTGTGCCGACACTCATCAAAATCGGTAAAGGCCTGGCCGGGGTGTTCAGCGGGAACCGCTTTACCAAAGCCTATTACCTGGAAAGCCTCAAGATGCTGTACGAACTCTTCAGCCTTTCGCGCAAGGCAGGTACCGCAAAGCTGGAAGAAGAGGTCGACAATCCCGGCAAAGGCCAGGTCTTCACCAAATACCCTAAGTTCACTAGGGACCACCACGCTCTGCACTTTCTCTGCGACACGCTGCGCATGGCGGTCGCCGGCGGTACCGACCCGGGCGATATCGACACCATGATGGAGGTCGATCTCGAAACGCACCACAAGGAGAGTCACGAACCGATCGCCGCGCTCACGACCATGGCCGACTCGCTCCCGGGCCTGGGGATCGTGGCCGCCGTTCTGGGAGTGGTGCTCACCATGGGAGCGCTGGGCGGACCAAAGGAACAGATCGGCGAGAAGGTCGCCGCGGCTTTGGTCGGAACGTTTCTCGGAATCCTCCTCTGCTACGGCATTTTCGGTCCCCTCTCTTCGGCCATGAATAAGAACACCGAAGCCGAGGGCCACTACATGGCCATGCTGCGAATGGCCTCCTGGGGATTCATCAAGGAGATGAGTCCGATATTGGCTGTCGAACTGGCCCGGCGGTCCATTCCCAGCGGTGTCCGCCCCACCTTCCAGGAGATGGAGGGCGTCTGCCGCGGCGGCGGCAGCGCCGCGTCCAAGGCAGCCTGATCATGAGCCCCGAACCGGAAGTAGCACCGCCGCCTCCGCCACCGCCCCGTCCGATCGTGATCGTCAAGCGCAAAAAAGCCGGACACGCGGGCCATCACGGGGGTGCCTGGAAAGTCGCTTACGCCGACTTCGTCACCGCGATGATGGCCCTGTTCATCGTGCTCTGGCTGATGAGCGCCGACAAAGAGGTCCGCGAACAGATCAGCGCCTTCTTCAACAATCCGACCGGCCCCGGCAAAATGACCGGCACTGCCGCCGCCGGGGCCGGGCACGCCATCGAAGTTCCCAGGGACGACATGGACAAGCTTCGCGACAAGATCCAGCAGGCCCTGACCACCGTGCCGAACTTCCGCAATCTCAAGGACCACGTCGAAATCACCATTACCGCCGACGGCCTGCGAATCGAACTGCTCGAGACGGAGGCTGGCATGTTCTTCGAGTCGGGAAGGCCTCTGCCCACCGAAGCCGGCGCAGGTTTGCTGTCACGTCTTGCCGAGGAAATGGGCAAACTCCCCAACAATCTGCTGATTGAAGGCCATACCGACGCCAAGCCCTTCGCTGCGTCGAAGTCTTACTCGAACTGGGAACTCTCTACCGATCGCGCCAACGCCGCGCGCCGCCTCATGGAAGAGCACGGAGTGCGGCCGGAACAGGTCGCCCAGGTGCGCGGATACGCCGAGCGCCAGTTGCGCCATCCGGAAGATCCCAACGCCGCTTCCAACCGCAGAATCAGCGTCATCGTCCAGTACCTCGCGCCTACATATACTCCGGCACCGGTATCCCCAGCACACCCGCCGTCCGCTCCAGTTGACGCCGGAAAAAATCCGTCATCCACAGCAGAAAAACCTTCTTCTCCCGGTTCTCCTCGTGAATGATCGGATATTTCTCGTAGAAGTTGCTGAAGGCCTGAGCCAATTGAAATGCGTACCGCGCGACATGAGCCGGCTCGCCCGCCGCGAGCGCGCTGGCCACCGCCGAATCCGCCTTTGACGCCGCCAGCAGCACCTGCCAGAAATCCTCGAATTCGAGTTGCCGCGCCATGGCTTCGGGCGTGAGTTCGCGCGCAAAATCGGGAATCTGCTCGCCGCGCTCTTCCAGCTTGCGCAGCACCCGTCCGGCCCTCACGGCCGTGTATTGCAGGTAAGGCCCCGTCTCGCCGACAAAGCTCAGCGCCTCCTGCAGGTCGAACGCGATCACCGTGTTGCGCGTGAACTTCAGCATAAAATAACGCAGCGCCGCCACCGCGATCTGCGTGGCCACCGCACGATTCTCCGGCTCCGGCCGTTCTGTGTTCCGCGACCCCACCTCCTCCAGCGCCTTCCGGATCAGCGTGTCGATCAGATCGTCGGCCTTGACCCCGAGCCCTTTTCGCCCGGAGACCTCCACGTACGTCTTCCTGCTGTCCTCTTCGCTCAGCGGAATGCCGAGGTCGGCGCAGCATCGCGGCGACAGCGCCACCATCTCGTAATTGAAGTGTACGGACTGGTCGGCCTGCTTTTCATAGCCGAGCGCGCGCAGCCCCGCAACCACCACGTCCTGCAAATACGATTGCCGGGTGTCGATCACGTTGTAGACCTTTACCCCGTGCCCGAACTGCTGCCCTGAGTCCACCGCTTCGTCCGTGGTCACCCACAGGACGCGCCCGTCGGCGTAAGTCATCCAGGGCCGGTAATGGAAATCGCGTCCCAGCAGGCCGAATTTCCAGAGCTGGTAAGCGATGTCCTTTCCGGTATAGACGACCGTTCCGTCGGAGCGGACAATCACCTTGCCCTCCTCCGAAAGCCCGGGCATCACCCAGCACCCCGCCAGCTTGCCTTCCTTTTCGAAATAGATCGCCTTGCGTTCCTTGAGCAGCTCGAACGCCGCCGCCCAGAAGTGCAGATGCAGAATCTCGCTCTCGCGCGGCAGCACGTCGTATTCGATGCCCAGCCGCAGCATCGTCGCCAGGTGGGCCCTGACGATCGCGTCGGCCACCGTGTGCGCCAGGTCGGCCTCTTCCCCCACGCCGCCTTCGATGGCGTGCAGCATCCGGGTGCGCCACTCCAGCGACTCGGGATGGTCCTTGTAATACGCGGAGATGCGCGCGTAGAGGTCCCAGCAGTAGTAGTCGAAACGGACGTTGGGATCGGCCAGCAACGCCTTCACGTCGGCCGCGGTCTTGTTTTCCAGGTGATAGAAGCCCACCACCACGTCGGCCACCTGCACGCCCGTATTGTCGATGTAGTTCTGCACCTCGACCCGGTACCCGCTGGCGCGCAACATGCGCACGAACGTGTCGCCGAGAACCGCGTTGCGCAGGTGCCCGATGTGCGCCGCCTTGTTCGGGTTGATGTTGGTGTGCTCGACGATGATCTTCTCGCCCGCGCCCTCCGGCGCCTCCGCCGCCCCCGCCAGCAGCGCCGCGCCGTACCCGCCGCGCTCCAGCCGGATGTTGATGTAGCCGTTGCCGGCCACTTCCATCGACTTCACACCCGCGATCGGTCCGATTTCTTCGATCAGCTCCGCGGCGATCTTCTTCGGCGCCTGCCGCAGTTGTTTGGCCAACTGGAACGCCGCCGGCACCGCAATTTCGCCGAATTCGCTCTGCCGCGGCTGCTCGACGTTCACCGCCAGCTCGACACCGTAGCGGATCAGAATATGGGCGCGAAATGCGCCCGCCACCTGCTTTTCAATGGAATGGAACACGGGAAATTACGAGTATAACGTAGCGCTACGTCAGATCTCGTACTCGGGAGCCTTCTCCGGCCCGCGTCCGAAACTGATGTGGTTCCAGATGCGCTCGTGGACGAAATAGGCTCCGATCTTCAGCACCATGTCCATCGCGCTGCCCATCAGCGAAAGGAACGGCTTGCCCGTCAGCGCAAACATGATCAGGCCCGTAACTGCCGAACCCAGAATACGATAGCTGACAGCCTTGGCAATGCTGCGGGCGCGGGTTTCCATCGACAGTTCCCTATACGCCGGATTGTACCATACCCGATAAAGATTGTGGTGATTTGCGCCACCTAAGGTCGCGCCGCGAAATAGTTGCCGGTCGCCTCGGCGATCCGGCCGATGGCATCCTCCAGCGCGTACCCGTTTCCGAAGTGCTTCGCCGTGAACACGCTCATCACCACGTGCCGCGAATTGGACTCCAGAATCCCCACGTCGTTGCCGATATACGGCAGGAAGTCTCCTGTTTTGTGCGGGATGCGCCAGCCGGAAGCATACCGCGGCAGCCGCGAGGAGTAAAGCTGTCCGCGCATGATCTGCAGCATCTGCTCGCTCGCGCCCTTGCTCACCGCTTCGCCTTTCTCCAACATTTCCAGCAGCTTGCCCATGTCCCGCGGAGAGCTCAGGCCAAACGGCGTCCGGGCCTCCTGATGGAACTTCTCGGCGCCGCCGGCGGCCTGTAGCGCCTTGAACCAGGTGTCCGCGGTTCCCGTCGCTCGAATCGACTTCAGCCCCCACGAATCCATCAGCCGGTTCACCGGCTCGGTCCCCCCGACCTTGTCGTAAACCAGGTCGGTCGCCGTGTTGTCACTCACGATGATCATCAGCGTCAGCAAATCTTTGATGGTCAACTGCACGCCCGGATCCAGCGACCGGATCACCCCCGTCCCCGGACGCCGCGCCTCAGCCGTGTACGTCACGCGATCGCTCAGCTTGAACTTGCCCTCTTCGATCTGCCGGAAGGCCTCCGCCATAAGCGGAATCTTGATCACCGACATCGTGTCCATCTGCTGATCCGCATTGATCGCGATGGTCTCGCCGGTCTCGATGCACTTGATGTAAATGCCCCAGTTGGCATTCAGGTCGCGCGTGATGCGCGTGATCTGCCCTTCCAGCCGGGCCAGCGGCGTCTGGGCCGCGGGCTGTGCGAAGCCCACTGCGGCCAGTGAAATCACAAACAGCGTCTTCATATTGGGCTCAAGATAGCACGCGCCCCGCGCCGCCGGCGTCATCCTGCTCGAAGTACATCGCGACTGGGCCCCCATCGGAGCCGACCGCTTCTACAACCTCGTGCGTGCCGGCTTCTATTTCGTCCCGGCTCGGGAGAGCGCAATTCGAAGTCGGCGCCCTCTGACAGGGCCGATGGATCGGGCGCGGCCACTACCTGAATAAGCGGGTTGTCGCGATCGGGGATCGCGGCTAAGATTACCCCTGATTTCATTCGCCTGGAGGAGGGCGAAGATGAAACTCCGCCTCATCGCTTGGCACGCCGAAGAGCCGTTGCGTCCGCGCCGCACCGCCATCATTGGGCGAAACGTTCGGCGGCTGGCTGGCGGCGGAGTAGGTCTTTTAAGGAGTTGAGATGCCAAAGTTTCTGTGGAGCACCGCTGTGCTGTTACTCCTGGCTTCCGCCGGCTCGCCCGGCGCCCACGCCGGCACGGTCAATGCCACCCTCGATTTCACGCTGACGCACGGAGGACCAACCCCGAGTGGGGACTTCGTCTTCGATACCGCCGCCAACCTCTTCACCAGCTTCCTGGTCCATTGGGACGGTAACACGTACGACTTTGCGTCTATTGCCAACGCTGATGATTACTACTCCTTTTTGCCTGTCTCGGGTCAACTGTGGTGTGCAATCGGGAAGGTAAGTCTGGGTTTCTGTGGAGGGAACGACACGTTCTTTCTCAGCTTCGACGACGAATCCCAAATGGGCGCCTCCGTTCCGCCTGCGACGGACGTCAGCGATGAGGCCAATGGTATCTACAGCGTGACATGCCGGAGCGCAGCCGGCGCTCCCATCACGTGCCCCGCCTCATCGTCAACCACGCCTGAATCTACCAGCCTGCTGATGCTCGGCAGCGGCCTGCTGTGTCTGATGCTGCGCGGGCGCGCCCGCTCGAATCGGCACGGGTAGCCTCGCCCCCGCGCCAGTCGTTGAACTCGTCAGACTGCTTCCGCCACAGTTCTGACACGTCGAAGAGGGGAATCGACACAGCAGCGCCGAGTGATTTGTCGCCATTCCGCGTATTCACAACGGTCCTCCCGACCAGGCCAGAGGGAAGCCCTAACCGCGCTTACTTCGCGGATTCCTGGAGCAGCTCCGCCAGATACTTCCCCCAGATGGCCGGCAGCGAATGCGTGCCGTGCCCGCGCGTTTCGTCGCTGGTCGGGATCAGGATGTAGCGGCCGCGCGGGACGCGCTTGATCTCGCGTTCGAGAATACCCAGCTCGGGCGGGTTCACCTGGTCGTCGGCGGAATTGATCGCGTACAGCGGCGCTTTGATCTTCTCCAGTTCCGGCTGCGGATTGTAGTCGCGCGAGCAATCGTAGTGGTACAGCATGTCGTTGGCGTCGGTGGGCCGCGCCTGTTCGCCGTAAAAGCGGCGCTCGAACGCCGCGTCGGCCTGCTCGCGCGTCGGCGCCTGCTTCAGAAGCTGCAGCGGGCTGGAAGTCATGATGAACAGCGCGAACTGCGCGGCCACCATGTTATGCAGCGGTCCTTTGTACTCGCCGTTGTTCCAGTTGGGGTCGTGCTGGATCGAGTCGATAATCATCTTGCGCAGCATGCGATTGCGCCCGCCGATCTCGACCGGCGCGGAGGCCAGCGGCATCAGCGCGTCCATGAAATCCGGATACATCTCGCCCCACATCCAGGTGTGCATGGCGCCCATCGAGGTGCCCATGACCAGCCGCAGGTGGTTCACCCCCAGCCCCTCGGTGACCACGCGGTATTCGCCGTGGACCATGTCCGTGTAGGTGTAGTGCGGAAACTTCATGTGCAGGCCGTCTGACGGCTTGCTGGAGCGCCCATGGCCGATATCGTCGGTCAGAATGATGAAGTACTTGGTCGCGTCGAGAAGCTGGCCCGCGCCGAAGAGCTGCCCCCCGAACGTCTGCGACAGGAACCCGCGCCCGCTGCCCCCGGTGCCGTGCATGATGAGGACCGCGTTGGTGGTGACCCCGTTAGCGTCCTTCTTCGGCGCGCCGATGGTGGTATAGTGCATTCGCAGTTCGGGGAGTGTCTCACCGGTGGTGAACTGGAAATCGTGTACCACGAGGTCGCCCTCGACCGGTGTCGGAAACTCCGCGGCATGGCCGAGCGGGATAATGAGAGCGGCAAAGACGATCCTCAGCATGAAAAAGATGCTACCGCATTTCGTAACGCGGGCCTCCTGGCCCGCTTTATGCTTGCTTTCCCTCTCCCTCTACGCCGCCCAGCACCCCGCCCTGCGCGATCCCCAGCACCCCCTGTGGCGCGAACATGCCCCCGCCGTCTACCGCGTCCGCCTGGACACCACCGCCGGCATCATCCTGCTCGAAGTACATCGCGACTGGGCCCCCATCGGAGCCGACCGCTTCTACAACCTCGTGCGTGCCGGCTTCTATGACGACTCGCGATTCTTCCGCGTGACCGCCCGGTTCGCGCAATTCGGCATCCCCGGCGATCCTGCGGCCGCGGCCGTGTGGCGCGAGCGCTCGATCCCCGACGATCCCGTAAATCAGACCAACACCCGCGGCCGTTTCGCCTTCGCCATGACCGGCCCCGACGCGCGCACCACCCAGATCTATATCTGCAAGACCGACATGTCCAGCCAGGACAAAGACGGGTTCGCGCCGTTGGGCACGGTCGTCGAAGGCATGGACGTGGTGGATGCTCTCTACGCAGGCTACGGCGAATCCGCGGGCGGCGGCATGCGCGCCGGCAGGCAGGGGCGGATCTTCGCCGAAGGGAACGCGCACCTGGACCGCGATTTTCCCAAGCTGGACAAGCTGATTCGCGCGGTCGTGCTGCCGTAAGCGCTCGAAGAGCCCGGTCGCGCCCCGACCGGGTATCGCAAACCTCGACCTTCGTGCGAGCATCTTGCGCCATAAGACTTTCGCTCGGCGCCTGCCCCAGGGTCCGAGAGAATGTGCGCTTCAGGCTCTGGAGGAGCGGCCCCGGCGAAACGCATTCAACGCTTCCCGGGCTTCCTTTGTGTTGATCTGCTCCAGCCCTCCGATTGCCTCCTTGCGGACTCGATCGTCGGGATCGTCCAGTGCTTCCACCAGTGCAGGCACGGCGGCAGCGTCGGCGATGACGTGCAGGGAGTTTGCTGCCGCCCATCGAACGTCCCCCTTCACGTCAGTCAACGCCTCGATCAAGGCCGCTGTGCCGGACGCCGAACCAATGGCGCCCAAAGCGCCAGCCGCACGCCGGCGCACGTTCTCGTCTGTGTCTTTCAACGCGTCGATCAACTGAGGCACGGTGTCCGGATCCGCAATCTCATCCAGCGCGCCTGCCGCCGCTGTCCGCAACCGGGCATCCGGATCCCGCAGTGCCCCCAGGAGCCCGGCCACCACGACGGGGTCCTTGAAGCTGCCCAGCGCCTCGGCAGCCCCCGGACGGTCGCGAGAGTTCGGGTCCCGGATCACATCAACGAGTCCGCTAACCGCTGCGGCGCCGCCGATCTTGGTAAGTCCGCGGCGAGCCCAGTTCCGCACTTGGTATGAGTCGTCGCTGATTCCCTGCAGGAGCGGCGGAACGGCCGCCGGATCTCCGGTGTTCGTCAACGCTTCCACAATCGACAACCGATCGTTTTCTTTCTCCTCCTTCTGGAGCCGCTCCGCCAAGGCCGGTATCAGCGCGGCATGCGGGGCTCTCTCCACTGTCCTGAATGCCGCACTGCGAACAGATGGTTCCGGGTCGTTCATCGCGCGAATCAATCCGCCGAGGGTCTCCGATCCCCCGATTTCGCCTAGAACACCTGCGGCAGCAACTCGAACCTCTACCGAATCGTCGCTCAGTCGTTCTAATATTGGCTGCAAGGGCGCCCGCGCTCCGAAGCGTCCCAACGCCGCTAGGGCTTCAACCCGGACAGTTCCGTCCTGATCTCCCAGTGCCTCGCATAAAGCAGGTATGGCGGCGCCATCGCCAATGTGACCCAAGGCTCGGGCTGAGTACGCTCGAAATGGCTCGTCGAATTGCTTGAGGACCCGGATCAGCTCCGGCACCGCGGAAACGCCCATTTCTAGCAGCGCGTTCAACGGTCGGTCGTCCTGACCCGCCAGCTTGGCGTAGGCCTCCACTAAAGCCGCAACAACTCGGGGATCCCTGCGCGCTCCCAGCGCCAGCGCAACCCTCATCCGCACCTCGCCCACTGGGTGCTGAAGTGCATCGGCCAATATCTCCATAGCGGCGGGATCGTTCATCTGTTCCAATGTCTCGATCGCCTCGATCCGCTCGGCCGGAACGACGCTGTTCAGCGCTTCTGCCGCCCGCTCCAACGCCGTCGGCCACTCGCGTGATATGCGCGCCCCGGCCTGCCTGCCGCCTCGGGTTTTCTTTAGCGCCGCGAACAATTCGTTCCACGGGCGATCCAGCGGGTCGCTAAAGTCCTTCCACTGTAAGTGTGCCAGCCGTGGGTGCAGGTCTTCCTGCCGCAGCCCCAATAGCAGCGGAATCACCCGCAACCCCGCGCCCAGGGCGAACGCCCACTCGTAGTTGACGTAGGGTGACGCCTTGGCCGCCTTCGACATGACCACGACGACCGTATCTGCCTGCCGCAGTGCCTGGTCGATCTCGTCCCGCCAGCTATCTCCCGCGCGCAGTTCGCTGTCCCTCCAGGTCGCAAAGCCTGCTTCTCTGAGCTGATCGTCAAGCAATTTCGCGAAGCCCCCGTCGCCCCGGTAGTACGACACAAAGACATGTGCCATGGGCCGCTCCTTCCGGAATCGATTCTAGTCGAGCATTTCGGAGAAAGGAAGCCTGTACTCCGCTGGACCCCGCCTTGTCTGTGCTAGACTTGAACCCGCAAGAGTAATATCGGCGGCTCCGTCAGAACGGGTTGCGAAGGAGGAACATGAGCAACGCGGCCACGGACAGCAATTCCAATCCAATCGGGCTCGCTCCCAGAACCAATGTCATCGTGTCCAGTGTCACCTTGAGTTTCACGGGACGGTCATCACGCAAGGTCTTCTTAATCGGTCACTTCAGCGTGGATACGACCGGGGCCGCGGGCGGTATCGTTGCCTCCGGTATTCTCGTCGATGGCAACGAGATGATGGGCACGCAGGTCAACAATCTGGAGGGCGCGACAGGTACCCTCCTTTCACTCTCGGGAGTGCTCGCCGTGAAACCGGGCAAACACAGGTTTGACTTGCAGGCTTTCGCGACCAACGTGACGTTCGCGAACGCCCACCACCGATCGCTCACAGCCATCGATTTGGGGCCGTAGAACCTCGCGCGCACGGGCTCTTACCGGCTCTCCACAGCCTCCCGGTCAAGGGCCAGCATCGCCGCAGGGTTGTGCCACACACGCGCGATTGGTTTTGCGCCGGGCTTCGCCTCCGTGGTGTACTTGCCTTCGTAGAAGTAGAGCGGCGCCAGCGCGCGCGAATCGCGCCAGCCCTCGGTCGCGGATCGCGTGCAGGTAAACGTGCCGCCACCGCCCTCTTTCCAGCCACCCGTCAGGGTGTCACCGCGGTAGCGGCCCGTGATGTGGTAAGTGATGCCCTCGCTGGTAGCTTCCATGGTGAGCGTCCCGTCGCGATAAGCGTCCTTGGTGAACTGCTCTCCCAGGATATCCAGGCGCGGCAGCTACGCCCTCGCGCATGAGGTAGCGGCCGTCCCGCAGCCGATAGACTGGCGCGGGGAGGAACAGGCGCTGGTCGTCGAGCGCCATGCGGTACACGATCTGGTTGTAGTCGTAGCGCGGCGTGATCGCGGGCTTGCCGGAAAAACTGTCGGTCCAGCAGGATATCTTCTTCGTCGTGCGCAACTCCACCCGCATCATCCGTCGCTCCACTTCCGCCGGCGAATTCTGGGCATCTTCGGCGCCTACTTCAGCCCTTCCACAAGGTAGAGATCCGAGAGTTTCCGCCCCAAATCGTACGCGTAGGACCTACCGTCCGGATTCACCATCAGGCCCTCGATTCCGTAGCTGCCGGCCGGGTCCGCAGGAATGATCTCCTTCCAGAGCTTCCTTTGCCCGCTGGCCACGTCCACCAGGTAAGCCTTGACCGGCGCCACCGTGTCGGAGCGGTAGACATACAGGGAGCGCCCATCCGCGGTCCAGCCCGCCGGCAGTTCATCGGGCTTGGTTCCCGGCGCCAGCCTGGGCGAGCCTCCCTCCACCGGCACAATCCGGATCTTCCGGTCGTTTGTGCCGATGGCGGCCACGTACTTTTCGTCGGGCGAGAGTCCGCGCGCCCCCCTCATCGGGTCGAGGTCTTCGGAGCCGGAGATCGCGCGCGGTTCGCCGCCCTGGGTGTCCTGAATGAAGAGCAGCTCTCGGCGCCCCTGCTCCCTGCCGTTAAAGACGAATCGGCGGCTGTCGGAAAACCAGTCGGCCACCCATCCGTAATTGGCGATGTTGCCCCGCGGCAGCACGCGCGGCTCTCCCGGTCCTGTGGGGAGCAGAAACAGTTTCGGCGGCGGCGACGACACGACCGACAGCGCCCACTTGCCATCCGGCGAGAGCCCGAAACCGTAACCATCGCCCAGCCGCACCGCCGGCGAGCCATCCGTCTGGCGCAGGTAAGCACCCTCGGTCTGGGCGCCCTCGACGTAATCCGTAAAAAGCACCTTCGCGCCGTCCCGGGAAAAATCCCGGTAATTCGAGAAGTCCAGCCAGGCAAGGTCCCGCTCCCGGTCGCTATCGGGCGTCCGGACCATCATCGAGGAGCGCATCGTGTCGCGCGTCACCAGCACCCGGCCATCGCGCGAGATGTCCTGCAAAGTAAGACGCCCCGGCACGCGCAGCACGACCCGGCTCGCCCCGCCCCGCCGGCTTACAGCGCGCAGCTCGAGGTTGAGCCCGGTATCCGACGCCGTGTACCAGACTTCGTCGCCGGCCGGCGTCCAGGCGATTCCCTGTACGCCGCCGCGGTACTCGCCGGTCAGCTCGCGTTTCTTGCCGCGCAGATCGACCACGCTCACATGGCCGGCATCATCCGCCTTCACCGGGTGCTCCGCGAACGCGATGGCATCCCCCTTCGGCGAGAAACGCGGATGGCTCAGCCAGCCGTCGGTTTGGTAGAGCATCTTTCCGGTGGGATATTCCAGACGGGAGCCTCCACCTGGGAGTTCCGCCCGCACCACGGCGAGAGCGGAGCCATCCGGATTCCACACCGCCTCCTGGACCATTTCCAGGAGTTCGCGCGGCACTCCGCCCGCCAGCGGCGCCCGTGCCAGCGTCCCATATGGGGTCCACCCGATTGGCACACGGCCCAACGACAAGGCCATCTCGCCGGCGCTGGAAATGGAGAAGATGTCCGCCCCGGGCAGCGGCAACGCGCTCGACTCCGGACTCTCCGGCCGCACGGAGAACAACTGCGCCGGTCGGCCATCCCAGTATGCGCCGTACACGATGGTCTGGCCATCCGGGGCGAAGCGCGCCGATTGGATGAACCCGCGCCGGAACGTGAGCTGCCGGAACACTGGCGGCGCGCTTCGGCCGCGCTCCCAGCGTTGGCCGAGGAGGAAGAGCGCGGCACCCAACACCACTGCGGCGAGAGCCGCCAGAACCGCCCGGCGCCGCGGAGCGGGCCGCGGCAAGACGGTGCCGGAGGTCTGGCCCGTAAACGACTCCAGGGCAAATGCCAGATCCTGCGCCGAGTGGAATCTCTGGCCCGGGTTCTTCTCCAGGCAATGCCGCGCGATGCGGTCCAGCTCCCTTTCCGCGAGCGGCGGCGGGTCGTCGTTCAGGATCGCCGTCAGTGTTTCCGGAGTTGTATCGCGCTGAAAGGTCCGATGCCCGGAGAGCATCTCGTACAGGATGCAGCCGAAGCTGAAGATATCGGCACGATGGTCTGCCGCGCTGCCGCGCACTTGCTCCGGCGCCATGTAGCCCACCGTGCCCATCACCACCCCCGGCTCGGTCTTCGCAGTGACGGTCGGCGCCAGCGAGCCCCCCGGCGGCTCCGCGCGGGTGAGCTTGGCCAGGCCGAAATCGAGAATCTTCACCCGGCCGTCTTCTGTGATGAAGATGTTCTCGGGCTTCAGATCGCGGTGGGTGATGCCCTTTTCGTGCGCCGCCGCCAGCCCGTGGGCCATGGCGATCGCGTATTCGATCGCCTTGCGCCGGCCGATATGGCGGCCGGTGAGATGCTGCCGCAGGTTCTCGCCCTGGAGGAGCTCGGAGACGATGTAGGGCATACCACCTTGCGCGCCCACATCGTAAATGGCCAGTATGTTCGGATGATTCAGACTCCCGGCTGCCTCCACCTCCTGCTGAAAGCGGCGCAGCCGGTCCGGATTCCCGGCCACCTCGGCGTGCAGCACCTTGATGGCGACGTCCCGCCCGATGCGCGGGTCGCGCGCCCGGTACACCTCGCCCATGCCGCCCTCGCCAAGCTTCTCCAGAATTTGGAAGTGCGACAGCTCGCGGCCAACCAGGGTCATAGGTTCTCCGACAATCAGGCCCCGGACTCCGTTTCAGTGTAGCGAATCGTAATGCGTCGCGCCAGATCAATCGGCCGGACCGGCAACAGCCACTGACTTTCCGACAACTCCCGCGAAGACGCGATACCATCCAGCCTGCCGGCCCTCGAGTACGGGCGGCATCCACCAGCAGGAGGGGCGGGCAAGACCGGCTGTTGCAAGACGACTT
>DATJYJ010000440.1:0-6121 GCA_035578025.1 Verrucomicrobiia bacterium
GTCATGGTGGTGCTCGCGTGACAATCCGTGCAGTTCAGGTTGCGGTGCGTGGAGCTGCGCCACGAATCGAATTGTGCCTGGATCTCATGGCAGCTCGCGCAGCCTCTGCCGCGGGAAGACTTATAGTAAAGATCCGACGCCGGCACGACTAACAGGCCGCACGCCGCCAGCGCGGCGCCGGCCCAAATCCAGCGGAAACGAAGCGGCTTCATGCGCGGAACCTCGTGCCTTTCCACGTCTTCACCATGTAGTCCGAACCGTGATACGCCAGAGCCATGATGGTCAGCGCGGGATTGAATCCGCCGTTAGTCACGTGCAGGCTGCCATCGGCGACGAACACATTCGGTACATCGTGAATCTGCCCGTAGCGGTTCGTGACCGACGTCTTCGGGTCGTTTCCCATGCGGCACGTTCCAGCCTGGTGCTGGCCGCCGCTCACTCCCTGCCCGGGTATCTTCTTCCACACCTCCACGGCTCCCGCTTCCCGCAGCCATGCGCTGGCTTTCTCGATCATCGCCCGCGCAATCTCCAGCGTGTGCGGATGCCGGCCGCCGGAAATGCGCGCTACCGGGATGCCCCAACGATCCTTCACCCCGGGATCCACATCGATGCGCGAATCGAACATCGGCATCTCCTGCGTGGGACCCTGCACGGCGATGGTGCGCCTGTACAGCGCGCGCATGGTGTTCTTGTGGCCCGCGCCCCAGCGTGGCACGCCCGGAGGAAGCATGGCTACGAACTGAATCGGAAGCCGGATGAACTCGTTGCACAGCACCGCCCCGCCGCGCAGTCCGGGGTTCCCGTGATTGTAGTCGCTGATGGCGATCCCCGCCCCCGGTCCGAGATCGTCGTACACCTCCTCCTCGAACCGGCCGATCGCGCCGGAGTACGTGTGTCCCTGGAAATTGCGTCCCACCCACCCGTAGCGATTGCCCAACCCGTTGGGGAAGAGCCGGTGCTTCGTGTTCAGCAGGAGGCGCGCAGTCTCCACGGCGGACGCCGAGACCACCACCAGTTCGGCGGGCTGCGTCTGCAGCCGGTCGTGCTCGTCGAAGTAGGCCACGCCGGTGGCGCGTCCTCGGTCGTCGAGCAAGATCTCTTTCACCATTGTGCCGGTTCGCAGTTCGCAGTTTCCGCTGGCCAGCGCCGTGGGAATCACCGTATTCTGCGTGCCGCACTTGGCGTTGACTTCGCACAGAAACCCGACGCACCAGCGGCAGCGCATACAGCCGGGGCGTCCGTTGTAGGGCACCGAGTTGCGCGCCATCGGGATGTGGAACGGATGCAGCCCCAGGCGCCGGGCCGCGGCGTCCAGCAGTCTGTGCTCGCGCGTCGGAGCGAGCGGCGGCATGGGAAGCGGCTTGCGGCGCGGGCCTCTGAAGGGATTATTCGAATCGTCGCCCGAAACGCCGATCTCCGTCTCGGCTTTCTCATAGTAGGGCTCGAGGTCGTCGTAGGAGATCGGCCAGTCGTCGAGCGTGGACCCTTCCGGGCACCCGTACTCCGACTTCATCCGAAAGTCCTTGGGATGGAATCGCCACGCCATCGCGCCGTAGGTCGCGGTACCGCCGCCCACACACGCGGCGTTGTTCGAGTAGGGGCCCTGGCTCGGCAGCACAATGTGGGCCTTGCCGGCCAGGTCGACCGCCACCCGCGGATTGCCTTCATCGTCCGGACCCGTGTTGTTGCCCAGAATGGTCGTGCGCTGATTGCGCAGGTCGTCCTTGCGGCACTCGTCCGCGCGATAGAAACGCCCGCGCTCCAGCAGCACCACGCGCAAGCCTGCCACCGCCAGTTCCTTGGCGACGACTCCCCCGCCGGCACCCGCCCCGATCACCACCGCGTCCGCCTCGGTCACGACCGCCCTCCCTTGGTGAAATCGTATTGGTCCCGTCCGCGCACCGGGGACGCCGGCACTCCCAGCATCCGCCAACTGCAATAGTCGCGATTGCCGCCGTGCCGCGGGCTGCCGTAGAAGCCTTGAATCGAATGCGCCGCTACCAGGGAAATGAAACCGCGCGTCGTCTTGTCCTGGTCCAGCGCGGACAGGATCTCGAATTGCCGGTCGCGCGAAAGAGAACAGAAGCTCCCCCCGGCGCGGCGTTCGACCTCCGCCAGCCCGGCGCGGTACGCTTCCCGGTGCTCGCGGAACCGGCCGCGGAGTTGCCGGTCGATGTAATTGGCTACGCCTGCCCAGGCGCCCCCCGGGTCCTGGTCCGGGGGAATCATCTGATCGCAGACAGCGGTGAGGGTCGCCAGCTCGGCCTGCGACAGGATGTTGGAAGCCGCTTTTCTGGAGCACGCGGCGGTCGTCGACGCGACTATGCTGCCTCCCAGAAAGCGGCGGCGGTCGAGAGTCTTGTGGCTCATCAGGTCTTCGGTGTGCGGCCGCGGGTCCGGCGCGGCGCGCTCCCGTCAGAGCGGTCTGCCGCCGTCTGGCAGGAAAAGAAAAGTATTTTCTTTCCAATAGTAACGTAGAGCAAGCAATCTGACCAGAAGAATATTTGCGCTTTCTTTCTTTTCTGGCGATAATACTGCCGAGTCGAGGTCCTCAGATGCCAAAACGAAGGGTTCTTCCCTGGATATTGCCCGCCATCCTGCTGGCGGCCGTCAAGCCCGGTCCTGCACCGCGCTTTGACCCCTGGACCATCATCGGTCCGGGCGGGGGCGGGACGATGATCGCGCCCACCATCAGCCCCCACGATCCGGCGATCGTCGTAGAGCACTGCGACATGACCGGCGCCTACATCACGCTGGACGGCGCGCAGTCCTGGCGCATGTTCAGCCTGCGCTCGGTGGTCGGCACCTTCGCCTTCGATCCGCGCAATCCGAAAGTGATCTACGCCGGGAACGAGGCGCTGTGGCGCAGCCAGGATACCGGGCGGAGCTGGAGCATGATCTTCCCGGATCCGAAGAAGAACACCGTCGAACACCAGAACGGCGATCACTCCGAGTACTCCTTGACCACCGGCGACGCGAGCTTTCCGGCCGGCCGGTCGATCTCCGGCATCCTGGTCGAAGGCGCCGCCAACCCGCGGATGTGGGTTGCGTTCGGCCCCAGGCGCGGAGACACGGCGACGCTGCTCTACGTTTCTTCCGACGACGGCAAGACCTGGACGCGAGCGCGCGAGTTCCCCGACGAGCGTATTCTGGAGCTCGCGGCAGAGCCGGATGCCCTGCTGGCAATCGGGAACCGCCATGTTCACCGGCTCGCCAACAACGCCTGGACGCAGTTGGCCGAGGTGCCGGCCGGCGTGACCCGTGCCAGCGCCGGCCGCGCCGGGGGCAGCACGTTCATCTACGCCACAGCCCAGCGCGGCGAGATCCACGTCTCCGAAGACGGCGGAGCGAGCTGGCGCGCGGCGCAGACTCCGGCGTCAGGCCGCTTCGAAGCCATCGCCACTTCCGCGCGCAACGGCCGCGTGGCGTACGCCGGCTTTCGCGGCCAGAGGGGCGCCCCCGGCGCCTTCAACGGCATCAGCAAGACCACGGATGGCGGCCGCACGTGGAACTTCATCCACCAGGAGTCGAACCGGCCGTCGCCGAGCCTGGTACCTTCCTGGATCGAGAGCCGCGCGCCGGCGGGCGGACGCGACATCTTCTTCGACACGCCCTGGAGCCTGGGCGTCGCGCCTACCGATCCCGATATCTGTTACGCCACCGACCTGTTCCGCACCTATCGCACGCTCGACGGAGGCAAGACCTTTGAGACCGTGACCTCCGCGCGGGTGGGCGAGAATACCTGGACCACGCGCGGCCTCGACGTCACCACCAATTACGGCGTACACTTCGACCCCTTCGATATCCGGCACCTGATCATCGGCTACACCGACATCGGCGCCTTTCAGAGCCACGACGGCGGCAAATCCTGGTCGTCGGCGACGACCGGGGTTCCAGGCAACTGGCGCAACACGACCTATTGGGTGGTCTTCGATCCGCAGGTGAAAGATCGCCTCTGGGGCGCCTTCAGCGGTGTCCACGACCTGCCGCGTCCCAAGATGTGGCGCAATCGCGATCCGAAGACGTACGTGGGAGGTGTCGGCATCTCTGAAGATGGCGGCGCCACGTGGCAGCTCTCGAACGAGGGCATGCCGCAGACCGCGGTGACGCACCTGGTGCTCGATCCTGCCAGTCCCGCCGACGCCCGCACGCTGTACGCCTGTGCTTTCGGACGCGGCGTGTACAAGTCCATCGACGGCGGAAAAAGCTGGACGCTGAAGAACGACGGGATCGAAGGCGAATCCCCCTTTGCCTGGAGGCTCACCCGCGCAACGGACGGGACGCTCTACCTTGTCGTCGCGCGGCGCAGCGAAGGCCACATGGGCGAGGGCGGCGATGGCGCACTCTACCGCTCGCGCGACGGAGCCGAGCACTGGCAGAAGATCGCCCTGCCGGCGAACGTCAACGGTCCGGTGGGGCTGACCCTGGATCCACGCAACGAACGCCGCATGTATCTCGCCGCGTGGGGACAAGGCCGTCCCGACGTCGATATCGGCGGAGGGGTGTACCTGACCACCGACGCGGGCGCCACGTGGAAGCCGATCTTTCAGGAGGGCCAGCACGTGTACGACGTGACCGTGGACCCGAAGAATCCCCAGGTGCTCTACGTCTGCGGTTTCGACGCCGCGGCCTGGCGCTCGGCCGACGGCGGCGCGACCTGGAGCCGCCTCCGCGGATACACCTTCAAATGGGGCCACCGCGTAATCATCGATCCGGCGGATCCCAAGCTGATCTACATCACGACCTACGGCGGCAGCGTCTGGCATGGGCCGGCTCAACCCGGTCCCGACGTGCCCGAAGATATCCCGAACCCCGTTCCCGTGGCGCGATAGCCGCGTTACAACGCCGCGAGCGACGCCAGGTCCCAGACAGCACGCTCGCGGTAATTGGCGTACGGCGACTGCGATGCCGGCACCATTTGGCCTTTGGCGTCTACCGCCCCGGCCACAATGACCGTTCGCGGCTCGATTGATCTTGCGATCTGCGGCAGATCGGTCTTGCGGAGCACGCCGGGCACGAAATTCGCCAGCGGAACCGAGTACTCTTCCGATTCCACGATGCTCCGCCACGATCCCAGGTGGCGGTGCAGGTACACCTTGGCGATCCGCGGCTCCAGTGCCGCCGCGCACAGCGCCGGAATGGTCAGCCGGTCGCGTGCGGCGACTACGATCTCGGCCTGCGGATGCCTGGCCGCAAGCGCCTGCACCAGGACGATGATGTCGGTCGTACGCTGGCCCAGCAGGCTTCGCCCGAAGATCAACGATGCCCATGCGTAGTTCTCTTCCGACTGATGCTCGATCGCGTATCCCGGAGCGCCTTCGCTGACGCGCGGCCTGAGATCGCCGATTCCGCGCACGTCCGCGGCGCAGGCGGCGATCCCGGCCCCGGCGAGTTGCACGCTCAGCCCCGCGTCGCCGTGCGAGCCGTTGCGGCCAGCGGGATCGAGCAGCACGATCAGCCGCTTCCAAGCGCCGGCGGGTGGATATGCCCAGGCGGGCACCCACACGCTTTCCGCAGTCTTTACCTCGATGGCCAGCACATCCCCTGCGCCGTACTTCGTTTGCGCAACAATTTCGAGTTTCGGCGCGGGCAGCGGCGACTCCATGCCCAACAGCGCGCGCAAATCCGCCGGCTCGTCCGGGGTCCGGATGGCGCGGGCGTGGGACGCGGTGATCTCGAAGGCCGGTTTGCCGCCGAAATCCCGGATCACGTTGCCGGTCGCGCCGCACCACAAGGTCCCATCGGGTTCGGGATTGGTGGGCGGCTCGTCCTCAATCGACTTGGTGCTGCCCTTGAGGTGCTTTTCGAACCAGTTGTAGATCGCGAGGCGCAGCGGATAAGAAAGCGAATGCGGCAGCGGCGTTTCCAGTGACTGCACACGATCGCGCGCGCCCAATGTGGCATATGCCTGCGCCAATTTGGCGAACTGCTCGCGCCCGCTAGCCAGGTACGAGTTCGAGTAGGTGCCCTCGAAATCGTGCGCGCTGGATTGGACCAGCAGCGGCTTGGGCGCGAACGGCCAGAGCAGGTCCCAGCGATCGAACGCGAGCGGCCCCGAACCGACGAGATCCTGCTCGGCGTCGTCGGTGGATCCCGGCGCGAAGAACGGCACGGTCGCGAC
>DATJYJ010000441.1:0-4289 GCA_035578025.1 Verrucomicrobiia bacterium
GGTAATCAACGCCGATCCGCCGGCAGCCTGCGATCCGCGCATCATCGCGGCGCTCGAGAAGAGCGCGGGCGCGATGGCCTCTCAGAAGATGGTCAGCCGCGCGTACCACGATTCGCTGTTCATGGCGCGGATCGCGCCCACCGCAATGCTGTTCATTCCGTGCAGAGGCGGCGTGAGCCACCGGCCGGATGAGTACGCTGCGCCGGAGGCAATCGGCTGCGGCGTGGCGGTTTTGGCGGGAACGCTGGCAGAGTTGGCCGGCCGGACTGGCTGAAACCTGTCCTACAAGTTACCGCCAGTCGCGGAGGGATTCACGCCATTCACGCATCCGCTGGCGCCACTCTTCGCGCATCTGTCTCGATTCCTCTTGCCATTGGCGTCGCGCCTCGGCGGCCTCGCGTTGGGCGTCGGCCCGCGCTCGTGCGGCTTCACGATAGGCTTCGGCGCGTGCGTGGACGGCTTCGCGGAGCACTTCGGCGCGCTGGCGGTGTGCCTCGGCGATGGCGCGGCGCCACTCGCCGCGGCTTTCCCAACTCCATTCGGCCAGCGCGGGCAGCGCCAGCAGCAGGCCTACGATCACGTATTTCATTGCGCGTCTCCTGTCATTCGTATCTCAATGCCTGAATGGGATCGATCTCGCTCGCGCGGCGCGCCGGAAGGAATCCGGCGCCGGCCGCGACTATCGAAAGGATCACCAGCGCAGCGGCGGCCGCGCCCAGATCGGTAGATTTGACTCCGTATAACTGAGTCGAGACGTACTTGCTCAAAAGCAGCGCCGCGGGGATACCGATGGCCAGTCCGGCGGCCACCAGGAACAGCGTCTCCCGCAGCACCATCCAGACTACTTTGCCTTGCGGCGCACCCAGCGCCATTCGCAGGCCGATTTCCTTGGTGCGGCGCGCCACCACGAAGGCCATCACGCCATACAGCCCGATGGCGGCGAGCACGGTGGCCAGCACGCCGAATGCGGCGGAGAGCATGGCGATGAGCCGCTCCGTGCTCAGCGTGTCGTCCAACTGCTGCCCCAGGGTCTTCATCTGGTACACGGGCATGGCGGGATCCAGCGCCTGCACCTGCCGGCGCAGCACGGCATACATCGACACGGGATCCATTGCGGTGCGGATATAGAACGTGACGCCGGCGGGATAATCCACATGGATGAACGGCAGGAACACCTGGCGGTGAACGCCTTCGCGTGGGCCTTCGTAGAGTGTGTTGGCCGAGACGCCGATGATTTGGATGTCCAGTTTCTTGGGCTTCTCGCCGAAAGCGATGTGGCGGCCCAGTGCGCTCTGCCTGGGGAAGAAGTGCTCGGCAAACTTCTGGTTGACGATGGCCACTTTTCTGCCTTCGGCCGCGCGGGTCATGCCATCGCAATCGGCGCAGGGACCGCCGCCATCGCCCGCGTTGAAGTCGCGGCCGGCCACCAGCGGAATTCCCATGGTCTTCCAGTAATCTGCCGAGACGCCGTTCATGAAGGCCTGCATGTCTTCGCCGTCTTTGATCTGGTGGCCTTCCACGCTCATCGTGGAATCCCACTCGTCGCCGCTGAGCACGGGAACCAGGTTGTACGCCGCGGACTTCACGCCTGGCGTGGCGCGAATATTCTCCAGAAGCTGCCGGTACAGCGTCTCCATGCGCGGCATGGAATAGCCGCTCAGTGCCGGGTCGATCTGGAAGGTGATGAGGCGATCGATCTCGTGGAAGCCCTGCTCGGTGACCTTCAGATTGAACAGCGTGCGCGCGAAGAGGCCGGCGCCGGCGAGCAGCAGGAACGAGAAGGCCACCTGGGCGGTCACCAGGACTTTGCGGAACCGCACGTTGCCGCCGGTGCCGCTGACCGCGCCAACTACGTCCTTAAGCGCGTTCCACAGGTCCAGGCGCAGGGATTGTACGGCCGGGGCGAGCCCGAACAACAGGCCGGTCAGAATGGCAAGCGCGGCGTTGAAGGCCAGGATCCGGCCGTCGGGATCGGGATTGAGCAGGAACAGCGAGTCGCCTTGTGGCAGGAAGTGCAGCAGGGCGCGGATCATGCCGGTAGCGAGCAACAGTCCGGCCGCGCCGCCCGCCAGCGAGAGGATCAGGCTTTCCACCAGCAACTGGCGCAGCAACTGCCAGCGCGACGCGCCCACCGCGAGCCGTACTGCGATCTCCTTTTGCCGCGACACCGCGCGCGCCACCAGCAGGTTGGCGACGTTGAAGCAGGCGATGAGCAGGACCAGGCCCACCATGCACATCAGGACGATCAGCGCCGTGCCGTAATCGCGCCGCATCTCCGAGAAACCGTTGCCCGCGGGCTGCATGAGGACTTTGCGGTCCAGAAACCGCTTCAGGTAATACTCCGACGTGTCTTTCATCTCCTTCTGGGTGGATTCGAAACGGAGGATCTGGGTCAGAAGCGGCTGCAAGGACGCCTTGGCGGACTCCAGCGTGTATCCCGGTTTGAGGCGGGCGAACATCTGCACCCACTGGCTGCGGCGGTCGCCGATCTCGTCCCATCCCGGCGTCATCAGCGCCTTCATCTGGACTGGCACGCGGATCTGCGGCGAGTGCGCCGGGTCGAGGCCGTTGAAGCCGGCGGCGCTCACGCCGACGATGGTCATCGGATAATCGTTCACCAGCATCTTCTGGCCGATTACACCGGGGTCGGCGGCGAATCGGGACACCCAGTAGGGATAGCTGAGGACGATCACGGGGTGGCCCTTGTACACCTGGTCGTCTTCTTTGGAGGAGAGCACGCGGCCGATGGCGGCCCTGACGCCCAGGGCCTGAAAGTAGTTTCCGGAGACCAGCTCGCCATCAACTCGCTCGGTCTGGCCGCCGAAGCTGATCGAGAGCGGCGTTTCGCGGCGGCAGAAGACGTAAGAAAATGCCGGCGCCTTCTGCTGGAAATCCTGGTACATGGGGTAGGAGGCCATGTGATAGCCACGATTGCTGCCCATGTGCGGGCCGGTGGTCCAGATCATCACAAGTTGTTCGGGGTCGCGCACCGGGAGCAGGCGGAGGATGAGCTGGTCGATGAGAGTGAATATCGCGGTGTTGGCGCCGATTCCAAGAGCGAGGGAAGCTACGGCAACGATTGTAAAAAGCCTGCTGCGGCCCAGGTTCCGCAGCGCAAACTTGACGTCGGACGCAATTCGACTCATGGCTTATCAGCTATTACGGCGGAAGCGGGCAAAAGTTACCAACTTTTTTTGACGCCTGGGGCGTCTGGCGGACTGAATTACATCGCCACCACCGCCGCGCCATCGACTGCATCGCCTTGAACCGCGGCCAGGGCGTTGTTGACGCGGTCCAGGGAGAATAGGGACGTTCGGGGGCGGATGCCGATTGCGGCGGCGAGGTTGACGAAGTCCCGGGCGTCATCGCGGGTCATGTTGGCGACGCTGCGCATCTGGCGCTCGCCCCACAGGAGCGAATCGTAGTCGAACTGCGGGATGCGGTCCAGGTGGATGGCGTTGATGGCGACCACGCCCCCTTTGCGCAGGCTTGCCAGGGCGGCCACGACCACGTCGCCGCTGGGCGCGAAGGTGACGGCACGGTCGAGTGGCTGGGGCGGGCGGTCGAGGGCCCCGCCCACCCAGACGGCGCCCATCTCGCGCGCCAGCTTCCGGTGTGACTCGCCGCGTGTCGAGACGTACACCTCGCAGCCCCAATGCTTGAGGACTTCGATCGCCAGGTGCGCGGAGGCCCCGAAGCCGAACAGTCCGACGCGGTCGCCGCGCTCTACCCCGGCCACGCGGAGGCTGCGGAATCCGATGATGCCCGCGCACAGAAGTGGCGCGAGCTCCAGCGCGGGCGCGGCGTCCGGCAGCGGAATGCAGAAATCGGCTCGCGCCACGGCGTATTCGGCATAGCCGCCGTTCACGCTGTAGCCCGTGAATGTCGGACGATCGCAAAGGTTTTCGAGACCCTTGCGGCAAAGCTCGCACGTGCCGTCGACGCCGCCCAGCCAGGACACGCCATACCGCGCGCCGGTCTTGGCATCGCGGCCGACAATCTGGTGGCCGGGAACAATCACGTCGTGCAGGGGCTCCAATTCTCCCGCGACGATATGCAGATCCGTGCGGCAGACGCCACACGCTTCGACCCGCAGCAGCACTTCCCCTGTGCCCGGTTCGGGCACAGCGAGATCTTCGATCACGAGACTGTGAGCCGGTTGGCGTAGAACCGCGGCGCGCACTTACTGCTCCTTACTCAGAAGGCGATTCCAAACGTCGATCTTGCGAAGGGTGCCAGATCCGAAGAACCTCAACAGCTTCGCCCCGTACTCGATAGACGACGATATA
>DATJYJ010000442.1:0-3319 GCA_035578025.1 Verrucomicrobiia bacterium
TGCAGAACGATCGCGCCGTCCTCCGAACAGCATTCCGAAACGGTCACCGCTGCGTCTGTGCCGGGGCCCAGCAGAAATACGGCGTCGGGCTGCGCGCCGGGCGGCGAAGAACACGGTGCAAGCTCGGATGGAGCCGCCTGGCGAAACCAGAACCACCGCGGGTCGGAAGCCGCGTGGTACGCCAGCGTTCCCGTGGAAGGGAAGTAGAGCTGAACCAAGTCGCCGGGGTTGAGCCCGGTAACCGAGGGAATGGCGCCCGTCCGCACCAGCGACCCCGGGGCCAGCGGGCTTTCGAGAAGAGTAGCGTTCACCTCCAGGCCATCGGACCAACTACCCTCTGATCGTGCCTGCGTCCAGCCGGCGTGAATGCCGCCGAAGGTGTCGACTGCCAGCAGCCCCGGTATTACCCAGCGGTTTGCCAAAGCGCCCAGTGCCAGCCGCACCACCCAGCAGCGGCGGCCGCCGTCGCGGAAGAAACTGCGCACGGCAGGCGCGGTAAACGCCGTACGCATTTCATTGCGATCGAGGTCCCAGGCCAGGGGAAGGTCGAGACCGAAGATCTCCTGGAACCTGCCGGGGTCTTCCACCATGAACGGCAGATTGACCGGCCCGGATGGCAGGAATCCCGCAAACGCGGCGATATCCATGCGCGGCAGCGGCGCCGGCACGGCCGGCGCCGCCGTCTCGAAATAGATTCCGGGCAGACGCGCTGCAACCATAGGCGTTCTTAGCTAGGTATGCCTGTGATGTCGATTCGCTCGGCGGACAGCACGAGTTCTTCGATCGAAAGATCCGTGCCTTTGCCGGTCAGTGCGGGGCCGGTGTACTTGATGGGGCGGGCATTGGTGAGCACCCACTCCTGCACCGGACCGTTGCCGGCCTCGTCCATCTGCTGGATCTTTACGGTACGCAGTTGATTTTGATCGCCGCTCCGCACCAGGTCCCACCAGCCGAAGAGTGTCGCCGGATCGCCGATCAGTCCACGCTTCAAAGTGATGTCGTTGGTTTTGGAGGTGCCGGTGACCTTCATCGTCCCCGGATCTTTATGGTTGCCGGGCCGGTATTCGGCCACATGAATTTCCGCCCCGAGTCCGCCTACCTCCTGGAAACCAGCTTTGAAATCGTCCACGCCCGGGTTGTCCGCGCCCAGGTCCACCCGGAAATTAAACTGCCCGTAGGGACGGTCGCGAAATATGGCTGCCATGGTCTTTCTCCTTTATGTGCTGCTGCTTATGACTGTGCGCTGGCCGTGAACTGGCCGATGCGGAAGATGACGAATTCGGCCGGCCGCAACAGCGCCACCCCGATCAGGCAGACCAGCCGGCCGTTGTCGATATCGTTCTGGGTCATGGTGGTGAGGTCGCACCGCACGAAGAACGCCTGGTCCTTGGTGGTGCCGAACAACCGGGCATTGCGGAATTCGTTGAACAGAAAGTCGCTGATGAGCTGCGTGGTATTGGCCCAGAGGATCGGTCCGTTGTTCTGAAACACCACCGACTGCGTGCCGTTGTCGATGCTGTGCTTCAGATAATTCATGTAGCGCCGCAGGTTGACATATTTCCATTCGGGGTCGGAGGTCGCGGTGCGCGCGCCGAACAGCCGGAATCCGCGGTTCTCGAAGAAGCGGAAACAGTTCACACCCAGCGGATTGAGGAGATCCTGCTGCGATTTGTTCAGGATGACCTCAAAGCTGATGGCGTCCGTCACGACCTCGTTTGCCGGCGCCTTGTGGACTCCGAAATTGGTGTCGTTGCGCGCATAGATTCCCGCCACGAATCCCGACGGCGGCATGTTGGTCTCGGCATCGGTAACCGGATCCAGAATCCGAACCCACGGATAGTAGAACGCCGCGTAGCTGGAATCGATCTGGCCGCGCCACTGGGCAACCTGAGTCACGCTCTCTCCGTCGGGCGAATCCAACACCGCGATCCGGTAACGCATCTTCTCGGCGTGCGCGATCAGGTTATAGGTGATCTGCAGCGCGTCCAGCCGGTAATAAGACTCCCCGGCATATGTCGATCCGGGCGCGGCCACGATGGAAACATCCGTCACGTCTTCCATCGCCACGAGGCCGGTCTTCTTTTGCGGGTCGAACGGATCTTCCGCGCCCTCGAAGTCGCTGGCGAGCGGCCGGATGCCGTCCGATCCCCCGGTCAATACCTCGGTAAATTGCGCCACCTTTCCCGCGATGAGTCCCGGCATATCCACGCCGGTCTGCGCCAGCATGATCTGGGCGATTTCGATCCCGGCCGCGGCGGTGGTGTCGGAGAAGCTGAAGGTCACTGGGACGGTGAGCTCCAGTTGGCGGTTGCTGAGACTCGGGCCGAAGAACTGGCCGAAGGATTGAGCGGCCCGGGGATCGAACGTAAGGCCGGTGAATACGTCGGAGCGAGTGACGGAGTCCGGATAGTCGATCTCCACGCTCGCCGTCAGGATGCGGACCTCGTCGCTCCCCGGTCTCAACGTGGTGATGTCCGTGACGGCGCCCGACAGGTTGTGGAAACGGAAGCTGTCTCTGCCCGTCGTCTTATCGAAATACTGCTCTGCCCAGTAAAAGTCCCCGCCGGCGCCGGGAGGGCTGCCCACCGGGCTGATCCACACCATGTCGAAAGCGTTGGCGCCGCGCAGCACATTGCCCGCGCCCGGCGGACTGGTGACGGCCGCTCCGCTCCCAGTCAACACATTCTGGCCGATCGAGAGAGTGATCAGCAGCGTGACGTTGCCCTCGCTGCCGGGGTACCGGGCTTGCCAGGTGATCGTGTTGGGCACGCTCCCGCCGCTGACCTGCGCCTGTGCCAACCCACTGCCGCTGGGACCCGCGCGGAAAGTCCGAACCACGTACAGGCTGGCGCCGCCGTTATTGAAGAACGACCGCACCCCTTGCGCCAGGTAATTGACCATGGGCCCGACATCTTCAAAGGTCAGCGGATCGATGCTGCCGTAGATGGCTTCGAAATCCGACAGGCTGGTAAGCAATTCGGGATAGCCGCTCACCGGGCCCATCCGCGTAGGCCCGATAAATCCGGCAGTGCTGGTGCTGACACCTTCGATGGTCTTGGTTCGAAAGCTAGTTTCTTCGACGTAGACGCCCGGCGCGAGATAAGATGGCATGCTTTTGTCTCCTTTACTAAGGAGGGGATGTCCCCTGCGATATGTTCAGACTCGACGACATGGACGGAGGGCTGGCGCCGGCCGAGCGCAGAATCAGGTCCTGACCCAGGTTCAGGGTGGCTGCAAGCTGCGTGACCGGAGTGCCCGGGCCGGCCCAGATGGTTGCCGGCTGCTGGTCCTCCAGAATGCCTTTGAGATTCGGCGTAAC
>DATJYJ010000443.1:0-9309 GCA_035578025.1 Verrucomicrobiia bacterium
ATCGCCCGCGTCTCCGCGATGCGTCCCGCAGGGTCTGCGCACAGGTCGCTTTTGTTCAGCACCACCACGGGCCGCGCGCGGCTCTCCACGGCGAGCGCGAGATAGCGCTCCATGCGGCGCGGGTTGAAGTCGCCATCGAGGCCGCAGACCAGGAACACCACGTCGATGTTCGCCGCGATGGGCTGTTCTTCCTCGCGATTGCCGGCGGCCCGGCGGGAGAACAGAGTGCGCCGCGGCAGCACCTCTTCGACGATGGCCTGTCCATCCCCGACCACGCGCGCCGCTACCCAATCGCCAACCACCGGCATCGCGGCGCGCGTCGGGGCGCGATGCCATAGGGAACCGCTGGGCTCGGCGGAAAACTCCATGAAATCTGCGGCCAGGCGATACTGGTCGCGCTGCGCAACAACTACACGCGCCACCACGAGGCCGCGCGCGGCATAACCTTCCAAGTAATTAGACATTTCGACTGTTCGCTCCAGGTGGGCCAACAAACCTGGCGGGCCCCGAAGGCTCGCCCCGCGTTGTGCTAGCGGACAGTCATAGGCAATTTGGCTTAGAGTAGCATGGAATGGATGCGTCCTAATCTCACCAGGGAGCGGCTCGCCAAAGGCGAGACGGTATATGGCTGCGGTCTGCAGGTATACCGCGCTCCGGAAATTGTCCGCTGTTTTGCCACCGCGGGCTTCGACTACGTCTTCATAGACCAGGAGCACGGCTCTTTCAATCTCGAAACCGTGCATGACATGATCATCGCCAGCAAGACCTGCGGCATCACGCCCATTGTGCGCGTCGGCGAGCTCCAGTACACGCTGTGCGCGCGCCTGCTCGACCAGGGGGCGCAAGGCATCATCCTGCCGCGCGTGGAAGAGCCCAAGGCGCTCGAGGAGGCGCTGAGCTGGTTCCGCTTCCCGCCGGCGGGCAAGCGCGGATTCGGCATCAATCCGACCATGATCGAGTATGAAACGCGCACCATGCCGGAGATCATCGCGCATCAGAACCGCGAGACCCTGGCCGTCGCGCAGATGGAGACCGTGCGCGCGGTTGAAGCCGCCGACGAGCTGCTCTCGCTCCCGGGTCTCGACGTGATCATGGTCGGACCCGCCGATCTCTCCGTGTCGCTGGGCGTTCCCGGGCAGTTTGATCATCCGAAGATGATCGAGACCGTGGAGCGCATCATCGCGGCCTGCGACCGCCATGGCGTGGTTCCCGGCATTCAGACCCGCGGCATCGCCATGGCCAAGGCGTGGGCCGAGCGCGGCATGCGCTTCGTCGGGGTGGCCGCGGAGCACGTGTTCCTCCTGGAAAAGTGCAAAGAAGCACTAGCGGCGCTGCGCGTCCCCAAGCCCGCCACGGTCTGAAGGAAACGGCCGGCATCTCCCGTTCACTATCTTGACACGGCCCGATTCCGGTCCCCGGCTGCCACGCCGGAGACGGGAGGTCAATCGTGAAACGAGAGGTCGGCACATCCGCGGGAATCCTCGCATTGCTTGCGGTCTTACTTCACCTGGGCGCACCCGGCGGGCGCGAGACCACGGGAAACGCGCAGCAGAATCCCGCGGCTGAAAAGAAAGGTGGCGAGAGCCAGGCAGCCGGCGACCACCGGCGCGAGGGCCCGTGGATCGCCACCCGCGCCTTCTTCCATGCCGGCGAACCGCCGCTCCCGCCACCCGCCGGTCCGCCATCGCCCTGCGCCGCCGACCCCGATTCCAGCCTCGCCTGCCTGATCGACCTGCAGCATCCGCCGCAGCCCGATGGCCTGCGCGCGTTCCTCGGCGCTCCCGCGGACTTCAATCGCAATCAGGCCTGGAGCATCGTCGCCACCGTCGCCGACCCGGCGCACACCCGCCTCTCCCTGTATTTCGACCGCCAGGTTGAAGCCATCGAGCGCTCCATGCACGCCGCGCAGTGGGATCTTGCCGGCCAGTGGCTGCCCTGGTCAGATCGCGTCTCTCCGCCGGGCAGCAACATCAACGAGCAGCGCCGCCAGCGCCACCTTCAGCGGGAGCAGGAGCAGGTGCCCGGCATCCTGATCTTCCGGCGTTTCGGCCTCGTCGACGGAGAGTCGAGGAATGACGTGCTGTTCCTCTACCTGGTTCCCGAAACGCCCACCAACGGCGTGAGCGGGCCCACGTTCTATGCCGCGCTGCGCCTGGCTCACGTTCTCTCGCCGCCGGCACACGTGGGCTTCCTCGCGCCCAGCTTTTCGGGCTCGTTCGCGCCGCTTTCCACGGTGGTGAACCAGTGGAACCACGCCCATGGCGCCGACGATGAAGACCGCATCTCTAGCGGCGAGGTATTCTACGGCGGAACCATCTCGTCGCAGCCCGCCGCGCAGGCCTTCACGCGAAGCACGGAGATCCACGCGCAGTTCCGCAGCGGTATCGCCTCCTCCCAGGACTACAACCAGGTCTTCTGCGAGGTTCTGGCGCGGTACGCGATCAACTCGCGCGACGTCGCCATCATGGTGGAGGACGAGACCGCTTTTGCCCACATGGCGGACACAGCCGGCGCCTACTGCGGCGCAATCACGCAATATGTTTTCCCGCGAGACATTGCGCACCTCCGCGACATCTACCAGCAGGACGCCGCACGCCCCTCGAACATGGCGCCATCGGAGACCGGCCTGAATTTCTCGCTCAAGAATTCCGGCAGCGGCGAAGACAGCGTGCCCACGTTCTCCGACCTGCAGACCCCACTCTCGCAGTATGCCGTGATTCAGTCGATCACGGAAGATCTGCGCCGGCGCCGCACGCGGATCGTCCGCATCGTCGCAACTAATGTCCTTGACGCGCTCTTCCTCGCCCACGTGGTGCGGCGGGAGGCGCCCGACACGCGCGTTCTCGCGGACAATCCCGACGTCCTGTTCGTCGCCGCCGCGGCGCAATCCGACCTGGCCGGCTCCGTTTTCCTTTCTACCTACCCCATGTTTTTTGAGGGGGACCAATGGCTGGCCACCGGGAGCGAATCCACCCAGCGGGTCATGCTGCCCACCCCCGATTCCCAGGGGCTCTACAACGCCACGCAGTTTCTGCTTACCAGAATCTCGGCGGCGCACCAGCCGAACCTTCGCGGCTACAGCCAGACTCCGCAGCCAATGCCCTACCCCGGTCTGTGGCTGCTTACGCTGAACCGGACGGGATTCGCGCCGGTCGATCTGATCGACGATCACGAGGACCACGCTGCCGGGTGGTTCGAACCAAATCCGCAAACCGGTACGGAGACACGTAAACCGAAATTCCCCGTTCCGCAGAGAGCCTGGTTCACCACCGCCATGACTTTTTCCGTGTTCGCCTGCGGAGGCTGCTTGCTGCTCTTCCGGGTGAATGTCACGCCCCTGCTCCGCTGGCCCGTGTGGCTCTCCGTGTGCGACGGCCGCCGGCTGGCCTTTCCGCGGCTGGTGAGCTTGATTGCCTGCTGCCTGGCGGCGAGCGCCATCGAGTGGGTGTTGTTCCTGCCGGTTGCTGTATCGAATTTCGAGCGCCACTGGCCGTGGTATTGCTGCTCGGTGCCCTTCGGTTTCCTCGGCTGGATTCTGCCATTAGCCGCGGCGGCCTGGATCTGGCGGAAAGCGGCACGCAAGCCGGTGGAACCGCAGAGCGCGCTCTATCTCACCCTGATTATCGGCGTGTACGCGGTGGTGACCGTGCCCTATTTTTATTCCTGCGTGATGCGGCCGGCACCGGCGAATTTCCTCTTTTGCTACCGCGCGGTCGAACTTTATTCGGGCTCTTCTCCGGCTCTGCCACTGATGATTCTCGGCATCGTGATTCTGGCGGGCTCGATTTTTTACGTGAACCGGTTCGCCCGCGCGGGATTCGCCCGTCCATGCCTGCGGCTGATCCACTTCAAATCGCTGCGCGGGCCGCTGGTCCACTGCTATGACAGCATCAATCGGCAGATTGCCGGACCCGCCGGCACCGGCACCGAGTGGCAGCGCCGGCTGTTCTGGTCGGCCGCCGTGCTGGTGGCCTGCCTGATTGTCTTTCGCCCTTCGCTCTACGCTTCGGCCTTCGAGAACCCGTGGTACAACCGCGCCTTGTCGGCCACGGTCGCCGCGGTCCTGTTCTGTCTCGTGCTGGCATGCTACGACCTGTTTGCGATCTGGAACCATCTCGACCGCCTGCTGGCGCTCATCGAGGTGTTGCCGCTCCGCCCTGCCTTTCAGCGAATCACCCAGGACTGGCCGAAACGCCCGATCTGGGTCTCGAACCAGACCGCGTCAAAAGCCTTCTTGGCGCGCCAGATGCTCGTGGCGCTGCACAATCGGCGCGTGGTTGTGGCCACGCGAGAGGCCAATGCCGACGTACTGCGGTTCTGGGCCGCGCTGCCGAATCGCTTCGACCCGCGGGATCTGCCCCTGGCCAAGGGACTCCCGGCGCCGCCGGAGAAGAAATCCCCTCCGACGATGCTGCGCGCCAGGACACTCTGCCGCTTTCTTCTGGCCCGCCGCGCATACGAACGGATGTGCGCGTCGCTGCTCGCGAAACTCGTAATGAACGACCTGGTTCCCATCTGGAGCAGGAACCTGGCCGAGGAAGGCACGCCCCACGGCGGGGAGCCCGGCGAGGAAGAGAAGCTCGCCCGCTACTCGAGCGATTTTGTCGCCATGCAATTCTCCCGCTACCTGCTCTACGTGGTCGGACACCTTCAGATGATCGCGTGGGTCATCTCTTTCGGCGTAGTGATGCTGATGGCCGTTCTTCACTCCTACACTCCCCAGGCGCCCCTGCTCTTGAGCCGCTTCCTCGCGGTCCTGTTCCTGGTCATCGGCGTGTTGGTCTTCCGGGTGTTTGCCGGGATGGAACGAAATGGAATTCTGAGCCTGCTCTCGGGGACCAAACCAGGCGAGCTCAACCAGGAATTCTGGTTCCGGCTGATCGGGATGGGGATCCTGCCGTTCATCGGCCTCCTGGCGCACCTGTTTCCGTCGCTGTCGAGCTTTCTCTACTCCTGGGTGACGCCGACGGTGGAGTCGATGCACTGAGGGCCAGGGGCCGGAGGCTCGGTTTCTACTGCGCGTACCAGTCGCGCAGACGCACGTCGATACCGGTGCCTTCCAGCGCCTTGGCAAAGATCTTCGTGTCCTGCCCGCGATAGTGGTAGGGATACACCACGGCCGGATGAAACGCCTTCACGGCGTCAGCCGCGTCGGCCGGTGTCATGGTGAACGGCAAGTTCATTGGGATGAACGCGACATCGATATTCTTCAACGCACGCATCTCGGGAATGCCTTCGGTGTCTCCCGCGAAGTAGAAACGCTTGCCGCCAATCATCAACACATACCCGTTGCCGCGGCCTTTCTCGTGATAAGTCTGACCGTTCGCCGCGGGCTTCAGGTTGTACATCGGGATGGCTTCCACCTTGATGTCGCCGACGGTCTTAGTCTCGCCGTTTGCCATCACGGTGCAGCCGGCGAGCTTTTCCGCCACGGCCTTCGGCGCGACGATGACCGTGCCGCTCTTTTTGAGCTTTTCCACGATCGGCGGCGCCAGGTGGTCGCCGTGGATATCGGTGATGAAGATGTAGTCCGCCTGCGGAAGGCCGTCGTACTTGCCCTGCGCCGGATCGACGTAGATGATCTTGCCGGCCTCTTTGATCATGAGGCTGGCATGCTGGATCGGCGTGATCTCGACCTTCCCCGCGGAAGTGGTGAACTCGTCAGCGGCGAACACAGAGCCGGCAAGCAGCAGAAGCGCGCAGATTCTCATATACAGGCGATTGTACATCCGGGCGCCCAAGGCGCTCGGCGCGAGCTGGGCAGACGACCAAAACCGATTGTCCGCCCCACGGTTCTACTTCCACACCGGGTTGTGCTCCCACGCGCTGGGTTGCATCCTAATATATTGCGCAACCCGCGGGACCCGCGCCCGGTTGGGACTGCTGCCGTGCGGCAGAGCGTGTTGCCAGATGATCAGGTCGCCCGCGCGGCCCGCGATCGGAACTGCTCCCAGCGACGCCAGATCCTGGGCACGCGGGTCGGCCCCTGATGGCAGGCTGTCCAGCCAGGCATCGATCCGGCGATGAAATCCCGGGACGCAGGTGAAGGCGCCCTGGTCTGCCGCCGTGTCGGTGAGGTACAGGATTCCTTGCACGCCGAACGGAATCGGCCGGGCTACGCTGACATCCCAGTGCAGATGGGGGCCGGGAAAACGCCACCCCGGACGCTCCGGCGGATTCATGCCGCCCTGGTCCACGCTGCACCACATGTCGGGCCGCCCCCAAATCTGCGCGAAGGCCCGGTAGATCCGCGGCGAATCGCGATTCGCCCACAAGGCCGGATGGTGCAGCAGTGGAATCCAGATGCTGTGGCCTTGCGGCCCTCCGTACCACGTGTCGGGACGCTCCGGATCCATGCCCAGGAACTCGTAGATTGCGTGCGCCGCGGCACGGCACTGCGCCGGCGGGGCGGCGTCATGGAGGATCACGTAGCCGTTTTCCTCCCAGAACGCCAGGTCTTCCGGAGTCAGCGGCGGTTCGCCCTGCATCTCCGCCGGAACATCGGGGATGCCGCCGGACAGACCTAGATTGATTCTCGCGATGCGAGCCGGATCGATCCATCCGCCGTTCTTTTCCAGTATCCATTTCTCGAATTCCTCGAACGCCGGGGCTCGCTCGCACAGGAACTGCATGGTCTCGCGCAACCCCACGCGCAGCCCGCAGAGCAGCGTGTTGTCCGCCGCCCAGTCGGCGTCGGCATCGGCGCCGTTCGACAAGCCCCCGCGCTGCGCCAGCATGCGCGACCAGAAACGTTTCAGGTGCCGAACGCCCAGCGTGCCGGTCTCTTCCGTGGCTGCCAGTCGATCCATCTCGTGCATGATACTACGCCGTCCCCTTGCTCCCTCGCGCGCATCCGGATATGATGCCGGGCGAGGTTTCCGCATGAATTCCGAATCCAATCGCCGCAAGTTTATCGGCGCCGCCGCCGGAGCCGCCGCGTTCACCATCGTCCCCCGCCACGTGCTCGGAGGGCCGAACCAGGTCCCGCCCAGCGACAAAATCACGCTGGCCTATATCGGCACCGGCACGCAGGGCCTGCGCGAAATGGTCAACCTGCTGCCGATTCCCGAGATCCAGATTGTGAGCGTCTGCGATCCCAACCGGTACGCCACCGGGTACGGCGACTGGTCGAAGGAAGGACTCCTGCGGCAGATTCGCAATACCCTTGGCAAGCCCGATTGGCAGCCCGGCGCCCAGGGCGCCATCCCCGGCGGACGCGACGTGGGCAAGGACGTGGTGGACACCTACTACGCCAATCAGCGCGCCGCCGACCAGTTCCGCGGCGTCACCGCCTATGCCGATTTCCGCGAGCTCGTCGAAAAGGAGAAAGACCTCGACGCCGTCAAGATCATGACGCCCGATCACCTTCACGGCGTCATCTCCATGGCCGCCATGCGGCGCCGCAAGCACGTCATCATGCACAAGCCCATCGCCAACCGCCTCAAGGAAGCTCAGGCGGTGATCGAAACCGCGCGCCGCACCGGCGTGTCCACCCACTTCATGCCTTGGGATTCCAACGGCAACATGGAGCCCGTGCTCGCGTGGATCAAGGACGGCGCCATCGGCACCCTCCGCGAGGTGCACAACTGGACCAACCGCCCCGTCTGGCCCCAGTACCCCACAATGCCCGCCGACACCCCTCCGGTCCCTGAGGGCTTCGATTGGGACCTATGGCTCGGTCCCGAAGCCGCGCGCCCGTATCATCCCACCTACACCCACATGGTCTTCCGCGGCTGGTACGATTTCGGCGGCGGATCCATGGCCGACATGGGTCATTACAGCCTCTGGACCGTGTTTAATGCGCTGGAGCTTTCCGCGCCTACCTCGGTGGAACCGATGCTCAGCCACCACTGCGTGCTGCGCGACAGCGTCTCGTCCACCGTGAAAAACGACTTCTCCTTCCCAGCAGCCAGCATCGTGCGCTTCAAATATCCCTCGCGCGGCCCGCGCCCGGCGATCGACCTCATCTGGTACGAGGGCGGCATCAAGCCTCCGACGCCCGAAGAGCTCGGGGAGAGTGGGGACCTCCCCGCCGAGGGCATGATGTTTGTCGGCGACAAGGGCAAGATCCTGTCGGGATTCCGCGTCGAGAGCCCGCGCCTGGTTCAAGGAACCAAGATGACCGGCAGTAAGTCGGAGACTGTCCGCGCGCGCCGCGAACCGGGCGAAACTCCGCGGCTCTCGCCCGGCCTCCAGCAGTGGGTCGAGGCCTGCAAAGGCGGCAAGCAATCTCCGGGAGCGTTCATCAATGCCGGCCCCATCTCCGAGGCCGTGAACCTCTACGCCGTGGCACTGCGCACCGGGAAGCGGCTGGTGTGGGACGCGGCAGCAGGCCGCATTACCAACATCGCCGACGCTAACCGCTACCTGGCGCGCGAATACCGCAAAGGATGGGATCTCGAATCGGTGTAAGGGATGCGGGCGCACGTCGTGCATTAGGAGTGGTGCGCCCGCCGTCGTAACGGGGATTGGCAGTAGGACGCATGCTTTGTGCGAAAGGTTACTTCTTTTGGCACGTATCGGAAGCGCTAGCCGACGCCGCTATCTTTCGACCAGTCGGGTTTTGCTGACCCACGAGTACTATCGTTTGGCAAATTGATCGTACCCCCCACAGCTTTTAGAATCAATGTTTCGGCGACGGGCGCAGTGTCGCGCGCTGCCGGTCAGGAGGCTGGTCGGATGGAGTTCGAACTCGGAAGCACCTACTCCGGGTACAAGTTTCTGGACGTTGTGGCACGTTCGCGCAGCGCAGTCGTGTATCGGGTAGAGAACACGCTCGTCCAGCGTGTGGAGGTTCTCACGGCCTTGCCGGCGGGTGTCCGCGACGACCGGGATGCTGCCGAACGCCTGCTCCGCGAAATGCGGATTCGCGCCCGTCTCTGCCACCCTCACGTGGTGACCTTCTACACCGCGCTGCCTCTCGAAGGCCAATTGGTAATGACCACCGAACTGTTCGAGAGCGTGTCCCTGGCGGAGCGCCTGAAACTGAATCCGCTGCCCTGGCGCGAAGCGCTGGCCGCGACCCGCCAGGTGCTTGCCGCTGTGGGCGCGGGCCACGATCTCCAGGTGATCCACCGCGGCATCACGCCCGCCAATATTTTGTCCGGCCCGAACGGCATCTGGAAGCTGACCAACTACTCCCTGGCTTACCAGTTGAATAACGGCGCGACCGAGTCCGGCTCGATGGTGGGCGATCCCCACTATATTTCTCCGGAACAGGTGAAGGGCGCCCAGGACCTGGATCATCGTAGCGACCTCTACAGCGTGGGCACGGTGCTGTACGAAATGATCACGGGCCGGCCGCCGTTC
>DATJYJ010000444.1:0-5072 GCA_035578025.1 Verrucomicrobiia bacterium
AGCTGCGGGCGCACTTCAGCGACGAGCAGATCGTCGAGATTACACTGGTCGCGGCGATGGCGAACTTCACGAACCGGTTCAATAATGGACTCGACATCCAACCCTGAGCGCGCCGCGCTCCACACGGGGATTGTAAGCGGCGTCCATCCGGTGGCCGAAGCGTTGCGCGCGGCGCGGCCTCTGGATCGCATCCTGATCGCGCAGGGGGCCGGAGGACCGCGCTTGCAGGAGATCATCGATCTTGCCCGCCGCGCAGGAATTCCCGTGCGTTTCGAGCCGCGGGCGGCGCTCGAGCGGCTGGCGGGCTCCACGGCGCATCAGGGCATCGTCGCGTTGGGCGCGGCGCGCAAGTATGCCGACATCGCATCGGTTGCCGGGAGCAGCTTGCTGGTGGTGCTCGATGGCGTGGAAGATCCGCACAATCTCGGCGCGATTATCCGGACCGCTCACGCGGCCGGCGCGGGAGCTGTGGTGATTCCCGAACGCCGCGCCGCCGGCCTTACCGACGTGGTCGGCAAAGCCGCCGCCGGCGCGCTCGAGCATCTCCCCGTGGCGCGCGTCACCAACGTCAATCGTGCGCTGGAGGACTTCAAGCAGCGCGGCTATTGGATCTACGGGCTGGATGAGCGGGGCTCCGAATCGTATGCCGGCGTGGACTACGCCGCCCGCAGCGTCATCGTGCTGGGCGGCGAAGGCAAGGGTCTCCACGAACAGGTGCGCAAACATTGCGACGTGCTGGTGCGCATCCCGATGGCGGGAAAGATTTCGTCGCTCAACGTCTCGGTAGCCGCGGGAATCGTTCTTTTCGAGTGGCGGAGACGGACCACCGCGCCGTAAAATCAGTTCATGCGCCGCATCGCTGCTCTTGTGCTGATCGCGGCCGCCGTTCCGGTTTGGGCTGCGCAGCCGGTGCGCGCCCGCCATGGGATGGTGGTCGCGCGGGAACGCCACGCCACTCAGGCGGGCCTGGAAATTCTCAAGTCGGGAGGGAATGCCATCGACGCCGCGGTCGCGGTGGGTTTTGCGCTGGCGGTGACGCATCCGAGCGCGGGCAACATCGGCGGCGGCGGGTTCATGCTGATCCGTCTCGCCGACGGCCGCACCACGTTCCTCGACTTTCGCGAGCACGCGCCGCAAGCAGCGTCGCGCAACATGTACCTGGATGCATCCGGCAAGGCCACACAGGAGAGCCTCATCGGCTACCGCGCTTCAGGCGTGCCCGGGACCGTGCGCGGTTTCGAATATGCAAGCAGGAAGTACGGCAAGAAGCCGTGGGCGGAGCTGGTGCATCCGGCCGTCGAACTGGCATCGCAGGGGTTTCCGGTTTCTTACGGACTGGCCCAGTCGCTGCACAGCCGCGGCCTGGAACAGTTTTCCGAGAGCAAGCGGATCTTTCAGCGCGACGGCAAGGAATATGACGCCGGCGAAATCTTCGCTCAGCCCGACCTCGCCCGCACGCTCTCTCGCATCGAAAAACAGGGTTCGAAGGACTTCTACGAGGGCGAAACGGCCAGAATGCTCGCCAAAGACATGGCCGCGCACGGAGGCCTGATCACGGAGGCGGATCTCAAGGCCTACACGGTTCACGAGCGGCAGGTTCTGACCGGCACCTACAAAGGCTATACGATTCTGACATCGCCGCCGCCCAGCTCCGGCGGTGTGGGCATTCTACAGATGCTCGGCATGCTCGACGGCACGGGCTATGAGAAAGCCGGCGCCGGCTCCGCCACCGCGGTGCATTACATGACGGAGGCCATGCGCCGCTATTTCGCCGACCGCTCCGAACATCTCGGCGATCCCGATTTCGTCAAGGTGCCGCTCACGTCGCTGCTCGACCCCGGTTACATCGCCCGCCAGAGAGCGTCGATCGACGCCGAGCGCGCCACTCCCAGCAGCCAGATCAAGGCCGCGGTCTTTCACGCGAAGGAAGCCAACGAGACCACGCACTACAGCGTTGCCGACGCCGAGGGGAACATCGCGATCGTTACCTACACTCTGAATGGCGGATACGGCAGCAAGGTCACCGCGGCGGGGCTCGGATTCCTGCTCAACAACGAGATGGACGATTTTGCGCCCAAGCCCGGCGAAGCCAACATGTACGGCCTGATTCAAGGGGAGGCCAACGCGATTGCGCCGGGCAAGACGCCGCTCTCTTCCATGACGCCCACTATCGTGCTCAAAGACGGCAAACCCCTGCTGGCCCTCGGCTCCCCCGGCGGCCCGACGATCATCAACAGCGTTTTCGAAGTGATCGTGAACGTGCTCGATTTCGGGATGAACGTGCAGGATGCCGTCAACTGGCCGCGGTTCCACCACCAGTGGCTTCCGGACGAGCTGCGCATGGAGCCGGGCTATTCGCCGGACACCATCGCACTGCTCGAGAAGCGCGGCTATACGGTGCGGCGCGTGAACTCCCAGGGCGAGGTCGCCGCCATCCGCTGGAACAACGGCTGGCTGGAAGGGGCGCCCGACCCGCGCACGGAAGCGACGGCGGAGGGACACTGATCCGAATGAACCACGCATTATCGACGCACCTGTTCGTCAATCACCGGCTGACCACCGCGTTGCTCGGCAGGATTCAGGAGGCCGGCATCCCCGCCGTGGAGATTTTTTGCGCCCGCCAGCACCTGGATTACCGCGACAAGGCGCAGATCGCCGAACTCGGCCACTGGTTCCGCGATTCCGACCTCAAGCTCCACTCGCTGCATTCGCCGATGTACAACGATGAAATCTGGGGGCGCAGCGGTCCGCACGCGGTCATCACGATCACGGAGCAGGTTAAGGCGCGGCGCCTGGAGCTGGTGGACGAGATCAAGCGCGCTCTGGAAATCTCCGAGGTGATCCCGTTCCGGTACCTGATCCAGCACATGGGGGTCGGCGGCGAAGAGTTCGACATGCGCAAGTTCGACGCCGCCTTTTCGGCCCTGGAAGAGCTGAAGCTTTTCGCACGGGCACGCGGGGTCGAAGTGCTGCTCGAAAACATCCCCAACGAGCTTTCCAGCGCCACACGCCTCCAGCAATTCCAGGAGCTGACGCACATCGGGCTGAACTACGTTTTCGATACCGGCCACGCTCATATGGGCGCGGGCGTGGAGCACGAGTTCAACCTGATGAAGGACAAGATCCGCTCGACGCACGTCCACGATAACAACGGCAAGGACGACGCGCACTTCTTCCCCATCGTCGCCGCGGGAGGCAGCATCGATTGGAAGCAGGCCATGGGCCTGCTGCGCAGCCGCCAGGACCAGACGCCGCTGTTGCTCGAGCTGAAGGAACGTCCCGAGTATGCCAACCCGCTGGAGTGCGTGGCGCAGGTGTTCGACCGTCTGGAACAACAATGATTCAACCCGACAGCTACACCCGGAGCCTGCTCAAACGCTCCCCGGGTGAAACCGTGACCGCGCGCGGCTGGGTCAAAACGCGCCGCGACAGCAAGAGCGTTCACTTCGTCCAGCTCAATGACGGCTCGTCGCCCGTCGATTTGCAGGTGGTGCTGGATGCGGGCGTCGTCCCGGAGGATGTGGTTGCGAAGATTACGACAGGCGCCTGCATCAGCGTGGAAGGCGAACTGGTGGCATCGCCGGGCAAGGGGCAGGCGGTGGAGCTCAAAGCGCGCGCGCTGAACCTCCACGGCGGGGCCGATCCGGAGCACTATCCGCTGCAGAAGAAGAAGCACACGCTGGAGACGCTGCGCGAGATGGGGCACCTGCGGACGCGCTCCAACACGTTCGGCGCCGTGTTCCGGGTGCGCAACGCGCTGACCGTGGCCATTCACAAGTTTTTCCAGGACCGCGGATTTCTCTACGTACACACGCCGGTCATTTCCTCCTCGGACGCCGAGGGTGCGGGCAGCATGTTCCAGGTGACCACGCTGGACCTGGAAGCGGGCAAGCCCGCCGATTTCACGCAGGATTTCTTCGGACGCCGCACGTATCTGACGGTCAGCGGCCAGCTCGAGGCGGAAATCTTCGCGCTGGCTTTTGCCAACGTGTACACCTTCGGGCCCACGTTCCGCGCCGAGAACTCGAACACGCCGCGCCATCTCGCCGAGTTCTACATGATTGAGCCCGAGATGGCGTTTTGCGATCTCAAGGATAACCAGGATCTCGCCGAAGCGTTTCTCAAGAGCCAGATCGAGCAGGTACTGGCGGCGTGCCGCCCCGACCTCGAGTTCCTCAACAAGTGGTACGAGCCGGAGCTGATCCGGACGCTGGAATCGTTGGTCAGCGCGACCTTCGAGCGCATGAGCTACACCGAAGCCATCGCGCAGCTACAGAAGTCCGGAAAGAACTTCGAGTTTCCCACCCACTGGGGCGCCGACCTGCAGAGCGAGCACGAACGCTACCTGACCGAAGATCTCGTCAATCGTCCGGTGATCGTCACGGACTACCCGAAGGAAATCAAGGCCTTCTATATGCGGGCCAACGACGACGGGAAGACCGTCGCCGCCATGGACGTGCTGGTGCCGCGCATCGGCGAGATCATCGGCGGCAGCCAGCGCGAGGAGCGCGGAGACCTGCTCGCGGAGCGCATTCGCTCTCACGGCATGAGCGAGCAGCCCTACTGGTGGTACCTCGACCTGCGACGCTTCGGCGGAGTGGCCCACGCCGGTTTCGGCATGGGCTTCGAGCGCATGATGATGTACCTGACGGGGATGAAGAACATCCGCGACGTGGTTCCGTTCCCGAGGACTCCGGGAAGCGCGGAGTTCTAACGCGCGGGCAGGTCGGTAACCTGCCCCACGGGTCTACGCCACGTGGGCGCCGCGGGTGCCGACGTAGACCGAGTAGAGGGATTGGCTCGCGGCCATGAACAGGCGGTTCCGCTTGGGTCCGCCGAAACAGAGATTGGCGCAGATCTCCGGCAGCAGGATCATCCCGATCCTCTGGCCCTGCGGCGAAAACACGTGCACGCCGTCGTATCCCGGGCCGCCGCTCGCGCCGGACCAGATGTTGCCATCGACGTCCGCGCGGATGCCGTCCGAACCTCCCGCCCGTCCGTTCAACTTCATGTCCGTGAACTGGCGCTGGCCGCGAAGCTTGTTATCGGCCACCTCGAACACCTGGATATCC
>DATJYJ010000445.1:0-2052 GCA_035578025.1 Verrucomicrobiia bacterium
TTCCATCGCCAACGACATCGCGAAGTATTTCGCGATTCTGCCGGCCATGTTCATGGCGACATACCCGGTGCTGGGAAAACTCAACGTGATGGGCCTGCACAGCGCGCGGAGCGCGGTGCTGGCGAGCGTGATTTTCAATGCCCTGATTATCGTGGTGCTGATTCCGCTGGCTCTGCGCGGGGTGAAGTACAAGCCCATGTCGGCGGCGTCGCTGTTGCGGCGCAACCTGTTGATCTATGGCGTGGGCGGCGTGATCGCGCCGTTCCCGGGGATCTGGCTGGTAGACCGGTTGCTGGGAGTGTTGCATTTAGCGTAACGCGGGCCTCCAGGCCTGCCCGCGCCGGAGGCGCGTGAGGTTCTTATGAAACAGCTTTGGATTGCTTTGAAGATCACCGTGGTTCTGACCCTGATTACGGGTGTTGCCTACCCGCTGCTGGTGACCGGCCTGGCAAAGGTGATCTTTCCCCATCAGGCCGGCGGCAGCCTGATTCGGGCTGGGAATCGCACGGTCGGGTCGGAGCTGATCGGGCAAAAGTTCACGCGGCCCGAGTACTTCCACGGGCGCCCGTCGGCCGCCGGCGACGGGTACGACGGACTCTCCTCCGGCCCGTCGAATCTGGGACCGACCAACCAGAAGCTGGCCGATCGCGTCAAAGCCGACGTTGAGAAATTCCGCCAGGAGAATCCTTCGTACGCCGGACCGGTGCCGGCCGATATCGTTACGGCGTCGGGCAGCGGGCTCGATCCGCACATCAGTCCGGAAGCGGCCGACGCCCAGGTGGCTAGAGTGGCTGGCGCGCGCGGCATCGCCGCCGACGCCGTCCGCGCACTCGTGGCGTCAAACACCGAAGGACGGCAGCTCGGAATTCTCGGCGAGCCGCGAGTGAATGTGCTGAAGCTCAATCTGGCCCTGGACCAATCGGCGCCCGGAAAGAAGTAGGCTGGATCTTGGAACAGGATGGAGCGCCGACCTACCCCGGATGAGTTGTTGCGCCGCGTGCAGGCGGAGGAGCGCCGTGAGAGCCGCGGACGCCTCAAGGTCTTTCTCGGATATGCGCCGCGGGTGGGCAAGTCCTTGCGTATGTTCGACGAGGGCCGCCGCCGCAAAGAACGCGGGCAGGACGTGGTGGTGGCGGCGGCGCAGGACAAAGTCACCGACGACGTTCGCAGGCTGCTGGGGTGTTTCGAGAGCATCCCCCAGATCAGCGGCGCCATCGACCTGCCCGGTGTCTTCAAGCGCAACCCGCAGGCCTGCCTGATCGATCCTCTGGCCTACGACAATCCCCCCGGCGCCCGCAATGCTCAGCGCTGGCAGGACGTCGAGGAGATTCTGAATCACGGCATCGCCGTCATCACCGCCCTCAACGTCCATCACATCCGCGAGCAGCAGGACCAGGTGGAGCGCATCACCGGCAAGCGCGCCGCCCGCAGTGTGCCCGAGGCGTTCGTCCGCGAGGCCGAAGAAATCGAAGTCGTGGATACCCCCGCCGATACGCGCGAACTGGCGGAGTTGCGCGAGCTGGCGCTCCTCGCCGCGGCCGACGTGGTGGATCAGCAGCTTCAGGAATACCTGGATTGTCACGGCGTCGTGGCGCACTGGGGCGCCCAGGAACGGATCCTGGTCTGCCTGACGCCGCGCAGTGACGCCGAAGCCATGCTCAAGAGCGGCCGGCGCAACGCGCAACGTTTCCACGGTGCGCTGCTGGCGGCTTACGTGGAACAGGACCACCTGAAGCCTGAGGACCGCGCGAAACTCGATCAGCATATGGCGCTGGCGCGCGAGCTGGGAGCCGAAGTGCACAGCTTGAAGGGTGATTTCGTAAGCTCGGTGGTGGAGTTGGCGCAGCGCGAGCGCATCACCCAGATCTTCCTTGGACATACTCAGCGCGAGCACAGCCCGATCGAGAAGTTGATCGACTACGCCGAGAATTTCGATGTACGGCTGTTCCCGCACGGAGACCATTCGTGACCCGGGGGCGCCTGAAAGTCTATCTCGGATACGCTGCTGGAGTCGGCAAGACGTATCGCATGCTGGACGAAGCGCAGGCGTTG
>DATJYJ010000446.1:0-31245 GCA_035578025.1 Verrucomicrobiia bacterium
CCGCCGGAGAGCGTGCACGACGCGAGTGTCGTGGCGCCCGACTTGAAAGTCAGCGTGCCGCCCGGGGCCGCCGGGGAATCGGTACCGGCGTTGCCCATGCCCACGGTGGCCGCAAGGCTGACCGTGCCGCCGAAGGGAACGTTGTTGCTGAAATTGAAATTCGTGAAAGCGGGCGTAGCCTGCGTGACCGTAAAGATCGCCGGCGGAGCGGAAGTCGCCGCCGAGAAGTTCGGGTCGCCGGCCGGGTACTTCACGGTCAGTGAGTGCGCCCCGATCGACTTGTCGATCGGGTTCAGGCTATAGGTCATCGGGCTTGCGCCGGGCGGCAGGGTGGGACTCAGCACGCTAGTGCCGTCTAGGACCTGGAAATTCTGGCTCAGCGTGGGAACGACGGTTGCGCCCAGCGTGTAGGGCACGGACAGCGATGTTCCGCCGGTAGCGTACACGATGCTCGCGGCGCTCGCGGCCACGGTGCCGAACGTAACTGTAACCGGGTTGATGGCGATACTCGGAGGCGATGCGGAATTGTCACTGGCTGCAATTGCGCCCGTGACGGTGTTGACCGTGACAGACCCGCCGGTGTACTTGGCAAAGATCGAGTGGGCGCCGACGCCGTGTGCCGCGTTGCTGCCGTCGTAAAGGGCTGTGCAGGTGGCGGTGAAGTGGGTGGAATCGACGGTGGTGATGGAAGCCGAAGGCACGCTGCACAGACTCGTCCCGGCAAGGCTGCCGTCCGTGAAATTGATCGAACCAGGCAATGGGGGAACGTTGCCCGAGCTGTTGGCGAGGGTCACGTGCGCAGTGTACGTGATCGACTGACCTAAAGTGACCGGAGTGGCTGAGGCGGTCACGGTGGTAGTGGTCGGCGTCGGGTTCACGGTGAATGAGTAGGGAATCGAGGTGGAGGTCGCGAAGTTCGGATCGGTGGTGCCGGTGGGGTCGAAGATCGAGGTGATGGTGTGGGTACCAGGGGCGAACGGAAGGCTTGGCGTGCAAGTCATGACGCCCCCGATCGAGCCGATGCCGGTACAACCGGGAATGGGCGTGCCGCCATCCTGAATCGTCACCGCGCCGCCGATCGAGAGAGGCGTTGAAACGCTGGTGGTCGTGCTGGTGAACGTGAACGCTTGTCCCCAGTTCACAGGTGATAGCGGCGTCGAAGTCACCGTCGTGGTGGTGGCGGCCTTTCCGACCGTGAACGGAGCGACGTTGTGGCACGGGATTCCGGCGCCCAGGCAGCCCTGGTAGTTCGGATCGGGGCCGTTGTAATCGATCCAGACGTTGTGGGGGCCTCCGGTGAGGCCGGTACCGGAGTAGGTGATCGATGCCTGTCCGCTGCTCAACGGAACCAGGTTCGCAATGATAATGCCATCCAGGCGAAACGTGATGGTACCGACGGGGACGATTTGCGGAGTTCCGTAACCGGTGACCGTACCCGTGAAAGTCATGGTGGTTCCGACGCTGGGGCTTGCCGGGGACGCGCTGATGCTGAGGCTGGCAGGGTTATTCGCCTGAAAGATTCTCACGGTGCCGGGACTGGCTGAAGTGGATTGGAAACCGGAGGCCAGCGCGCCTGTCGAGGGCGAGAACGCGACGCTCGTGGTGTAGATGTTCGCGGGCAGCGAGTTCGTGGATTGCCCGACCCCAACCGAGACGGGCCCGAATGTAACAGGAGCCGTTACCGGGGAGGTGCCTGTCTCGGTGAAGGTGACGGTGCCTGCGCTCGCGCCATATGCGGACAGGTCGCCGAATCCGTTGTCGCCGGTCACGGTGGCGGTGAAGTTCACGGTGCCGCCCACAAACGCGTTGTCCCCGCCGGGGGTCAGGGGATGAACGTTGCTGATTGTGACTGTGTCGACCATATTGAAGGAGGTCGTACCGCTGCTGCTGCCTTGATACTTTCCGGTGCAGGCGCCGGTGCAGGTGAACGACGCGGCAACGGTGTGGGCCTTGGGCACTACCGTGAGGTGGCCATTGACGCAGGCGAGCGGGGACGCGCACAATGCGTCGCTCCACGAGAAAGTCAGGGGAGAGCCGAAGGCGACGGTCGGAGTGACCGGTAGGCCATCCACGCTGAGTGTGAGCGTTCCATCGGTCACGCCGCTGGCGGGTAGGTCCAGATTGCTCACGGTTCCGGCGATGGTGAGGCTCCCGTAGGTGACATTGGCGTTGGACGCGGGCGCGGATATCGTGGTCAGAGTCGCGTTGGCCGCGTCCGTGAAGGATGTCTGAGCTTTCGACTGGCTGCCGCTCGCCGTGATCAGGAAGGTTGCGCCCACGTGGCTGCGATCGATGTTGAAGCCGCTGAGGCTGATTTGCCCCGTGCTGTCGGCCAGTGCGGCGGCGGTGAACTCGACGTTGTGTTGATCGAGCGGGAAGGCGCGAACTTCGAGAAGCACCTGTTCACCCGGTTTCCAACCGGATCCCGTAAAGCCGGCGATCTCACCGGGGTGGTAATCGGGCTTGCCGGATTCGATGGTGGCGAAGCGATACTGCTCCGCGCCGGAAAGATACCCGTTCTCGCCTGTTCCACCGGCGACGATCGCGCCGCCGCGACGCATCAGGGAAGACGCCATGGCACTTCTTGGGCTATGCATGCTGCCGGTGGCGGAGAGGATTCCGCTCCACGGAGCGTAAACCTCGGTTGAGGCGAGCGGTCCATCCGAACCGGAGCCGCCGATGAGGAGAACCTGGCCGTTATTCGGCAGGAGCAGCGACAGGTGATTGGCGCGGGCAGCGGAAAGCGCAGGGCCAGGCGTCGACTGGCCGGTGACCGGATCGAGGATCTCGGTAGTCGCCAGGTAGTTTCGGGACGTATCGATACCGCCGGTGACGAGGACGGTGCCGTCGTAAAGAACGCTGGCACCGGGATTTTTCCTCGGGGTAAGCATCGAACCAAAAGTTCCAAGGCGGTTTGTATCCGCGTCGAACATCTCGATTGAAGCCGTGGGAGCGTCGCCTTCCGAACCGCCGATGAAGAGGACCTTGTGGCCAGGCACCACAGCCACCGCGTAGCCGGTGCGCGGAGAGTCGAGCTTGCCGAGGGTGACGAACGCGCCGTTCGTGAGATAGGCTTCGACGGCGCCGGTTGGCTCACCACCGGCAATGATGATCGCGCCCCAAGGCGATATCGTGGCAGTGTGGCCGGCGCGGGCAACGGCCATTGAAGGGCCCGCGGTCCATGCGTCCGTCGAGGGATCGTAGATTTCCGACGAGGCCAATGAGGCTGTTCCATCATTACCGCCGATCGCAATCAGGCGGCCGTCGGATGTCGCGACACAAGCTGCGCTTGCCCGGGGTTCCAGCATCGGCGCGGCGGCTGCGATACTGCCGTCCGGCGCGTAGACATCGACGGTCTTTACGGCGCCGAATTGGGAGACGCCTCCGGCGACCACCACCCGGCCGTCGGCCAGCCTGACGGAGCACGCCGCGGCGCGGGAGGTAGACAAATCGGCGACCGGGCTCCACTGATTGATCGCGTTGGCGGCGAACTGTCCGTGCAGCAAGAGTACTGGAATTAAGAGTACAAGGAGCCCTAGGCAGTACTTAAAACAGCCTCTCATCTGTCCTCCGTTGAAATGTGTCCGAGGGCACAGACACCCAAAAGGATAATGATTGGCTCCGGGACAACACCAATGTCAATATCCAATAGTGCATCAATGCGAATTTCCGGCACGCCTTGAAACTGCAGAACTTGAGCTAGTCGAAGCCCGATTCCTGCCGACCCGGTGCAGCGTTGGATCGACAGCGAAGATGGGTACCATTCAATATCCCCGGGGCACCACTTCTGGAAATACCTAAATACCTGGGATTATTGAACTTAACGGCGATACCGGGCGATGGCTCCGAGCGCGAGGAGGCCGCTGCCGATCAACAGGAACATCGCAGGCTCGGGTGCGGCATCAGGATTCACGTCCTGAATGAAGAGTTCGTCCAGCAGGAACCCGACGTTGTCGGTGGAACTGACAAAAATACTCGAGATCCAGGGGTTGTTGGACAGCGTCACGAGCGGCGCAGTGGTGAACAGCGACGAGGTTGCATCAATGCCAATGAAGGGCGCCGCGTTGCAGGGCGTGGGCGCTCCGGGAGGACCACCGGAAAGCGTGTTGATTCCGGCGCAGGTTCCGTAGCCGCTGGAATCCTGTAGCTCGTAGGAGAGGAACGGCTGGGTCGTGTTGGTCGGATTCGCGATGTTGTAGGCCTGGATCTTCAAATCCTGGACCGCGGTGGTCCCGACCATAGTGGTTTGTGTGTCGTTCATCGCGCTGACGCGGAGTCCGACTCTGTAGACCGGTTGAGAAAACGTGATCAGAATTCCGCTGCTGGAACCGTCGAGCCGGATCAGGTGGTCGCCCTGATAACCCGACAACGCCACTCCACCCACGCTTACGCTGGTGTAGTCGGTCTGGCCCGCGTATTGAGAGGTCTCGTTGGGCTGGCCTCCGAACTGGCCGCCGAAGGAATCCAACCCGGGCACGTTATTGGAGAGGGTATAAGTGCCGTCCGACAGTTGTGCGTAACCGAGGTTGTCCACGCGGTCAATCTGCGCCGCACCCGAAAAGCTCGTCGGCACGATCCCGACACCCACCCGCACCGAACCGTTCGCAGTATTTGTCATCCACGGACTGGTGTTATTGATGCCGACGTTGTAGCTGTTGTTGATGGCGCTGCCGAATCCGCTGCCCGAACCGTTAGTAACTTTGGTGTTCTGATTGCCCCAATCGAGACTGTCGTTGGTGTTGATGAATGACGTGGTGGAATAGCAGCCGGCGACGGTGTAACCTCCGCCATTGAAGCTGCATTGGTAGATTGAACTGGCGTGAAGGCTGCCGGCGGTGATCAACAGTACCAGACCCAGGCTCCTCACGCGTTTCCTCCGAGACTCTCCGTTCTCTTGCTCACACACAGTAGGTTTCAGTGTAGGGCAGGGCACGTATTCTTGACAAGCTTTTTGACGAGGTCCAGATTGAGAATTCTAGTACTAGGCCGGGGCCGGGCACATCAGCGATTAGGCATTGAAACCAAAAGAGTTAAATCTATCCAAGAAGCCGCTCTACCGGGTACCCACCTAGTACCTTTGGTCAGCGTTTGGGGTGTACTATTGCGCTGGTTCGAACGCTCTACTGGTCTACGCGCCTCTGGCGCTCGTAGGGTGTCTTCAGGTATTTTCCGGCCTCTTCCTGCGCGCCTTGGGTATCGTCCTTGGTGCGGAGCGCGAGGTTGTACTCGTTGACGGCGCGCTCGCGCTGGCCGGTGATATCGAAGATGTGACCGAGGTTGATATGGCTCCAGACTTCGGTCCACTTGGGATCGAGGTCTCCCGAGATGGCATCGCGGAAGGAGTTCGCTGCCATCTGGTAGTTGTTCTGCAGGAAGTAGACTTCGGCGATGCGGTAGTGCGCGAGCGAGCTCATGCGATTGCTCTCCAGTGCCTTCTGGTATTCCTTGAGCGCTTCGCTGAATTCGCTGAGCTCCATGTACTGTTCGCCGCGGCGAATGGCGACTGCCACCCGAACCTGGCTCGAGTAGCGCAGGACGCGGTTGCCGGGATCGATAATCACGTTCTTGGGCTTGCCGAACGTGTCCACGCTGAACTCGCTGGAGGTGCCGACCACTTCCACGCGCTTTTCCTCCGGATTGCCCTCAGTCTCGATTTTGAGATTGACCGGCATGCGGAAGGTGTCCAGGTCCTGCGCGATCTTTCCCATGACGCGGAAGCCCTTCTGCGTGCGATAGATGGTGTACTCGAGTTTGAACTCGGGCGCGCCGCTGGATTCGATCCATTGGATGAAGAAGTAGCCGAGGTCCTGGCCGGCGACCTTTTCGACCACTTTGCGAAAGTCGTCGGTGTTCGCGGTCTTCCACGGGTACTCCTGAGCGTAGGCTTTGAGTGCTTTGAAAAAATTGTCGTCGCCGATGACGTAACGCAGCATGCCGAGCACGGCCGCGCCCTTGCTTCCGGTGAGCGCCCACAGTTCGGGCGAGTAATCGTCGAGACGCGCCGATTGGATCACGGGCACATTGTCCACCGTGAGGCTTTCGACCATCACGTTGTGAAGCTGCGACTCCATGGCGGCAGGGCCCTTCTCGTGCTCGGTCCAGACCAGCTCGCTGTAGGCAGCGAGCCCATTGGTGAGCCAGAGATGGTTGCGCGTGACGGGCGACACCAATTCCTCGAACCACTGCCGCGACACCTGGTTGGCCAGCAGCGTGGAATTGGGTTGCTTGCCGATCGCCTTGGGCGCCAGGAAAATCAGTCCGGGCGCGGCATAGCCGTTGGGTGCGCCGTCTTCGGTTTCGACCACCGTCAGGTTCGCATAGGGCGGCAATCCATAAAGGCCCGTGAAGTACGAGACCAGCTTGCCGAGCTGGTCGCCGTAGGGTTGTGCCATCGAGGCTTCGGCATCGCGGAAGTAGAGCGTCGTAGTCACGCCTTCGCTGGCCACCTTGGCCGGCTGCCCCTTCACGATGGCGATCGAACCGGGGAAACTGGCCCGTTCGAACTTGATGTCGTACGCGTTTTTGTCGCCTTTTACGTCCTTCGAATCCAGCCCGCTGCCGATCACGGAATATCCCATCGGCACGGTGATCTTCATATCGGCGGCGAAGCGGTCCGTGGTATAGCCGCTTACCGGGAACCAGCGCGCCGGGTACATCAGGAAGCCGTAGTCGGGATGCAGCGCGGCGAACTTGATGCCGTAGACCGGAGAATCCTCCTGGCCAGTGAGCTTGCCGTCGTAATAGAAGGTGATGGAGACCGGCTGGCCTTTGGGCAGCGGCTGCTCGAAGCTGAGGCGCACCGTGAAGTCCTGCTGGTTGCGCGACGCCGGAATCTGTTTGCCGGCCTGGTCCACCACGCGCGAGACATTCAGTGCGTTGTTGAGCTCGAACGCAGCGGAGGTGATGTTGTCGTCGAGCGGCGTGAAGCGGACCGTAGCCTTGGCCGAGAGGGATTGGGTGTTCGGCGACACGTCGGCTTCGACGGTGACCATATCCACGTCAATTCGGCTCCGCCGCTCCTGCGCGGCGGCGAAAGACGCGCCCAAAGAGAGGGCCAGAGCGGCGGCAAGGGTCGGATTACGAAACATGAGTGACTTGTCCTTCCAGAATTTCTTGAATGGCGAGCGCGGCACGGGCCGGCGCGCCTATGCGGCCCGCCAGTTTCTCGCGCACTTCGGCGAGGCCGGCCCGCATTTCGGCGCGGGCCGTGGAATCCGCGAGCAGCCGGCGCGCTTCACGGGCGAGATTGGCGCCGGTCATCTGCCCCTGCATCAGCTCGGGCACAACCGCGCGGCCGGCGATCAGATTGACCATGGAGTAGAACGGAACATCGACCAGGAATTTGCCGGCCAGCCAACTGGCCGCGGTCACCTTATAAAAGGTCACCATGGGAGTGCCGAGCAAAGCGGCCTCGACTGTCACTGTGCCGCTGGCGGCGAGCGCGAGATCGGAATGAGCCATGGCGTCCCAGCTTTCCCCTTCGATGACCTTGACCGGCGATTCACCCAGGCGCGCCTGAAAAAACCCGGCCCCGGTAGTGGCCGAGGCCGGCAGGATCAGGTTCACGGCTTGTTCCCGGTAGAGCTGATCGACGGCGTCCACCAGCGCCGGCAGATGGCGCGCGGCTTCGCCCCGGCGGCTTCCGGGAAGTACCACAATCAGGGGACGTTCCGGCGCCAGTCTGTGTTTCCGAAAAAACTCCTCCCGGGACAGGGACGGCCGTACCAGTCCCGCCAGGGGGTGTCCAATATAGGTGGCAGGGACACGCTCGCGCGCGAAGAAGTCCTCTTCGAACGGGAAGATGCAGAGCAGGCGGCGGATGGTCCGGCGCATCTCTTTGATACGGCCTTTGCGCCAGGCCCAGACCTGGGGAGCGACCAGGTAGACCACCGGGATTCCCTGGCGATGAAGTTTGCGCGCGACGCGCAGGTGGAAATCCGGGGAATCGGTGAGGATGGCAAGGTCTGGGCGAATCTCGCCGGCGGCGGAGAGCAGCTTGCGATACTCGCGGTAGATGCGTGGGATGTGGCCTGCCACCTCGATCAGACCCACCACGGCCAGGCTGGCGGAATCGACCACCGTACGGACACCTGCGGCCCGGAGCCGGGGGCCGGTGCATCCGAAGAAATCGCTTCCGGGCAGGAGGCGCGCGAGCTCACCAACCACAAGCGAGGCATAGAGGTCGCCCGAGGCTTCACCCGCGGAAACAAGGATTCTGGCCATCCCAATTCAAGTTTAGCCCGTGACGAGCGGTTCACGGCCCGCGTCCCGCCACCCTGTTACAATCGGTCAACGGGAATGTCCACGGAAGCCGAGAAGTCGAAAATGACGGTGGAGGACCTCGCCACGCGGTTCCGCGGCGACATGATCCCGCTGACCAGCCGGTTCTGCTATTTCCTCACCATGCCGATCGCGGATGAGGACCTGCGCCAGTATCTGAATGATCCGATTGCGGCGATCTCGCCCGCGATTCTGGCGGGCCTTCCCAAGATCGGCGTGATTCTGGCGCCTTATCTGGAGAAGGGCAACGGCAAGTCGGGCGACGCGGTGACCTTCGAGCGGCCGGCGGAATCGCGCTACGTGCCCAGCGCGCGTGCAAATGTGGAAGGGCTCACGGTACTCGCCTTCGGAGTGAAGGAAGTCGAAGTTGCGGATTACCATTACCAGTTCTACAACGTGCTGGCCGGCCTGGTGGCGGGCACCTGGCCCGCGGAGGTGCAGGAGCGCTTTTTCCGCGCCATCCGCGAGGAGTTGAGCGCGGAGGTCCACGGCGAGGTGGATGAGAAGAGTTGGCATCTGAAGCAGGCGCTTCTCAGGCGGCAGACCAACGTGCGCAGGGAAACCAAGCTTTTCCGCGACTACGCGCGCCAGGCATTTGAGGATACGCTCACACTCTACCTGCACGGCACGTGCTGCGACATCGACGTGGAGACTGGACCCCGGCAGATGGCCAGCCGGTATCTGCGGCGCCGGCTGGAGCTGCTGGTTTCGCTGTACCCGCCGCCGGAGGGATACGCGGTGCTGCCGGAGCAGTTGAAGGCAAGGTAGGGCGGCCGTCCCTTCCCGTGAACCCGCTGGGCCGAGCAATAGCAGAAATTGACAGTCTTTGTTATCCCTTGCTAATGTGACGGCAGGAGCACAAGCCTCTATGAACGTCTCGCTCACCCCGGAACTCGAGCGGTTCGTCAACACCAAGGTCCAATCCGGCCGCTACAACTCGGCGAGCGAAGTCGTCCGTGAGGCGCTGCGGCTTCTCGAGCAACACGACGAGGCGCGCGCCATGCAGTTGGCGGAGTTTAACGGAGAACTTGGCCGGCGGATGGCGGCTTTGGACCGCGGCGAGAGCGTCAAGCCTGCGGAGGCACGCGCGAGACTGCAGGATAAATCGAAGCAGCATCGGACGTCTAGAGCGTGAGCAGCTACGTTCTCGGGTCTGACGCCGTTCTCGATCTGGAGGATATCTGGGAATACATCGCGGCTGATAGCGTTGACGCGGCCGACCGGTGGATCGGCAAGCTGTTCGATGCCTTTGAGGCCATCGGCGGCGCGCCCGGGATTGGGCACTGCCGAAAGGATCTTACTGCACATCCGGTTGTGTTTTGGCCGGTAGGTGCGTAGTTGATCATTTATCGTCCTGATCGAGAGCCCATCGAGATTGTTGCCGTGACTCAAGGGTCGCGCGATATTCCGGCATTTCTTCGGCGCAGGCTTCATTGAGATTCGTTTCTTCTCTGTGAACAGCGCCGCGCGGGCGGGGGCTACCCCACGAGCGCCAGAATCCTTGCCGCCACCTGCTTTCCCCGGTCACCCACTTCGCCCACCGGCCCCACGCACGACGGGCAGCCCGCCTCACACGGACACGCGGCCAGCAGGCCCGTGGTCTGCCGCAGAAGCTCGGGAGCGAGGCGGAACAGCGGCGCGCTCTGGCCGACGCCGCCGGGGTACATGTCGTAGAGATAGAGATTGGGTTCGAACGCGGTCAGCCCGCCGGCGATCTCCTCGGTGAGCACCACCCCGAGATCGCGCGGATCGCACATCAGCAACAATGCTGCCACCGTGCGCAAGGCGTTCCCCAGGCCGTGGATGCCGCTCTGTTTTTCGGTGGGTGTGAATTCGGTAAGCGACGCCAGGAACGCAGCGGGGAAATGCAGCCAGAAGGCCGTGGTGTGCATCTCCTGCTCGGGCATGTCCAGCTTGCCCGCGCCCACGTTCTCCATCGTGTAGAATTTGATCTTTTTGAAGCCCACGATCTGGCGGTTGACGCGCACGTCGCCATGCGCGCGGCGCGCCGGGCCCTGCGGCTCGCTTTCGAATTCCTGGAGCACCTTGACCTGCGTGTAATCGATGGCGTCGGTGTAGTAGTCGCAATCGACGCTCTTGACGTAGGCCTTGCGCTGGTCGTAGTCGAAGCGCTCGACGTGATACTGGCGCGCCTCGTGGAGGTAAATCGCTTTTTCGTGCAGCGTGGTGAGCGCGGTGGGAAACGAGACCTCGGCGATCACCTTCGCCTCGCCCGTGACATCAACCACGACGAAATTGTCGCTGGTGACCGAGCGCAGGCTGGTGGCGTCGGCGGGGTAGGTGTCGCTGGTCCAGTGCCAGGCGGCGGCGGAGTGGTGCAGGAAACCCGTCTCTTCGAGGAAGCGGCAGATTTCGCCGAGATCGTGGCGGCCGAACCTCTCGCCGTCGCGCAGGGGCAGCTCGAAAGCGGCGCACTTCACGTGCGCAAGGAGAATCTCCAGGTTCTCGGGATTGATGTAGGCGTGCTCGGGGGAGCGGCCGAAAAAGTAGTCGGGATGCTCCACGACGTACTGATCGAGTGGCGCGCTCGAAGCCACCATGACGGCGGCGGAAGTGGATTGTCGGCGTCCGGCGCGGCCGGCGCGCTGCCACGTGGAGGCGATCGTGCCTGGATACCCGGCCATGACGACCGCATCGAGGGAGCCAATATCGATGCCGAGCTCGAGAGCATTGGTGGCCACCACCGCGCGGATCTCGCCGTCGCGCAACTTCTGCTCGATCTCGCGGCGCTCGCGCGGCAGGTAGCCGCCGCGGTAGCCGCGCACGGTCTCGCCGGGGATCGGTCCGCGGTCGCATGCGTCTTTCAAATAGGTCACGAGGACCTCGGTGGCCAGCCGGTTGTTGGCGAACACCAGCGTTTGCAGGCGGCTTTCGATGAACTTGAGCGCCATGCGCCGGGTCTCGGCGATGTAACTGCGGCGGATGCCGAGCGCGCGGTTGACCACCGGCGGATTGTAAAAGATGAAAAACTTCTCGCCGCGCGGCGCACCGTTGCGCTCGACCAGCTCGAAGCTTTCGCCGGTGAGCGCCTCGGCCAGTTCGCGGGGGTTGGCGATGGTGGCCGAGCAGCAGATGAACCTCGGGTGCGAGTTGTAGAATTCGCAGATGCGGGCCAGCCGGCGAAGCAGGTTCGCGAAGTGGCTGCCGTACACGCCCCGGTAGTAGTGCAATTCGTCGATGACGATGTAGCGCAGGTTTTCGAAATAGCGTGCCCAGCGCGTGTGATGCGGCAGGATTCCACTGTGCAACATGTCGGGGTTGGTGAGCACGACATTGGCGCGCTGCCGGATGGCGCGGCGCGCGTCCTGCGGGGTATCGCCGTCGTAGGTGAACGCGCGGATGTCGCTGCCCATTTCATCGACCGCGCTTTGAAATTCGTGGAGCTGGTCTTCCGCCAGCGCTTTGGTAGGGAAGACGTACATGGCGCGGGCGCCGGCGTCGTTGAGGAGCAGGTTGAGAACCGGCAGGTTGTAGCAGAGAGTTTTTCCGCTGGCGGTCGGAGTCACGATGACCACGTTTCTGCCGGCGCGGATGGCATCGAACGCCTCGGCCTGGTGCGAGTACAGGCGCGCGATGCCGCGTTTTTCGAGCGCCAGACGCAGGCGCGGATCGACGGTCTGGGGGATGTCGGTGAAGACGCCGTCGCTCGCAGGCAGGTGGTGAATGGCTCGCACCGCCGAATCCGCCTCCTGGTGCGCGGCGCGGAAGCCGGATACGACGGCCTCAAGCGACTGCCGCGGAGTCAGAGAGAGATCGCGGGAGAACTCAGGGAAACCGAGGGATAGATTCATGCTGCGCTTTCGCCTTTTCTTTGCTACGGTACACCGAAAAGGCCATCGGATTCAAGCGCGAGGGTACGGTGAGGGACGGTGATCGCTACGGGTGAAAGGCGCCCCGTTCGCGGACAAACTCGTAACGTTCGAGCGTCGCGGCCACCTGGAACGTAGAGCGGGCGTCGCCGCCCAGGTCGCCGATGCGGTCCGAGCGCACGACCTTGCCCATGCAGCGCAGGTTGACGGACTGTGACCCGTCCTGGTTCAGAGTGATCACGTACTCTATGGGACCGCCTACATCGGGCTCCCGCTCGGCGGTGAATAGCACACCGCTGGAACTGATGTTGTTGGTATAGCCCGATAAGGCAACGCGTTCGGCGCCGGAGCGGGTGATTGCGAGCGGAAGCTGGAGCTTGAAGCGCCGGGTTCTTCGCTGTTCCATGTGAATATCGTTAACCGATAGTAGGGTCTTAAAGGGGACAGGTCAATAGACCTTCGCGGAACACAAGGTCTCAAAGGTACTAGGAAAGAAGATACGGGACAGGCTTAGGCCTGTCCCATACGGTTAGCCGACTTTCACAAAAATGATCACCAGGGTGTACAGCGCGAGGGATTCGATCAGCACCAGGCCGAGCAGGAGAGCGAATCGGATGGCCGCCGACGCGCCCGGGTTGCGCGCCATCCCTTCGGCCGCGGCGGCCACTGCCTTGGCCTGAGCCAGTCCGCAAAGCCCGCTGGCGATGGCCATCGAGAAACCGGCACTGATGGGGACCCAGTGCCCGTTCGCGGTCTGATTCTGCGGCGTCTGCGCGAACAGCATCGGGCTGGCGATGAGCAGCAGCGCCACCAGGAACATTACTTTCTTCGTCATTGTTAGCTCCTTAAGAAATCGCTCCCAGGAGGTGGTTCCCGTCATCCTCTTGCAGCCGGGCTCACACTGAAAAAGAGCGGCATAAAGCCGGTATTAGTGCTCGTGCGAAACGGCTCCGGCCACGTACATCATGGTCAGGAGCATGAAAATGTATGCCTGCAGGAAGGAAACGAAAACGTGCAGGCCCATGAAAGCCACCGGAATAAATAAAAGCGTCAACTTGAGAAACACCAGCGTGACCTGCTCGCCGGCGTACATGTTGGCGAACAGACGGATGGTGAGGGAGAGGGGGCGCGCCAGGTGGCTGACCAGTTCGATCGGGACCATGAGGATAGCCAGGGCGGGCATCGGACCGACAAACTGCATCAGATATTTGCCGACCCCGTTGGCCTGGATGCCGACCAGGTTGTAGTAGAAAAAGGCCGCGACCGCGCATCCCGCCGGTACCGAGGGAATCATGGTGGGCGATTCGAAGCCCGGAATCACTCCGATCAGGTTGCAGAACAGGATGAAGATAAAGATGGTCCCGAAAAAGGCAATGTAATTGTGGCCCGAGTGCCCCACCTGTTCTTCCGCCTGGCCGTTGATAAAGTCGTAGATCAGTTCGAAGGTATGCTGCAGCTTACCGGGGCGGTCGACGGACAGGCGCGGCTTCAGAATGGCGAACACGATCATGATGATCAATGCCACCAGGATCTGCATGGCGATGAAGTCAGCCCAGGGGCGCGGCTCGGGCGCGATGCCGACCGCGTGCCGCAGCGTGTTGCCCACGTCGGCCAGGTAGTCGTTGAACAACTTAGTGATCCACAGTTCCGTTTCGTGCATACACGAGCTCGATCAGAATTTCGAAGATGACCGCCGCCACGGCCGCGAAAAGACCCCAAAAAAACGCGGGCAGGCTAATCTCTGAAAGCTTGAATATAGCATAGGCGCACCCGCCCAAAACCAGGTAGCGCAGCCCCAGCAGGACGGCCATGCGAGGCTTGGCGTGGGCGCTGCCAAGGGAGACCGCGACCTGTTTGAGCCAGCGGAAATTCAGCGCGGAAATTGCGCAGCCGAGAACAAACCCGAGGGCCCAGTTCCAGCCGCGCCAAACGAAGAGGCAGATCGTCCCGGCTGCGGCGATGGCTAGCGTGGCTTTCCAGATGCGATCGACGGCGCGGTCGAGGCGGTGCTCGTCAGTCATCTTTGGTGTCCCGTATCAGTTGCCGGATCAGTTGGACGAAACCCGCCGCGATGCCCAGCACCAGGCCGGGAATGTATATCCAGGTGGTGCCGAATTCCTTATCCAGAAGGTAGCCGATGGCGTAGCCCAGCAATGCGCAAACCGGCAACATGAAAGCCAGGGACGTGTACTCGCCGACCAGCACGGGCCAGGGTTTCTTGGGCATTAAGGATTAGTGTACGACCGGAGGAGAACAGACGGGCTGCGCCGCTGGACGGACGACAAAAGGCGATGGTTCCGCCCCGCACCTCACTCCTCGGCCGCCTCTTTCACCAGGAATCCCATTTTGGGATGCGATGGCTCCATGGCAGGGTGAATTCCGAATTCCTCCAGCGCCTCGGTGGTGGTGGGCCCGATGGAGCAGACGCGGCATTTGCCGAGCGCCGCGAGCACGGCGGCTTCGATATCGAGCTCGCGGGAGATGCGCGCCAGGTGCGCAATCTGAATGGCGGTAGTGAACAGGACGACATCGAAAGCGCCGGCGGCGAGGCGGCGCGCGCCTTCGCGAAGAGGAGCAGTGTCTTCAGGGAGATCCCACTGGTAGACGCGCACCTGGGTGACATCGGCGCCGCGCGCGCGCAAGCCTTCGAGGAGCTCCGGATTTGGCCGGCCATATTCCTGGACGGCAATGCGCCGCTCCGGCCGTCCCTCGGTCGCCGCCAGTAATTCGCGCCACGTGTTCGGTTCGGGTGCAATGACGTCCGGCGCGAGCCCCATTTCCCGAAGGGCAGTGGCGGGCTTGGGGCCGCGCGCCACGACCGTCACCCGGCGGAGAGCGTCGGCGAACGCACCTTCGGGATAACGGGTGGCGAGCAGCCGGGTGAGCTGCCGAGTGCCGACGCCGGTGAGCAGCACGACCATGTCGAAGCCGCCGGCGAACAGGCGTCCCGCGAAACGAAATGCCTCCTCATTGTCGGGTAGGGGGATTTCCCGCATTGAGGGCGCAACGAAGGCATCCCCACCCTGCCGGGCGATCAGCTCACGCATCTCCGCAGCTCGGCGGCTCTCCAAGGCGAGCACGCTGCGGCCAGCAAACCCCATCCTGGCATTCTATCGAGGGTGGATGGCTCAAGGCACAAACCCGATGGATGTGACAAAGCGCACATAACTTCGGAAGACTATCGCACGCTAACCTCGTTTTGACATCTCTTTCCTGCCAACATGGCAACTGAAACATGGCAGAACCGAGCCGTGCGCCGTCGCAGGACTATGATGTCCTGGCGCTGGCGCCCATCGCCTATCACGAGGTGGATCTGCAGGGGAGACTCGTGTGGCTGAACGACGCGGAATGCCGCCTTTTGGGGCGCACGCGCGAAGAGCTTATCGGACGCCCGGTGTGGGAGCTGGTGTCAGAAGCCGAACAGCCGGAAAGCCGCAGCTCGCTGGCGCGAAAGCTCTCCTCGGAGGTTTCGCTGGCGCCATTCGAGAGGGCGCTGACGCGGCCGGACGGGTCGACCGTGGTGGTGGAGATTCATGACACATATCGTCTGACTCCGCGGGGCGACATCGAAGGAATCCGATCGTTCCTGCTGGACGTGACGGCGCGCAAGCGGGCGCAGGAGGCGCTGCGCAAGGTCGGGGAGGACCTGGAATCACGGGTTCGCGAGCGCACGCAGGAGCTCGAACTGGCGATCGACTTCCTGCGCCGCGAAATCGACGAGCACCGCCAGGCCGAGGACGAACGCCGACGGCTGGAGGCACAGGTGCGCCACACGCAGCGCCTGGAAAGCATCGGGGTGCTGGCCGGCGGGATCGCGCACGAGTTCAACAATCTGCTCACGAGCATCACGGGCTATGCCAGCTTGGCGGCGACGGACCTGCCGGCGGGGACCGCGGCACACCGGTACATCGGACAGGTGCTGGCGGCCGCGAAAAATGCGGCGGACCTGACGCGGCAGATTCTGGCATACGCGGGGCGAAGCCAGTTCGTTCCGGAATCGGTGGATCTTTCAGGAATGGTGTCCAACACGGTGCGGCTGATCGAGTCCATGATCTCCAAACGGGCCACGCTGAAGCTCGACCTGGCAGCGGAGGTGCCGCGTATCGAAGGGGACTCCGGGCAACTCCGGCAGGTAATTCTGAACCTGGCCACCAACGCGAGCGACGCGCTGGGCGACCAGCCGGGCGAGGTGCGGATCGCGACCGGGCTGATCTGGCTGGAAGGAGGCGAACTGCCCTCCCTCAAGACGGGGCGCGTCATGCCGGCAGGATTGTATGTGTGGCTGGAGGTAGCGGACACGGGGGCCGGCATGGACCGGGAGACACTCGACCGGATTTTCGATCCATTCTTCAGCACCAAGTTCACTGGGCGCGGGCTCGGCCTGGCGGCCGTGATGGGGATCGTCCGCGCGCACCGTGGGAGCATCACGGTGGCCAGCGAGCCAGGGAAGGGCGCCACGTTTCGCGTGTTTTTCCCAGCCGTGGACGAGGCCGAGCGCCAGCCGGCCGTGCCAGCGCCGCCGGTCGCGCTATCCGAATGGCAGGGCACGGGCGCCGTGCTGGTGGTGGACGACGAGGAGCCCATCCGCACCTTGGCGAAGACCATCCTGGAGGGCGCGGGACTGCCGGTACTGACTGCCGCGGACGGGGACGAGGCGCTGGAGGTGTTCCGCGAACACAAGGAAGAGATCCACGCCGTGCTGCTCGACGTGGTGATGCCCGGAACGGACGCGGCGGAGGTGCTGGCACGAATCAGCGAGGCCCGGCCGAAGGCGAAGGTGATCGTGTGCAGCGGCTATCACGATCACGATGCGGCGGAGCGGCTCGGCGGAGGGACGCCGGCGGGGTTCCTGCGCAAGCCCTACGATCCGGTGGGCCTTCTGGCAAGGCTGAAAGAGCTCTGGTAACGCGGCTACTGCTGTTGACTAGCCCGTGAGGCCTGCTCCACAAGCTCCGTTCGTTCGCGCTCGATGTAGGGCACACCCTTCTCCATCCACGCCGGCGCCGGCGCGCCTTTCAGGTAGTGATCGAAGTACTGCTGCAGGCGGATGGTGTAGTCCTTCTGGTTGGGACGCTTACGCAGGCCATGCGGCTCGCCGTTGTAATCGAAGAGGTACACCTCTTTGCCGAGCCGCCGCAGGGCGAGGTAGAACTCGACGCCCTGATACCACGGCACGGCGTCGTCGCCGTCGTTGTGGAGGAGCAGGACGGGCGTCTGCACGCGGTCGGCCCAGAAGATGGGCGAATTCTCGATGAAGCGCGTGGGGTATTGCCAGATGGAGCCGCCGATGCGGCTCTGGGTGCGCTCGTATTGGAACTGGCGCGGAAGGCCGGTGCCCCAGCGGATTCCGTCGTAGGCGCTGATCATGTCGGCCACGGGTGCGCCCGCGGCGACCGCGCGGAAACGGTTGGTCTGGGTCACCATGTAAGCGATCTGGTAACCGCCCCAACTGTGGCCCTGGATGCCGATGGCCTGCTCATTGACGTACCCGCGGTTGACCACTTCCTGGACCGCGGGCAGTACGCACTTGAGCGCGCTCTGTCCGGGGAAGCCGGTGGTGTACACGATGTCCGGGGTGAGCACCAGATAGCCGTTACTGACGTAATAACTGATGTTGATGTTGTGGCTGGGCCGCGGATCGACGAACTTGTTCACGTTCTGGGTGAGCCGCTCGTAGATGTAGACCATCATCGGGTACTTCTTCTTCGAGTCGAAGTTTTCCGGTTTGTAGAGCGCCGCGGTCAGCGGGACACCGTCGGCGTTCTTGAACGGCACGATCTCGGAGGTACCCCAGAGAAGCTGGGCCTTCTGCGGGTTGGCGTCGGAGACCTTGCGCAGCTCCTTGAAGGTGCCGTCGGTCACCGCGAGGTCCGGGAACTCGTTGAAGCTCTGCGCGGTCAGCAGGTAGACGTCTGCGTCCTTGGCTTTCACCGGCGGGCTCAGGGTCTTTGCGGACAGGATGAGCTGCTTTGGCTCGCCGCCATCCAGCGATGCGCGGAAGAAGCCGGTCTCGAACGTCTTGAGGTTGAGGGCCGTGAGCAGCACGGGACGCGCGGGATCGATCCAGCGCTCGCGCGGGTTCTCGGCTTCGACGGGCGTGTAGCGCAGGCGCAGGTCGTGCGTGCGCCCGTAGCCCGCGGTGACGTTCTTCGCGGCGGTGCCATCGGGCGAGACGCGCCAAATGTCGTAGCGATCGTAGAGCAGCACGCTCTTGCCGTCTTTGGTCCAGCCGCCGTTGCCGTAGGCGGTAGGCAACTGCGGGCGGTCGTCATCTTCGTTGAAGAACTTCGCCGGGATGGCGGCGGTAAGATTGGTCTTCTGGCCGTCGGGCGCGGACACGGTCCACCAGTCTTTGCCGTCGAAGGTCAGCAGGTACTTGCCGCCGGGCGACCATGTCAGGGCGCCGTAGTGCTTCTTCGCCAGCGTGGTGCGCTGCCCGGTGGCGGCGTCGACAACGTAGACGTCGGCGTAGTGCTCGTCGTAATCGGCGAGGGGGCGATACTCGCGGTCGTCGGTGCCCAGGATCCACTGCGCGCTCTCCGAGGGCGTGACGGTTTCCATGGTGGCGTCGGCGAGCTGGACGACGCGCTTTTCGGGAATCAGGTAGGCGGCGGTAAAGGTGCGGTTACGGTCGCGCTCGGCGCGGACCTTCTGAATCGGCTGGACGTAGTCATCTTTATAACTCCAAAGATCGACCACGGCCTTGGTGTCGTCGGGCGCGGCGTCGGCCGCGGCGGGGGGCTTCTCGGGCGCGGGCGGCGCGCACGCGAAGTAGAGGCGCGACCCGTCCTTGGAGAAGCTCAGCGTGCCCTTGTCGCTGATCACCAGGCCCTGGCGAAATCCGGGGGTAGCTACGGAGGCGGCCAGGGTGGCTTGGAGCGCCTGGCGGTCCCAGCGGTAGAGGGCGTACTTCGGGGGCTTGGAGGACTGGTCGTCACGGTCGCTGAGGAACGCGAGCTGCGTCTGGTTCTCGTCCCAGGTGAGGTGGCTGTACTTGCCTTTGCCCTCCGCAATGGCCGCCGGTGCGTCGGCGGAGTTGGGCTTGACGACAAAGACGCCGTTCTTCGCGGTGTCGCGCGCGCCGACAGCGTAGACCAGTTGCTTGCCGTCATCGGTAAGTGTGAACTCGGAGACGTCGGTAATGGTGCGCTCGGAGCCATCGGCCAGGGTGCGGATCACAAGGTCGGAGCCGATCTCGGCGCGCATGCCGCGTCCCGCCGTGGCGCCGCCGCGTCCGCCGCGTCCGCCCTGCTGATCGCCGCCGGGAGCGGGGCTGGTGGCGGCGGGAGCGCCGGCGGGCGTGTCGGGGCCTTCTTTCCAGTAGGCCAGGAAGCCGGATGCCTTCTCGGGCATGGCGAAGCGCTTGATGCGGTCGAAACGGACAGTTTTGCCTGAGGCGAGATCGACGATCACCATGCCGTCCTTGGGCGCGGGCTTCTTGTCTTTCTTTGCCTTGTCGACGTCGGACTTGGGCGGGAAGGTGGAGAAGACGAGCGTGCGATTGTCGGTGGAGAAGAGGACCGTAATGCCGCGTGCCTCATTGGGCGGGCCCTCCTCGGGCGTCGCGTTGGGCACGGGCGCCGGACGCATACCTGCCGGCTCGCGCTGCTCTTTGCCGGTGACCAGGTTGCGGATGACGACTTCGCCATCGCCCTCCTGCGGGAAGACTCCGTAGGCCAGGAAGTTCCCATCATTGGAGAGCTTTTGGCCGACGATGGATCTCCAGCCGTCGTAGTCGGAGTGGTTGAGGGGACGCTTCGTTTGGGCAAACGAGATGGCGGTGACGAGACACAATACGGACACAAGCCGCCGGATCAGCATAATGACGGTATTCTAACCCAGGTCTATCGGCGATTCAGGGTAAGCACTTGAACGGCAGATCGATTTCGACAATCAGGCCGCCTTCCGGCGCATTCCACGCGCGGATCGTCCCTTGATGGACGTGCACGGCGCGCTCCGCGATGGCGAGACCGAGGCCGGCGCCTTCCTGGTTTCCGTCCGCCACCCGGCGGAAGGGAAGGAAGCGTGTGCCGGATCGAATTCCGCACGACATTCTCCACCGCGCTGTGCACCATTTCTTCGAATCCGGTGACCGTACAGGCATCACCCGTCGCTCATCATGATGGCCATGCGGGAGCAGCTCGGACTGACGCTGACCTCGCAGAAAGCCCCGGTGGATTTCCTGGTGGTGGACAGCGCGGAGAAAGTTGCGGCAGGAAACTGAATCAGCCGATCCTGGTTTTCGCGGCCCGCCGGAACCGCGCGGCGAAGCCCGCGGCCATGCCGATCATCAACAGTCCCGCGGTAGCTGGCTCGGGAACGTCTTCCTGCGCGGTTATCCAATCCGCATTTGCCGCCACCGACGTGTCTCCGAAAAGTTGCCCGAAGTAGGAGCCCTCAGTCGTGGTGATCGACGGCGGCACGGCACAGATCGAGGAGTTGTTAGGGTCCGGGAAGCAGGCGACGAAATCGTGCACCCCGATGATCTGCCCGTCGTAGAACGATGGCCCTCCGGAATCGCCGGGGGAAAGATCGACTTCGTCCGCCGCGCTGTACGGGCTGGAGACCCCGAGCGCGTTGGTCGAGTCATTGCCGGCCTGGTAGAACTGCCCGATCAGGGATTGCGACGACAAGCCGATCCGCGGATCCGACCCGTCGGTCACGTACGCATTGGTGCCCGCGCGAAGGGCGCCGTTGATCGGGTAATTGATCGGATCCGCGCCGGTGAGCCCCGTGCCGCCGTAACCGAAGCCAACCATGACGATCGGACTGGTGGTCATCATTCCGGTGTAGAGCGAATAGCGGGCGGCGTATGACGGAGCCTGCTGGCTGAGCCGCAACACCGCAAGATCGCCCCCCAGCGTCACGTCGCCCGTCCAGCCCGGATTGACGAATGCCGCCGCCGCCGAAATGAAAGTGTAGCCGCCGGTCCCGGGACCGTTGTTGGCCGGCCCGGTGAAGCGCGCCTGCAGACCCGAATAATCGGGGCTGCCGAAGGCGTCCGCCACGCAGTGCGCAGCCGTCAGGACCGAAACGCCATCGCCCAACAGCGCTCCGGTGCAGGCGCCATGAACGCTGCTGACCTCGACCACGCCGCTCAAGTTGAGGGTTCCGAAAAAGTCGTCGGACCCGACGATGAGATTGGCATTCGGGTCGCCTGCCGCCACAACGATGGCGTGCGCGGGCACTCCGAGGAGTGCGATTGCAAGCACAAGAACGGAGAAGACCTGACTCCTCACAGGCGCCTCCCAGCGCATCGTGGCCCAGCCAGCCACGTTGATTGGTGCGCGAACCGCGCTGGTACTTATGGTTGCACAAGTCGCCGACCCAGGTCCTGCCTTGTAGTACTAGTGGACCAATTGAGGTTTGTTTGCCCCGGAAAGGCCCGCGGACCGGTACCATAGAGCTTTACCGCTCATGAGTACTACCCCCGCCTCGCCGGGCGTCGATCCCGCACTCGTCCCGCATCGCACGCTTTATACCGGCGCGCGCATGCCCGCCATCGGGCTGGGCACTTTCGGAAGCGATCGCGTTTCCGCCGATGAGGTGGCGGCGGCGGTGAAGGACGCGGCCGCGGCCGGCTATCGCCACTTCGATTGCGCCAGCGTCTACGCCAACGAAGACCGTATCGGTCATTCTTTCCGCGAGATTCTGCGCGGCGGCATCCGGCGCGAAGAACTGTGGGTGACCAGCAAGCTCTGGAACGACAAGCACGGCGAAGCCGACGTGATCCCGAGCTGCCGCAAGTCGCTCGCCGACCTTCAGCTCGACTACCTGGACATGTACCTGGTCCACTGGCCGTTCCCGAATTTTCATCTGCCGGGTTGCGACGTGACCTCCCGCAGCGCCGACGCCCAGCCTTATATCCACAAAAACTACATGCGCACCTGGCGGCAGATGGAGAAGCTGGTGGATCTCGGGCTGGTACGCCACATCGGCACCAGCAATATGACCATCCCCAAGCTCGAGCTTCTGTTGCCCGATGCGCGCATCAAGCCCGCCGTCAACGAGCTCGAAATGCATCCGCACATGCAGCAGCCGGAGTTGTTCCGCTATCTGCTCGATCGCGGCATTGCGCCCGTCGCTTACAGTCCGATCGGCTCGCCGGGACGTCCCGAGCGCGACCGCACGCCGGAGGATACCGTCGATATCGAAGATCCGGTGATCGTCGGGATCGCGCAGCGGCTGGGTGTGCATCCGGCGGTGGTGTGCGTGAAGTGGTGCTGCCAGGTCGGCGCAACGCCGATTCCCTTCTCGGTCAAGCGGCAGAACTACCTGGCCAACCTGCAGGGCGTGGTCAGCCCGCCGCTCTCCGGCGAGGACATGCGCGCCATCGCCGCCATCGATAAGAACTGCCGACTGATCAAGGGTCAGGTGTTTCTATGGAGAGCCGGCCAAAGCTGGGAAGACCTCTGGGATCTGAATGGAGTGATCAATCAATGAAAGGCGCATACCTGCCCGGCAACAGCACGGTGGAGCTGAAGGAAGCCGCCGTTCCCACGCCCGGCCACGGCGAAGTGCTGCTACGCATGAAGGCCTCGACAATCTGCGGCTCCGACATCCGCTGCATCTACCACGAGCATCTCGGCAAGGGGCCCGAAGGGTACCAGGGCGTGATCGCGGGCCATGAGCCTTGCGGTCAAATCGTCAAGGCCGGTCCCGGCTGCCGGCGTTTCGCCGAGGGCGACCGTGTCATCGTGTATCACATCTCCGGCTGCGGTGTCTGCAACGATTGCCGGCGCGGATACATGATCTCCTGCACCAGCGAAAAGTATCGCCGCGCCTACGGATGGCAGCGCGATGGCGGCATGGCCGACTACCTGCTCGCCGAAGAAAAAGACCTGATCTGGCTGCCCGGCGAGCTGACTTACGTGGACGGCGCGCAGGTGGCCTGCGGCTTCGGCACGGTGTACGAGGGCCTGCAAAAGATCGGCATCAGCGGCAACGACGCGGTGCTGATCACCGGCCTGGGCCCGGTGGGGCTGGCGACCGGGGCGCTCTGCCGCAAGCTGGGCGCGCGGCGCATCATCGGTATCGACGTGATCCGCGAGCGCATGCAACTCGCGCTCGATCTCAATCTGTGCGATGAGGTGCTGCCCAGCGGCGCGGATAATGTCGCGAACGTGCGCGCGTTGACCGGCGGGCAAGGTGTCGAGCGCGCGGTCGATTGCTCGGCGAACGATGCCGCGCGCGCTACCGCCATCCGCGCAACGCGAAAGTGGGGACGCGTCGTCTTCCTCGGCGAAGGCGGCCGCGTCGAATTCAATCCGTCGCCCGACATCATCCACGACCAGAAAACCATTTTCGGATCCTGGGTGACCTCGACATGGCTCATGGAAGAACTGGTCGAACGCCTGGTGCACTGGAACCTTCATCCCGCGGACCTCGTGACGCACCGTTTCGCGCTGGAGAAGGTGGCCGACGCGTACTCGTTGATGGCCGGCGGCCGCTGCGGCAAGGTTGCCGTGTGCTTCGACGAAGAACTGCCGGCGGCATAACCGTCTCAATTCGCGCTAACCCCGGTTAATTTGGTGAAGAAACGCACCGCGCATTATCGGGTATTTGCCCGCATAATCGAGACGTGTAGGCTCAATATGCGGACCCATGCACTTGCTCTCCTGCTGGCGACGGTTTCGGTCCTCTCCGCCGCCAACCCGTTTCAACCGACGATTTCGCCTAACGGCGTGGTGAACGCGGCCAGCTACCTGTCGCCGGCGTTCGTGAACTACGGCATCGCGCGTGGTTCCATTTTTCTCGTCTTCGGCTCCGCGCTGGGCCCGGTCTCGCTCGTGCCGGCCACCAGTTACCCGCTGCCCACCTCCGACGGTCTCGCCGGAACCCGGGTCTTGATTTCGATCGGCGCCTATAACGCCGCGTGCCCGATGGTCTACACATCGATCAACCAGGTGGCCGCCATTATGCCGTCCAACGCGCCGGAAGGCGACGGATCGCTGGTAGTCAGCTATCAAAACCTGGCCAGCACGTCGGTGCCGATCCACGTGGTGCGCAGCGCGTTCGGCATCTTCACGCACAGCCAGTCGGCATGGGGTCCGGCGGTGGCGCAAAACTTTGCGAATCAGAATTACACGCCGCTGAATACGCTGACGGCTTCCGCTCAGCCCGGCCAGACAGTGATCTTGTGGGGCACGGGCCTCGGGCCGGTCACGGGCGACGAAACTTCGGGGCCGCTGCCCGTCGCTCTTCCCTACCTGGATTCGATCTATGTAGGCGGCGTGCAGGCCAACGTGCGTTACGCCGGACGCGCCGGCTGCTGTGCCGCCGTCGACCAGATCGTCTTCGACGTGCCGCAAGGTGTTTCCGGCTGCTACGTTCCCGTGGCGGCGGTGACCGGCGGCGTGGTGAGCAACTTCGGCACGATTTCCGTGGCTGCTTCGGGCGCGGAGTGCGACGACCCGCTCAGCTACCGTGCCTCCGATCTCGTCGCCGCCGAGCGCAGCGGCGTACTGCGCAGCGGACAGGTCAGCCTCATCGGCCAGGCGTCCGGCGAAATCGATTTTTCCGCGGCTTTCTTCTCGATGGACCTCGGTACCGTGGTGAACTCGACCACCCGGCTCAATCCGTCGATCGGATCCTGCAGCATCAGCGTTTCTCCGGTGACAGCGACGCCCACGCACCCCGGCACCGGATTGAACGCGGGAGACGCGATCATGGTCACGGGACCGCCTGGCCAGATGTCGGCCGCCAACACGTCATCCGGAGGTTACTTCATCGCCAAGTCTCCGGCGCGGCTTTCGCAGGGAAGCTACTCGTTTGCCAGCGCCGGCGGCTCCGACGTCGGGCCGTTCAACGCAACGCTCAACATGCCTGCGCCCGCAGTCTGGACCAACCCTCTGACCTACATGGGCGGGACGATCAGCGGGTCGAGCCCGCTGGTCTTCACGTGGACCGGCGGGGATCCCGCAGGCTATGTCACGGTGAGCATCGCATCGGCCAACGCGATCTACAACTCGGTCCTACAATGCAATGTGGCGCCGTCCGCCGGGACGTTCACCATTCCGGCTGCCCTTTTGCGCGCTCTGTACGCCGGCCCGATCACGGTATCCCTGAGTTCCACCGCCGCCGCCGTCCCGTTTACCGCCAGCGGACTCGACAGCGGGTCGGTAACAGCCACCATCGTGAGCAGCACCCAGACGACTTACTCGCCGGTAATTCAGTAAAGGCGCGCCCCGAACGCTTTGGTGTATTCTCTAACAATGGCTGTGGATACGAAGCACCTGGAGTCCGGCTGGGCGGTGATCACCGTTACCGGCCGGCTGGCCCTGGGAGGCGAAACGGAGAAGCTGAATGCCGGCTTTAATGGGCTGCTGCAGAAAGGCCAGAAGAAATTCATCCTCGATGTGACCGGCCTCGAGTACGTGGACAGCTCGGGTGTGGGCACGCTGGTTTCCTGTCTGACCAACGCCAGGAAGGCGGGCGGCGAGCTGAGACTGGTGGGAGCGAACCAGCGCATCCGCCGCATTTTCAGCATGACCGGTGTGGACAACCTCATGCCGATGTTCGGGACACTGGCGGAAGCCACCGCCTGACGCCGGGTCTACAGGGCAGGTGTCCTAGACAGATCCTGATGCCGCTCCCTTTCGGCGCTTGGCAGCGAATTTCTCGCGGAACTTGCGCACCTTGGGAGAAACCACGAACGCGCAGTAGGGCTGGCTCGCGTTGTTGCGGAAGTACTCCTGGTGATAGTCCTCGGCGATGTAAAACGTGCCCGCCGGGCGCAGTTCGGTGACGATGGGCCGTCCGAAGGCCCCTTCCTGGTTGAGCTCGGCGATCATGGTCTCCGCTGTCCGCCGCTGTTCCTCGCTGTGATAGAAGATGACAGACCGGTACTGTTGTCCCGAATCGTTGCCCTGCCGGTCCATCGAAGTCGGGTCGTGGATCGCGAAGAAGACTTCGAGGATTTCGCGAAATGTCGTTACCGCCGGATCGAACGTCACCTGAACGACTTCGACATGGCCTGTGCGTCCGGTGCATACGGAGCGGTAGTCCGGATTCGCCATTGTGCCGCCCATATAGCCGGACTCCACCGAAATGACGCCTTCCATTTCGTCGTACACCGCTTCCAGGCACCAGAAGCAGCCCCCTCCGAGAGTGGTGGTTTCCATAGCTTCACTCTACCGCCGATTCCCCGCATCGTAGCGTCGCCTACCCCCCAATGGGGATGATATGTGGGGCTCCGGGCCGGCACCAATTCCGTAACTATGAACCGCATCGAATCTTGGGACGACCTCAACCGCTGCCGCGCCGCCGTGGCATTTGCCCGTAAGCAACTGAACGCGAGTTTTCTTGTGAACTCCATGGTGGAACGTCACGCCTGGAGGTATATCGACTCCCTGCGCAGGTACCGCCGGTCGCTCGTGGCATACCTCCGTTCGGCGAGTTGACCGGAGGGCCTTCCTACTGCAATTGCGCAGTCACCGTGACTGATGCATACACGCTGACGGTTCCGGTCTGCACGGGGGTGCTGACGGCTCCGCCGGCCGTGGCGGCCGGCACAACAACCGGGGCATAGGAGCTGCCCTCCTGAGCGGTTACGACCGGACCCAAAGTTGCACCCAACCCGGAAGCGATGGCGGCGGCATGCGCCATGGCCTGCTTGGTCGCCTGAGTCAGCGCCTGCTGCACCCTGGGTTCCGGATCCTGGAGCCCGAAGTTCAGGTTGCCGACCGAGTTGGCGCCCGCCTGGTTGGCGGCGTCGATCAGCTTCCCGATGATGCTCAGGTCGCCCGTGGTCACGCGAATCGTGTTGGTGGTCGTGTAGCCGACGATCACGTTGGTTTGGCCGGCGGCCGTGTTGTAGCGGGGCGTCACGTAGTAGCTCACAGTTTGAACCGTCCCGGACGACCCGAGCACGGCCTTCACCGCCGCCAGCACCGCGGTGGTTAGGGTCGCATTCTGCTGCGCGGAGTCCTGCGCCGTGGCAGCGCTCGTGACCACGCCGGCGTCGATCTGCGCCTGATCGGGAGCGGCCAGAATCGTGGCGCTGCCGGTGGCCTGCACGGTCCGCCCGGCGGTCTGCGCGGCGAGCACGGCCGTGCCCAGGGTAAGGATGAAGGAAGCTGCAAGAATCCGGCTCATGCCTCATCATAGGCCCGGCGAATCTCCCGGTGAAGCTCCGCTTTACACTCCTTTAACGCCGCTCTCCGCAACTCACTCTTCAAATTGGAGTTTAATGAGTCATAGAGGGTAAGAGATGCGTAACCGGGTAATTCTTGGGCTGGCCGTGGTGCTGAGCCTCGCCGCGTTTCCCGCTGTCTCCGCCTGGGCCAAGAAGAAGAGCGCCCCGGAGGCTCGGGAATTTCAAAAGCAGATAACTAACGAGCAAAAGATCCTTCAAGCGCTGAACCGCCTCACCTTCGGACCGCGTCCCGGAGACGCGCAGGCGGTCAAGGCGATGGGCCTGAAAAAGTGGATCGACCAGCAGCTCCACCCCGAGACCATCGCCGAAAACCCGGCGCTCACGGACAAGCTGAAGACGATGGACACACTTCGCATGTCGGGTACCGAGCTCGTCCGCAACTACCCCACGCCGCAGATGGTCCGCCAGATGGTAAACGGCCAGATGCCGTTCCCCAGCGATCCCGAGCGGAGGATGATGCTGACCCGGTTGGTGGAGCGCTTCGAAAAACGCCAGGCTGCCGGCCAGGACCCCAACCAGCCCCCGCCGGCGCCCGACTCCAAGAAACTCAATGAGCTCCTCACGCCGCAGCAGATCCGGACGCTACGGCAGGGTACGCCGCAGCAGCGGCTCGACACCTTCCTGGCGCTCGACAAGGCCAAACAGGACGAAGTCACGGCCGCGCTTCCCGCGGGCATGCGGCAGAACCTGTTCTCGGTGGCGTCGCCCGACGTCCGCCGCCGCATCGAGCTGGCCAACGGCCCGCAGCAGGTGGTGGCGCGCGACCTGATGGAAGGCAAGCTGCTCCGTGCGGTGTACAGCAACCGGCAGTTGGAGGAAGTGCTGACCGATTTCTGGTTCAATCACTTCAACGTATTTCTTGATAAGGGCGCCGACCGCTACATGGTTACCGAATACGAGCGCGACGCGATCCGCCCGCACGTGCTCGGTAAGTTCAAAGATTTGCTGGAGGCCACCGCCAAGAGCCCGGCCATGCTCTTCTACCTCGACAACTGGCAGTCGGTGGGGCCCAACGCTCCGCAGGTCCGCGCCAGGAAGGGCGCCAGCGGCCTCAACGAAAACTACGGCCGCGAGCTGCTTGAGCTGCACACGCTGGGCGTCGATGGTGGCTACACCCAGAAGGACGTGACCGAAGCCGCGCGCTGCTTCACCGGCTGGACCATCCAGCAGCCGCAGCGCGGCGGCACGTTCGTTTTCAATCGCCGGACGCACGATGACGGCGAGAAAACCGTGCTCGCCGTGAGGATTCCCGCAGGCGGCGGCATGGAAGACGGCGAAAAGGTCCTGGACATCGTGGCGCACCATCCGGCGACCGCGCACTTCATTTCGAAGAAGCTCGCCATGCGCTTCGTGGCCGACGACCCGCCCGAGGCGCTCGTGGAGCGTATGGCCGAGACGTTCACGAAAACCGGGGGCGACCTGCGCGCGGTCATGAAGACCATGTTGGAGAGCAGGGAATTCTACAGCGTGGCCGCGTACCAGTCGAAGCTGAAAAGCCCGCTGGAAGTCGTCGCGAGCGCGGCGCGCGCGGTCAACGCCGATATCGACTACGCTTTTTCGTTAGCCAACCAGGTGGCGCAGCTCGGCGAGCCGCTCTATCGCAAGCAGGAGCCTACTGGCTATTCCAATAACAGCCGCGAGTGGCTAAACTCCGCCGGCCTGATGGCGCGCATGAACTTCGCTATCCAACTCGCGGATAATAAGGTTCCGGGCGTCAAGGTGGACGCCGCCAAGGCTGCGGGCGCGGCGCTGGGCTCGCCCGAGTTTCAAAAGAGGTAATCATGCCGACTCGTCGAATCTTTCTCCGGAACAGCGCCTTCGCCATGGTCGGCGTGGGCAGCGCTCCGCTGTGGCTGCAGCGCGCCCTCTACGCCGATATGCCCGGCGCGCGCAAGAAGATCCTGGTAGCGATCTTCCAGCGCGGCGCCGCCGACGGGCTCAACGTCGTGGTGCCGCACGGCGAGGCGGCCTACTACCGGCTGCGGCCGACCATCGCGATTCCGCGTCCCGCCGGCGCTCCCTCCAGGAAGGACGATTCCGCCATCGATCTCGATGGCTTCTTCGGTCTGCACCCGTCGCTCGCGCCGCTCAAGCCGCTCTACGATCAGCAACACCTGGCGATCGTCGATGCCGCAGGTTCGCCCGATCCCACGCGCTCGCACTTCGACGCGCAGGACTACATGGAATCGGGCACGCCCGGCCGCAAGGCCACCGAGGACGGTTGGATGAATCGCGCGCTTCCCAAGGCCGAGGGCAAAGTCTCGCCGGTGCGTGCCGTCGCGCTCGGCCAGACGCTGCCGCGGTCGATGCGCGGCAGGCAGCCGGCGATCGCGCTGCAATCCATCGAGAGCTTCCAGGTGCGCAATCCCGAGGCGGCGAAGCAGTTCGAAATGATGTACACCGCGGCCAAGGACCCGATGCTTCAGGCCACCGGCCGCGAGACGTTCGAGGCCATGTCGATGCTGCAGGCCATTCAGCGCCAGGGCTACACGCCCGCCGACGGCGCCGATTATCCGCGCGGGCGCCTGGGCCAGAGCCTGCAACAGATCGCGCAGCTCATCAAGAGCAACGTCGGCGTCGAAATGGCGTTCGCCGATGTCGGCGGATGGGACCATCACACCAACGAGCTCGGCCAGCGCCCCAGCGAAGGCCAGCTTCCGAATCTTCTGCGCGAGTTTGGCGGCGCGCTCACGGCCTTCTGGAAGGACATGGGCGACCGCATGCAGGACATCGTGGTGGTCACCATGAGCGAGTTCGGCCGCACCGCGCACGAGAACGGGAATCGCGGCACGGATCACGGCCATGCCAACTGCATGTTCGTCATGGGCGGCGACGTCAAAGGCGGCAAGGTCTACGGAAAGTGGCCCGGATTAGAGAAGGAGCAGCTCTACGAAGGCCGCGATCTCGCGCTGACCACCGATTTCCGCGACGTTCTAGGCGAGCTGGTGGCGCGGCACCTGGGCAATCCGTCGGTGAAAGGCGTGTTCCCGGGGTACGACCCGAAGTTTGTGGGGCTGGTGGGTTAGCGCCGCGCCGCCGCGCTTTACCGGGATTTCCGATTCTGCTACCCTGAAAAAGTTGAAATCATAACAACATAGCCCACCCGGCATGCGCCGGGGACCTGCGGGCGAGAGGTTCACATGTCAGGCCATTCCAAATGGGCCACCATCAAACACAAGAAGGCGGCACTCGACGCCAAGCGCGGGAAAGCGTTCACGCGCCTCATCAAAGAAATCACCATCGCCGCCCGCAACGGCGGCGACCCGGATGCGAATCCGCGCCTGCGGACCGCTATTCTCGCCGCCAAAAACGTCAGCATGCCTTCCGACAACATTAAGAAGGCCGTTATGCGCGGTACCGGCGAAATCGAAGGCGGGCAGATCGATGAAGTCATGTTCGAAGGTTACGGACCGGGCGGTGCTGCCGTCCTTGTGAATGTCGCCACCGACAACCGCAACCGGACCGTCAGCGAAATCCGCCATATGTTCTCCAAAAATGGCGGGAACATGGGGGAGCAGGGAAGCGTCGCCTGGATGTTCGAGCGCAAGAGCCAGATTTTCGTGCCGGTCGAAAAAGTCTCCGAAGATCAACTCATGGGAATCGTGCTCGATGCCGGCGCCGATGATCTGCGTAACGATGGCGACCGTTGGGAAGTCCTGTCGCCGCCCGAAGCGCATGAGTCGGTACTCAAGGCTCTCGAAGCGAACAAGCTTCCTGCCGAGGACGCCGCCATCGCCATGATTCCCAAAAACCTGATCAAACTCGAAGGCAAGAACGCCAGCGGTATGTTGCGGCTGAGCGAAGCCCTCGAAGAACACGAGGACGTGCAGAACGTATACTCCAACTTCGACATCGACGAGAAGGAGTTGGAGGCGATGGCCTGAGCCGTGCGCGTGCTCGGCATCGATTGCGGTTCGGAGCGTACTGGATACGGGGTCATCGAGAGCGACGGTTCGGAGCATCGTCTGCTGGCCGCGG
>DATJYJ010000447.1:0-7489 GCA_035578025.1 Verrucomicrobiia bacterium
AGCTGAAAGCTGAAAGCTTAGTAACTCTCCTCTCCACCTACCTTCCGAGACAGGCTCCGGTAAGTGTAAATAAAGTACCCTGCAGCCAGCAAAATCCCCGGAACGAACCAGTAAAACCCGACTCGCTGTCCGTACGCCGCCGCCGACGCATTGTGAACCGTCAGCGAATGCGCCGGATCACCGTTCGACGGCAGCACGTAGGGATACGCACCGAACGCGGCGCTGGTCAGCATTCCGGTGAGAAACGCGCAGGAAGCCAGAAAGGCCGCCCTCTCCCGTCCGGCGACATTCATCACCTTTATACCTGCGAGCCCCGCTACCGCCGCGAGCGGGAACACGTAACCCCACGGCCGCGCCGCGAAGCTCGCCGATAGGTGCGGCTGCACACGGAAACTGGTCAGTGTAATCGCCACGACCGCGGCGCACACGCCCCACCACGCCGAGCCGGCCAGCCGCCGCGCGCGCACCGCAACCAGCCCCTCGGACCTCATCGCCACCCACGCCGCGCCGTGCATCGCCAGCGACACCAGCGCCGCCAGCCCGATCATCACCGTGAACCAATCCAGGATGCCCGCATCGGGCCCGGCAGTCCAATCCGTCCACAGCGGCAGAAAGAACTCCCCGTTGCTATCCAGCGGAACTCCGCGCACCACGTTGCCCAGGGCCGCCCCGAAAAACACCGCCAGCAGCGCGCTCGACATCGCGAACACAGCGTCCCACAGCGGCTGCCATACGTCGCTCCGCAGATGATTGCGGAACTCGATCGCGATGCCCCGCAGAATCAGCAGCCAGAGCACCATCATCAGCGGCAGATAGAATCCGCTGAAGCTGGATGCATAGAGCGCCGGAAACGCGAAGAACAAGGTGCCTCCGGCCGCCAGCAGCCACACTTCGTTTCCGTCCCATACCGGTCCGATCGTGCTCAGCACCGTGCGCCGCTCCTCGTCGGTGTGTGCCACCAGCAGATGGACAATGCCCGCGCCCAGATCGAATCCGTCCAGAACCACGTAGACTGCAATCATCACCGCGACTACACAGAACCATACCGTTTCCATGTGCGCCCCTTCAGTGCTCCGCCGGCCCCGCTTCGATCTCCAGGTAGATCAGAAACAGGAACAGGATGCCCAGCACCGTGTACATCCCCATAAAGCCGATCAAGGTGAACAACGCATTGCCCGCCGACACCTGCGGCGAAGCTCCGGCGGCGGTTCGCATGAGCCCGTAGACCAGCCACGGCTGTCGTCCCATCTCCGCCGTCATCCACCCGGCCGTGGTCGCGATGTAAGGGAAGGGCACGGCGAGCATGATCGTCCACAGCAGCCACCGGGCGCCGTAAAGCGTCCCCCGCCACAGATAGAAACTGGCCGCCGCCATCAACGCGATAAAGATCGTCCCCAGCCCCACCATGATGTGATAGCTGAAGTAGAGCAGCGGGACATTGTCCGGCCATCGCTCGCGGGGAAACGCGTCCAGGCCCTTGACCTCCGCCTTCCAGCGCCGGTAGGTAAGGAAACTCAGTGCGCGCGGAACCTCGATCGGGTTGTCGAGCCGCAGCTTCTCCATGTCCGGCTGGCCGATGATCGCCAGCGGCGCGCCCTCTTCCGTGTAGAACAGACCCTCCATCGCGGCCAGCGTCGGCGGCTGGTGGAGAGCAATGTTCTTGCCCTGGCTGTCTCCGGTGGGAAACAGCATCAGGATGGTGGACGCCGTCCCCGCGATCACACCCACACGCAGGAACATCCGGCCGTAATCCTCGTGCCTTCGCGTGAGCAGGTAGAACGCGCCCAGCGCCGCCATCGCGAAGCTGGCCGTCACCACCGCGCCGGTCATGTTGTGCAGATACTGCCAGACGAGCCAGGGATTCAACAGCAGCCCCCAAATACTCGCGAGCTGAATCTTCCCATTCGTTCCCATCTGGTATCCGGTGGGGTGCTGCATCCAGGCATTGGTCGCGATGATGAAGAATCCAGACAGCCACGACCCGGCGCACACCAGGAAGGCCGCCACCCAGTGCGCTTTCGGGCCGAGCCGCTTCTCGCCGAAGAGCAGCGCACCCAGGAAACTCGACTCCAGAAAGAAGGAAAACACGCCCTCCATCGCCAGCGTCTGGCCGACCACTCCGCCGGTCATCCGCGAGAATCGGCTCCAGTTGGTGCCGAACTGAAACTCCATCGGGATCCCCGTGACCACGCCCATGGTGAAATTCACCGCGAAGATCTTGGTCCAGAAGCGCGCCGCCTCGTTGTAGCGTTCGTCGCCGGTGCGAAGCGCGATGGTTTTCAAAATGAGGAGGAGCAGCGCCAGCCCCATGGTCAACTGCGGAAACAGGTAATGGAAGGTGACCGTGAACGCGAAGTGCAGGCGATGAAGCGTGAGGGCGTCCATAGAGGGGCTAAAGAACCATGGTAGTCCTGTCCGTGTGGGACAGGCTACAGCCTGTCCTTTTGCGGCATACTATCATTCAATGTCCGCTTGCCTGAAGTGCTTCGTCTGGTTAGCCGCTGTCCCGGCCCTGGCGCCCGCGCAATCCGTCCCCACCCCGGAATCCGTCCTCGGCCACAAGCCCGGCGATGATTTTTACCTGGCCAACTACGACGAGTCGCGCGACTACTTCCGCCGTCTCGCCGCGTCCAGCAAGCGCGTCAAAATCATCAACGTCGGCAAGACCACCCGCGGTCTGGATTGGGAGATCGCCATCATCTCGTCTCCCGCCAACCTCGCGAAACTCGAGCGGTACAAACAGATCTCGCAGCAGCTCGCCCAGGGGCGCGGCCTCGACGACAACGCCGCCCACGCGCTCGCCCGCGAAGGCAAGGCCATCGTCCACATCGATGGCGGCCTGCATTCCACCGAAGTCGCCGGCGCGCAGCAATCCATCGCTCTCGCCTACAAGCTGGTCTCCACGCAGGGCGATCCCGAGATCGACGCCATCCTCGACAACGTCATCCTGATGCTCTGGCCCACGCTCAACCCCGACGGCCAGAATGAAGTCGTCGCCTGGTATCGCCGCAACCTCGGCACGCCCTACGAAACTTCGCCCCTCCCCGACCTCTACCAGGAGTATGTCGGGCACGACAACAACCGCGACGGCTACATGAACAACATGCTCGAATCGCGCGATGTTACTAAGACCGAAATCGAGTGGGACCCGGTCATCTTCTATTGCCACCACCAGACCGCGCCTTTCCCCACGCGTATCTTCATCCCGCCTTTCACCGAACCCATCTCCAGCAACATTCATCCCTTGATGGCGCGCTGGCTGAACGTGCTCGGCATCGACATGGCCGCCTATCTCGACGAGCACGGCATGCCGGGCGCGGTCCACCGCGTCGGCTTCGATAACTGGTATCCCGGCTTCCTCGACTTCACCCATATCTTCCGCAATTCCATCTCCTTCTTCACCGAGACCGCGCTCTACGCCTACGCCACGCCGCATTACTATTCGGTCAACGATTTCCCCCGCGACCGCCAGCCGCTGCGCAGCGAAGTCTTCTACTCCAGCCCCTGGAAGGGTGGATGGTGGCGCCTCGGCGACGCGGTGCGCTACATGCTGGGCGCTTCCATGAGCGTGCTCGATACCGCCGCCAAGTACCGCGAGCAGTTTCTCTACAACCGCTACCAGGCCGCGCGCGATAACATCGAGCGCTTCCGCCGCGAGCCTCCCTTCGCTTACATCGTGCCGCAGGAGCAGCGCGACTTACCCACCGCCGGCATTCTGATCGATAAGTTACTGCTCAACGGCATCGAAGTGCACCAGGGCACCCTCGCCGCCAACGGGCGCGACTACCGCAACGCCTGGGTCATCCTGATGGACCAGCCCTTCTCGCCGCTGGTCAAGGAGCTCTTCGAGCCGCAGGAGTGGCCCGACCTGCGCGCCACTCCCAACGGTCCTCCGCAGCGCCCCTACGATGTCTCCGGCTGGACGCTACCCATGCAGATGGGCGTCGAAGTCGCCGTGGTATCCACGCCGCTGGCCGCGCAGCAGCGCTCGGCCTTGCACCCCGTCGACCGTGCCGCGCTCCCGCCCGGCGGCGTGCAGGGCACGGGCGCGGTCTACGCGCTCTCCCGCAACACCAACGCCGGTTTCAAACTCGTCAACCAGGCGCTCGCCGGCGGCGCGCAGGCCAGCCTCACCAGGTCCGACTTCGTGCTCACCGGCTCCGGTCTCCCCGATCTCGCCCGAGAACACTCGCTCACCCTGCAGGCTGCCACCAAAGCCCCGGCCGACGCCGTCTCCACCAAGAAGCCGCGGGTCGGTCTCTACCGCGCCTGGATGGGCGTCATCGACGAAGGCTGGACCCGGTGGATCCTCCAGGAGTACGGTTTTGCGCCGGTCACCCTGCGCAATCCCGACATCCAGGCCGGACACCTCCGCGAGCGCTTCGACTCCATCATCCTCCCCGATTCCCAGTCCCGCGCCATGCTCGACGGTTTCGCGCCCGGCTCCATCCCCGGCGAATACGTCGGCGGCATTGGCTCAACCGGCGTCGACGCGCTCCGCGAATTCGTCCGTGACGGCGGCACCCTGATCGCCTTCAATAACGCCTCGCTCTTCGCCATCGATCAGTTCCACCTGCCCGTTACCAACGTACTCTCGGGCGTCACTCCGGAGCAGTTCTACTGTTCCGGTTCGCTCCTGCGCGTCGAGCTCCGCGACACCGCGCACCCGGCCGTCGCCGGCCTTCCCCGCGAGCCCATCGTGATGTTCGAGCGCGGCCCGGCCTTCGACACCAAGACGGGATTTCGCGGCGCCGTCCTCGCCGCCTACTCGCGCGAAAATAATCCGCTCGCCAGCGGCTACCTCCTGCACCCCGAGCGCATCCAGGGCAAGGCCGCCGCCCTCGAAGTCTTCTACGGCGATGGCCGTGTCTACCTGTTCGGCTTCCGCCCCCAGTGGCGCGGCCAATCGCACGGCGCCTACAAGTTCGTCTTCAACGCTATCTACGATAGCCCCGCCTCGTCCAAACCGACCGCCCCGCCGCGCGCCCCCTCCACCTCCGCGCCCGCCGACCCCCTGCGCGCCGTCACCGCGCGCGTCCGCGCCGACCTCGGCGCGATCCTGGTGCAGAACCGCGCCTTCTTCGCCGCCCGCGGCCAGGCGGCCGTCGACGAGCGCGCCAAACTCAACACCCTCGTCGATCAATTCGAGAAAGACCGCATCCAGGAAGTGCAGGACACCGCCGCCGCGCTCGACCCCGAGGGCAAGCGCAAAGCCAGCGATCTGGTCCGCGCCATGCGCCGCGCCGCCGCCGACCTCCGCGCCAAGGAAGTCGAATCCACCGTCGACGCCGACGCCCTGGCCGAGCGCTACGGCATCCAGTAATACGCGCCGTCATCCGCACCCGCCCGGTTGGGGCCCTATTGACGGGACCCTGCCGGAACCAGTGCTTTGACCGTGAGAATCGATGCCAGACCACGTGGGGCAGCGTTTTCAGCCTGGCGCGAGCGAAGCGAACCGTTCCGTCTTTCCCGACCACGGAGTAGACGCTCGCCGCGTCGCCCCCGGAATCCAGCCAGGTGTACTCATGCACGGCCGGCTGCAAAGGCTCGGGCGCCGCCGCCGCCGGCAATTCCCTTGGCGCCGCCCGCTGCAGTGCCACCACATACACCAGGGTTGGCGGAGGCCCGTCACCCCAGGGCCCGGATTGTCCGTAGTAGAGTGACGGAAACAAAGCAAACATGAAGACCGCACCCGAGGAGCTGACGGCCAATCGCTTCCTTGCGTCAGTCCGGATCTACCACTTCACCGCCGTCGTGTTCGCTCCGCACACGAGCACGCCGACACGCTCGCCCGGCGCCGGCCGGTATCGCCCGGAGAGCAGTGCCGCCATCGCCGCGGCGCCGCCGGGTTCGGCGACTACCCGCAGCGTGTCCCAGAGCGCCGCCTGCGCGCCGCGAATGGCATCGTCCTCTACCAGCACCACGCGCTCCACGAACTTCTGCGCCAGCGGAAACATGATCTCTCCTACGCGCAGCGGCGCGAGAGAATCCGCCGCGATCCCGCCGGCCGGAGAATCCACCGGCCGGCCCGCCTCCAGGGCGCGAAACAAGGTCGGGGCCGTCTCCGGTTCGACTCCGATGATCCGCACGCGTCCTTCGTACCATGCGGCGATCCCGCCGATCAGCCCGCCGCCGCCGCACGCCACCAGGAGCGTGTCGATCTGCGGCGCCTGCTCTTCCATTTCGAGCCCCACGGTGCCCTGCCCGAGTAGGGTTTCCCTCTGCTCGTAGGCGTGAATCGGCATGGCACCGGATTGCGCGGTCCACTCCTGGCTGGCCAAAAGGGCATCGTTGTAGCGTTCACCGACCACCACCAACTCCGCGCCGCACTCGCGGATGCGCGCCATTTTCGCGGGCGATGCCACGCCCGGCACGAAGATGCGCGCGGGCTTGTCGAAGCGGCGTGCGGCCCAGGCCACAGCGACGCCGTGGTTCCCGCCGCTGGCCGCCACCACGCCGGCCGCCGGGACCGCGCGCGTCAGTATGTTGGTCACCGCGCCGCGCGCCTTGAACGAGCCGGTGTGCTGCAACAGCTCCAGCTTGAGGGCCAGCGGCGCGGGCGGCAGTCCGAAATCCGCGGCGTCCAGCTCGATCACCGGCGTGCGCCGGACGTGCGGGCGAATCAGCTCACAGGTGCGGGCGATCTGCCCACTTGTAACATCCGGTCCAGCGGTCCCAACCATGCCCATAGGATACCTGCGCAGATCAGGGGCAAAACACCGAAGCCGAAGAATACCGGCGTGTATCCGTGGCGCTGCACTACCCAGCCGGTGATCAGCGTGAACAGCATGCCGCCTCCGCCCGACCCCATGCTGGCCAGGCCATATACCGAGCCTACCGCCGATTTCGGAAAGACGTCCGCGGGTATGCTCAGCATGTTGGCCAGCGCGCCGGTGTAACCCATCATGGCGACGGAGACGAGCGCGATCGACATCCACGCCTCGGGGGTCAGCACGGCCGGAATGGCGCTCAACATGAGCGCCGCGAAGAAGGTTACCGAGCCCTTGCGCGCCACCGTCATGGAGCACCCGCGCCGCAGCAGCCAACCGGACATCCATCCGCCGAACAGGTTGCCGAAGCCAGCGACCAGGAAGGGAATCCAGCCGTAGGTCCCGATGCCCGCCAGGTCGAAGTGGCGGGTGGTCTTGAGATACTTCGGAAACCAGAAAATGTAGAAGTACCAGACGGGGTCGAGGAAGACCTTCGAGATAGTGAAGGCGACGACCATGCGCGTGCGGACCAGGTCCAGGACCGGGATGGGATGCTCCGCGGACGCGCCGGGTTCGCGCCGCGGCGTGTAATAGAGACCGAACCAGAACGCCAGCCACACCAGCCCGGACAGTCCTACGAAGAGAAATGCGGCCTGCCAGCCGATCTTCAGAATGAGGAACGCTACAATGGGCGGCGCGAGGATGGCGCCCACCGCGCTGCCGCTGTTGAACAGGCCGGCCGCCAGCGCGCGCTCCTTTTCCGGGAACCACTCGGCGAC
>DATJYJ010000448.1:0-8550 GCA_035578025.1 Verrucomicrobiia bacterium
GGACTCATATGTGGCAACGGAATTCCGATCATATTGCGGCGACGCAGCACGGTTCAGTTCTTCCGCCAATCTCAGTTCGTTTTTGACCGCCTGCTCCGGCGTCACCATCTCCCGGAAGTTGCGCTTCAGTGCCTCTTCAACCGTCCAGCCGTGGGTCCGTTCCACGCTGGAGCTGAGATAGGTGAAACGTCCGGACAGGTCTATGGTCCAGATCGTATCCGGAACGCAACCCGCAATCTTGAGCAACTGCTGGCTTGTCTCCCGCAGCGTCTTTTCAGAGCGCCTCAGTTCGGTGACGTCGACGGTGGCCGCGAGGAGAAACGCTCTGCCTCCCAGCTCAATCGTTTCCGCTGAGATCAGGCCATCGCGAACGACGCCATCCTTGCGGCGAAAGTGGAACTCGAAATCACGGACCTTGCCGTCGCGGCGCAGTTGACTCGTGCCTTCGGCGAATTCTTCGGGGTACCGCCATAGAGCGAGTTCGGCGTTCGTCCGTCCGATGACGTCGCCACGCTCATAACCCATGGTCCGTTCAAAGGCCTCATTGACGTCGACAAACCGATAGCCGCCGGCCACGTCGGTAAGACTGGTCGCGGCGGGACTGAATCGGAAAAGGGTGGCGAATTTCCGCTCCGAATCCAGCAGCGCGCTCACCGCCCGCCTGCGCTCGCCGATATCCTGGAGGAATCCGTCGTACCACAGGGTCTTTCCGTCCGGGCCGCACACCTTGCGGACGTCCAGGGAAACCCATACCGGGGTCCCGTCCTTACGCTTGAACTGGCATTCATATCCAAGCACGACGCCCTGGTCTTCGAGCATTTGCACCAACCTCAAGCGCTCGTTCGGGTCCAGCCAAACCTGATGGGAGGTATCGGAGATTGCGACCTCAACCTCTTCGTCGGAACTGTAACCCAGGATTCGCGCCAAAGCCGGGTTCACCGCCAGGCTCCTTCCTTCGTGCGACGTCCGGTACATCCCTTCCACGGCGCCTTCGAACATCTCGCGGTAGAGCCTCTCCGGTTCCTGCGCGGCCTCCGCCGGCACTTTTTGCCCCGACGAGGCCGCTCTTTGATCCGTCACGTCCGTGAACGTCGAGATCACGGTCTCCGGCTTTCCGTCGCGAAGGATGGCGCGCGAGTTGATGGAAATCCAACGCAGGGCGCCGTCGGGCCGGTAGATGCCCATAATCACGCCGGTCAATGGCTGTCCGGTCCGCAGCGTGACCATCGCGGGATGGGTCTCGCCGGGAAAGGGCGTCCCGTCCTCGTGGATCGCCCGCCCCTGAGGATCGAGGGAATCCATGCCTCCCATCTGCCCCGCGGTCATCCCGAGGATTCGCCCGGCGCTCTCGTTGCAGGTCTCGATCCGGCCGTCTGCGTCGTGTATGACGGCGCCTTCGTTCATTGCCGACAATATGGCGGTCAAGCGATCTTCAGGCTTATCCATGACGTCCCGAAACCTGCCTAGCCTTCATTTTATAGGGCGTAGAGAGGTCTTCGAGGGCCTTTCTCGCATATAGAACTGTTGGCCGGGCACGGTGGCACGTGGTGGCAAAATTTATTGAGTCCCCGCGAAGATCCTGCAATCGATGGTCGGCGACCGGGAGAAGACCCTCCCGGGGAGTAGAAACTGTGGAAACTGACGCATTAGCTTCGTGGAATGATGGCGCGCCGAAACAATCGATCATCGATTTCGTGCGCCGCGTGACCACCGCCGGTGGTCCGGACTTTGTCCCCGTGCCCGACCGGATTGCGGTCTTCGACAACGACGGCACGCTGTGGGCCGAGTCACCCCTCCCTGTCCAGTTGGTATTCGTGCTGGAGCGCGTGCATGCGCTGGCGCCCCAACATCCCGAGTGGAAAGAGAAACAGCCCTTCAAGGCCGTTCTGGAGAACGACCTGAAGACGGCAGCGGCCTCCGGCATGGCGGGCCTCATCGAGATGGTGATGGCCACTCATGTGGGGATGACGACGGCCGAGTTTGACTCGATCGTGAAGGATTGGATTGCGACCGCTCGGCATCCGAGGTTCAAGCGGCCCTATACCGACCTCGCCTATCAGCCGATGCTGGAACTGCTGGCCTACCTGCGCGCCCGCGATTTCAAGACATTCATTGTTTCGGGCGGCGGGATCGAGTTCATGCGCTCGTTTAGCGCAACCACGTATGGTATTCCGCCCGAGCAGGTCGTCGGCAGCAGTGTCGGGACAAAGTACCAGGTTCGCGACGGCAAACCGGTGCTGGTGCGGCAGGCCACGGTGAACTTCTACGACGACAAAGCAGACAAACCGGTCGGCATCAACACGTTTATTGGCCGCCGTCCGATTGCGGCGTTCGGCAACTCGGACGGCGATTTCGCGATGCTCGAATGGGTAGCGGGCGGCACGGGCGCGCGATTCGCGCTGATCGTCCACCACGACGATGCGGACCGGGAGTGGGCGTACGATCGCCACGCGGGTCTGTCCACACTGGCGCGCGGGCTCGACGAAGGTCCGCAACGGGGCTGGACGATGGTGAGCATGAAGCAGGACTGGAACCGCGTCTTCGCCTACGAAGCGAAATGATTGCGGGATACCGCAATCAGGTCCCGGAGCGATCCCGGTTGAGGCCCGGGCTGCAAGACATCCGCGCTTCTACGAAGCCGTAACCCAGCGGCCGGCGCTGTCGTGAAGGCGCGGTTTTGCCGACCTCAAACAGGAGCAACCGCAGTGGCTACGGATGGCTCGAATTCCCCGTCGCCTGCCGTGTCTTGACGAGGCAACTCCCTTACCCCGCCCCGATGACGCAGGTGCCCAATGCGACGCGTTGCTCAAACGGGGTCAAGACACTTCAAGAAGCCTGACTAGGACGGTGCACGACCTCAAGAATCCGATTGGCAGCATTATCGGCTCATGCGAATACCTCACACAATACTGTGAGGAGGACTCGATTGCGGACCATCTCGATATGATCTCCAGCATGGAGGCGTCAGCACGGATGCTGTTGCAGCTTTCCGGCAGTCTTGCCCAACTTTGCGGGTTGAGCGGGCGGGCGGCTTCCGGCGGATAATCCGGCCGGGCGGCAGGCGGCCGGGATTCGACGACTCGGCATCCTCCGGCGCCAACTCTAGTTAAGCTAGGGTACAATCCATGGGGAATGGACTTTCACGCGGCGGCCGCGCCGTTTCTTGCGGTCCGCATTCTGGCGGCGTGTATTCTTTTCACGCCCAATGCGCGCGCGGCGGACGCCGTGGTGAAGCTCCCGATGGTCGACCGGCAGGACGTCCGGTTCACCAGGATCGCTGTCGATTGGGGATCCCTTCCGCGTTCGATATACGCGATCGACCAGGATAACTACGGATTCTTGTGGCTGGGTACGCATGTCGGTCTGTACCGGTATGACGGTTACAGCCTGAAGCCTTACCGGCACGACCGCGATGACCCCAACAGCCTGAGCGACGACCTGATCAAGGTGGTGCACAAGGACCGCGCAGGCATCCTCTGGATTGGCACGGGTTTCGGCGGGCTGGACCGGTTCGACCCCACCGAGGATAGGTTCACTCACTACCGCCACGACCCGAATGATGAGCGGAGCCTGAGCAGCAACACGGTGAACAGTGTCTATCAGGATCGCAGCGGCGCGCTTTGGGTAGCCACCGACGGCGGACTCGACCGCCTGGACACCGTGAACCAGTCGGCCATCCACTACCGGCACGACCCCTGGGACAGCACCAGCTTGAGCAATAATTCCGTGCTTTCCCTCCTGGAAGACAGGCAAGGGAATTTGTGGGCCGGCACAGCTGCGGGCTTAAACCGGCTGAACCGGGCAACCGGCCGGTTTACGCGTTTTCCACACGATCCGAAGGGTACGAGCGACCGCTATGGGGACTACGTGAGCGCAGTCCTCGAAGACGAATCGGGTGTTGTTTGGCTGGCCTCGGCCATGGGGCACTGGCTTCGCTCACTAGACCCGGCGACGAACAGATTTACGGACTATACCTTGCGCTCGGGAGAATCCGCGGTTCCGAGTCTGCCCGGCATCACGAGTATTCAGGCGGGAACCGACGGCGCGATCTGGCTGGGCACCGATGGTGGCGGCCTTTTGAAACTCAACCGCGAGCGGCGGGAGCTCAGCCGCTACCGCAACCATCCCGGCGACGCGGGCAGCGTGCATCACAATTATGTCCAGGCTCTTTTCCGGGATGCGGATGGCGCGATCTGGGTTTGCGCCAAGGACATGTTTGCCCGATTTACGTCCCGGCGTGGGCCTTTTGAGAACTATTACGCGGAGCCCGGCAACCCCAACGGCCTGCGTGACGGCTTTGTGTGGTCAGTCAGGGAGGACACCGAAGGTTGGCTTTGGGTGGGGACGCCGAGCGGACTGCACAGGCTGAATCGCAAGACGGGAGCGCTCATGTTTTATCGGCACGATCCCGGAAATCCCCACGGCCTCTCGGGCAACCTGATTTCCGCGATCGGCACGGAACGCTCGGGCGTGGTTTGGTTTGGAACGCTGGGTCAAGGGATCAACCGCTTTGAGCGGTCGACGGGGCGGTTCCTCGCCTACCGGCACAATCCAAACCAGCCTGGCAGTCTGAGTCACGATGACGTCTATTGCCTCCTGGTGGACCGGCGGGGGGTGCTGTGGGTCGGCACCGGCGCGGGGCTGGACCGCTTTGACCCGGCAACAGGGCGGTTCACGCTCTACCGGAGCGACGCGCAACACCCTGAAGGCCCGTCCGATGCGGTGACCGTCATCTTTGAGGACCGCGACGGGCTATTGTGGCTCGGTACTCCTGGCGGGTTGTACCGGTTCGACGCCAAAACAGACCGGTTCACGGCCTATCGCCATCAACTGAAGAATCCGGACAGCTTGAGCCACAATCAGGTGAACGCGATTCTCGAAGACCGCCAGGGCACGTTGTGGGTCGGCACCCAAAACGGCCTGGACCGGTGGGACCGCAGCGGTGCCGTCACTGCCACTTTCACCAGACGGGACGGTCTGCCGGAGGACGCAATCAAGGCGATTCTGGAGGACGATCAAGGGGATCTCTGGCTGGTAACCTCCAACGGACTCGGCCGCTTCCATCCGGCAACCCGAGCCTGTCGCAACTACTCCGAAATTGACGGGCTGCCAACCAATCTGCTCAACCCGGGCTGGCAATCCGGCAGCTATCGCGCTCCAGGCGGCGAGATGCTGATCGGCTCGGTGAACGGCCTGACGGCGTTTTACCCCGACCGGCTTCCGTCCAAGCCTTACGTTCCGAAGGTCCTGTTGACGGACTTCCTGTTGTACAACAAACCAGTGCGCTACAGCGGGAACTCGCCGCTCCGGAAGGCCATCTGGGCAACGGACTCCGTGACCCTCACTCACGACCAGAGCATCTTCACGCTGGAGTTCGCCGCCCTGAGTTACCAGGCGCGTGAAAAGAACCGGTACCGATACCGTCTGCAAGGTCTCGAAACGGATTGGAACGAGGTCGATAGCAAGCGGAGTTGGGCCACGTATACCAGCCTGCCAACCGGGAAGTACGTCTTCCAACTCCAGGCGTCCCACAACGACGGCGTATGGAACGAGCAGGGCGTAGCGCTCCCCATCATCATCCTGCCGCCCTGGTGGGCTACCTGGTGGTTTCGCAGCATGGCAGCGCTGAGCGTTGCCGGGATCGCATGGGCTGCCCACTCCACTCGTGTAAGAAGGCTGCAGATGGAGGCCGCCCGGCTCGAGTCGCAGGTGCTGCAACGAACCTCCGAGTTGTCGGAACGAACCCGCGAACTCGAAGCCGCAAGAGACGCCGCTGAGTCGGCCAGTCGCGCCAAGTCCACATTCCTGGCGAACATGAGTCACGAGTTGCGCACGCCGCTGAACGCCATCCTCGGCTTCTCCCACCTGCTGCGGGAAGGGAAAGTCTCCCAGGAGCAGCGCAGGGACCTGGACATCATCAACCGAAGCGGCGAACACCTTCTCAATCTGATCAACGATGTGCTGGACGTGGCCAAAATCGAGGCCGGCCGCAAGGAATTGAACCCCGCGCTCTGCCAGTTAGACGGCCTGGTCCGTGACGTTCTGGACATGACGAGCGGACCCGCCAGGGCGAAGGATCTCAACTTGCGCGTGATTCGATCCGACGGGATCCCCCGCTACGTGCTTGCCGATGCCCCAAAGCTCCGCCAGGTGCTCATCAATCTGCTCGGCAACGCCATCAAGTACACGGAAAGAGGATCTGTCACGCTGCGGGTGGATGCCGGGCCGGCCGGCAACACCGGGCGCCTCCTGCTCCGATTCCACGTCGAAGACACGGGGCGCGGCATCTCCGCCGAGGATCAGGCGCGAATCTTCGAACCCTTCGTGCAAGTCGGCAGCCCTGGCGTACAGCAAGGCGCCGGCCTGGGCCTCGCCATCACACGGCAATTCGTGCAGCTGATGGGCGGTACGATCCGTGTCGAGAGTGCCGTGGGCAACGGATCGCGGTTTCACGTGGAAGTGCCGGTCGAAAGTGTTCAGGAAGCCGGAGCGGTGGCGCCCGTGCCGGACACCGGGAGAGTCATTGGCCTTGAGGCCGGCGGGCCCGAATTCCGTATCCTGATCGTCGAAGACGAGAGCGACAACCGCATGGTGCTGCAGCGTCTGCTTCAGAATGCCGGATTCCTGGTGCGGGTGGCGGCCGGCGGCATGGAGGGAGTTGCGCTCTTCCGGACGTGGCGCCCCCACTTCATCTGGATGGATTTGCATATGCCCGTGATGGACGGCTTCCAGGCCACGGCACAGATCCGCGCTCTTGCCGGCGGGTCTGAAGTGAAGATCGCGGCAATCACGGCCACCGTGTTTGCCGACCAGCAGGCCGAGGTCATGGCGGCAGGGCTGGACGATATCGTCCGCAAGCCTTATCGGCCGGGCGAGGTTTTCGCTTGCATGGCGCGGCACCTGGCCGTGCGGTATCGCCTCAGTGACGCAGAGCCGCCAGCGCGCGGGAAGGCTGCCGCCTCGCCGGTGCCGGAAGCTCTGGCGTCGCTTCCCGGTGCCTTACGCGCGGAGCTTCGAGACGCTCTGATGACGTTGGATCAGGAACTGATTGGCCAGGCCATCGGCAAAGTGTCGCAGTTGGATGCCGCCCTGGGCGCCGCCCTGGCGAGGCAGGCGGACCGCTTCGCATACACAGCCATGCTCCGGGCGCTGAGAGCGGCGCCACCGGTTCCGCCTCCCCCATCGGATCCCGCGGCATAGGGCTTCAGGCTTGTCCAGACGAGCGGAGTCTCCCCTTGCATATTGGCGACTCTAATCACAGCCGCGACCCGGACCCGGGCGGTCACCGTCCTTCGTGCCCGTGTGGCGCAATCTGCATCTGCATGATCTCGTCCGCAAACCGGCCCTGACGCAACAGTCCGGCCATGGTCTTCATCGAGGGTCCGATATGGTGGAAGAACTGTTTCTAGCCGGCGCACAGGTAGTTCAAACCCCGCCTCGCCATCCGGCGCCGTGATGAACCGGTTGCGGGGACATTCACCGTGGCAGGCGAACCGCACGTCGCACTCCCGGCAATACTTGGTCAAGCTGTTCAGTTTGTCGAGCCCGAACGCGCGTTGCTTTTCCTAAGCAGCCAGTTCCGTCATCGGCGTATTCAGAATATTTCCTAGGAGATACTCGGGCTCGACGTAGTGATCGCAGGAATAGATGTCACCGTTGTGCTCCAGCGCCATCGCGCTGACGCAGGTGGGCGAGAAGATGCATAGACTGTGCTGCCCGAGCCAGCTGGCAAGAGCGACGTCGAAGGTCTGCAACGAACGCGCCTCCCACGTCGCGGTGCACCCACTCGTCGGAGATGGCGATGAGAAAGCGGCCGAACTGTTCGGCCCCGACGGAGCGATCGGTCACCAGTGTGCCGTTCTGGGTATACAGGGGCCGGTCCGAGCCGGGCCGCTCGCCCCAACCCAGGTTGGCCAAAGGGAGAAAGTCTGCCGTGGTCCGCTCCACGATGGGGATGAACTGCATGTACTTCGTCCGCAACTCGTCCCGGAAAAACCGGTAGACATCGAGAGCGGATATTCGGCATTCGCGGCGTGAATCGTGCACAGGATATTGACGTCGACTCCGTGGCGGTTCAGCATTTCCCAGCCGCGCATCACGCATCGTCGAGGAGCGGACTCTTTATTAATTCGGCTCTGGCCGACCTCAAACAGGAGCAACCGCAATGGCTACGGATGGCTCGAATTCCCCGTCGCCTGCCGTGTCTTGACGAAGAGCTCTCGCAGGTCGTCCACCGCCGCAGCATCGCCCTTCGCCAGTGCCGCCGTCACCTTGTCCCGAGACGCAAGGAGACCCTCCAGGGCCTTTTTGCTAGTCGCGTCCTGCGCTTGGTTCGTCATTTCACGGGCACGGCCAAAGAACTGGCTGCTGGTCTCGGCAGCGAGACCGAAGTTCTTTTGGGTCGCCTGAAAGTAGGTTAGGCTGATCAGTTCGCGAAGTTGGTATCCTGCTTTCTCCTGCACCGATTTTCGCAGTTCATCTTCCAGCCGGTTCACTTTCACAAACTCCGGGACGAATCCAATGAGGAATACAGCGATTGCTACGACGGCC
>DATJYJ010000449.1:0-4909 GCA_035578025.1 Verrucomicrobiia bacterium
GGCCCTCGGAGCAATAGATAAGGAACAAACGCCAGTATGAACGCGGTCAAAATCGCTTCCAGCGGGTAGAAGGCCTTGAGCTGCCAGACCTGGTAAATGGTATCCATCACCAGCCCGAGGATGAAGGTCCTGCCCACCGATCTCCAGCCGCCCTTTAGGAGTTCCTCCCGGTGTTTCGGCTCCGTGAATAGCGCCCAGAAATAGAGGTGCTTGCCCGCCTTGGCGTCCTTAATCCCGTCCAGCACGGCGGGAACGCCGGCCATGATTGGCTGCAGGAACAAGCGAAAAGTCATCGCGCCGTGTACCCTGCCGAGCAGATCCTCAAAAATCCTCCTAAAGAACTCTTCCATCACACAGCTCCTATCTTTGTGCTTCCTACGCGCCGCTGCGCTCCGATCCGATCCGGGACTCCTTGGTGTCCTGCCACGGCCAGTGGCCCTCCACCTCGACGGTCAGGGTCCATCCCAAAACCGTCCTCACCGCGACCAGCCCTCCCAACGCCGCAAGGTTGGTCAGCGTCAGTTCGAGAGTGACGGTCTGAATGATGTCGGCGGCAACCAGGAGCTCGAGCCCCAGCAGCAGCGTCTTTCCCAAGACGATCCGGTACCGCTCGTAGGCTCCTTCGATCTTGGTGAGCGAGTGGAAAAGAAACCTGGAGGTGCCAATGGCAATAAAAACAACCATGATCGCGATCGCCAACATCTCGACTGCCTTGGCGATGAATTCAATCCACTGGCGGGACGATTCCATGTCCTATCTCTCCTCTCCATTGGCTCCCTTCACTCCCGGCAGCGCCTTAGTTGCGCCTTCCCCGCACAGCGCTTGTACTGCCGGCTCGATCGCCGGGTACATACGTTCCTTTCCGAGCTGCACGGTAAAGCCGCTGCGATCGAGCATGTATTCGACGGACTTCTTGGCCGACGCCACCGACATCCCGATGCCCTGGCGCTCGAGCTCGCCGCGCAGTTCATCCAGCGTCGCGGCCCCGGTCGTATCCAGCAGGGGTATCGTCCCGGCGTCGACCACCAGGTGCCGCACGGGTGTTGCCGCGCTGTGGATCATCGACAGGATGCGCGCTTTAAAGTGATCCGAATTAAAGAACAGCAGACCAGCTTCGAAGCGGTAGATCACAAGGCCGGGGAATAACTCCGCCTCGGGATGAAGCGCCGCGTCCACGTAAGTGTCCGTTCCCGGAATCCGCCCCAGTACTGCATCGTTCGGCCGGGAACTCTTCGCCAGCAGCATGATGATTGCAACCGCGATCGCAATCAGCACCCCTTGCAGCACCCCGACCGTGATGGTCCCGAGTAGTGTGATCATGCAGAGCAGGAATTCTCTGCGGCTTACGCGCCACAAGGTCGCCAGCGCTTTGAGGTCGAACAGACCGAGTGCCGCCTTTACCAGGACCGCCGCCAGCACCGGCATCGGCAACCCGGCCAGCGGCCCAGTGAGAAACATCAGAATCAGCGCCAGCACCAGTGCCGTCACCAGTCCCGTGACCTGGGTCTTGCCGCCCACCGAGTCGTTCATGGCCGTGCGCGAATCGGCTCCGCTGATGGCGAATCCCTGTAATAGCCCTGCGCCGATATCGGCAACGCCTAGCGCGATGAACTCCCGGTTCGAATCGATCGCGTAGTGGTTCTTGGTGGCAAAGCCGCGTGCCGTAACCATGGCGCTGGCATAGCTGATCAGCGCCAACCCGGCCGCTCCCGATAGGAGCGATTTCCAGTCGCTCATGCTGAGCGATGGAAGGGCCGGTACCGGCAGTCCCGCGGGAATCGCGCCAAGCATCTTTATGCCATGCCCGGCAAAGCCAAATGCGGCCGAACAGGCGATTCCTGCCACCATCGCAACCAGGGGGCCGGGCACCTTGGGAGCGAACCGCGACAACAGCAACATTACAGCCAGCGTACATAGACCCAGGGCCAGTGACGGCAGGTGGGTCTCGCCGACCTTTCCAAGGAACAGCCAGATCAGGCGGAAGAAAGGGGCAGACTCCAGGTTCAGTCTGAACAACGTCCCGATCTGGCCGGTGATGATCCAAATCGCGATCCCGTTCAGATAACCCGCCAGGATCGGCCGGGCCAGGAAATTGGTCAGGAATCCCAGGCCGCCCAACCCGGCTGCTACGCAGAAAACACCGCACAGGATGGCCAGGGCCGAGGTCAGGGTGACGTAGCGCGCCAGATCGTTCCCGGCCAGCGGCGCCACCACTGCAGCCACCAGGGCGCACGTCGCGCCATCCGGCGCCAGGATCAGTTGCGGCGACGAGCCGAGCAATGCGTAAGCCACCAGCGGAAGCAGGCTGGCATAGAGCCCGTAAACCGGCGGCACTCCGGCCAGGTGCGCGAACGCCATCGCAATCGGCAGCGCCACCGCAGCCACCGAAACTCCCGCCGCGATGTCGCGCGGAAGCCAGCTCTTCTGGTACCCGGACAGCAATGTGATCACGGCCGTACCACCTTCCGGGGACTTAGGTCTGCACCCTGTCTTTCACTGCGATTGACCCTTCGCTCCATGCCACGGAGGACGATGTGGCTTGGCCGCCGCGGACTCAGGAATATTTTCCGACGCTCTTCGGTTTGATCTCCATCACGCCCACCGCGCCCGCCGGGCTTCCCAGGGGACTGCTCCAGCGGGGAGCGGCCGCGCCGCCCGATCCGCAAACCGCACGAATATCAATGGCCAGTGCCGGCGAAGTGCTCCTTTATGGCCTGAAGAGCTCCGGCTACCCTCCGCTCCGCCTCTTCAGCCCTCAACGAGGCATATAGAAAGTGGATCAGGTCGCCGGTGGTTTCTTCTGCCTCTTCTTTCGCTTCTTCATCCAGATAGTCGAAATGAAGAGTGGCTAATCGGTAGTCGCGCCAAAGCCTCGCGCACGTTTCGCATTCCTGGTCTGTCACGGTTGCGGGCCAACACCCGATGATGCAGGTTTGCTGTCGGGCCGGGGTAGTAGGGTCGATGCCGGAAGTAGCGTCCGAGGGCGCTCCTGAAACGGAGGCCGTTCGCGATGCGCGTGCGTCTCTCGGACGCTCGTGAAGTAATCGGAGTATTCAATCACCACTTCCGTGGCGCCGAAGATCTTGACCTGCGCCTTCGACTCATTCATCACGGGCAGCCAGAATCGCCCAATGCGTTCGTACCTTTGAACCACCTGAACGCTGCGTATCCAGAACGAGGGGCTCTTGGCGGGCTGCCCCTCGATCCGAGCGATGGCAAAATCATTGGCGTCCACCCAGATCCGGCCGCGAATCAGGAACTTGTTTTGCGTCTTCGGACTGATTTCGAGCACATAACTGCCGCGTCCATCCAGGGTGTCCGTGCCGATGAGGCGGAAGTCGTAGTTATCGGGGACAATACGGGTTTGTTCGTGCTCGCCCTTCTGGCTGGCTTCCCGTTCCGCGTCAATCATCCTGCGGATGATGTGACTGCGCACGAATTGGGAGCCGCTTTCGGCTGTCACCTCGAAGGTCTTTGCGCCGCTGCTGTCGCACGCCACACGGGTGGTCAGCTCGGCGCGCTTGTTGAAACCCCTGTTCTCGAACCGGTACCGGCGAATGCCTGTATAGCCGGCAAGAGCCGCGAGTCTCTCCTTATCCGCGTGGACCATCCGCTCCACGATCTCAGGAGCAGTCAGTGGCGGAGGCGGCGCGGCTTCGATCATCGCCAGCAAAACGAGACTCTGCACCATGGCCATCACGGCTCCACGATGAACTATCCGTGCGCCCCTCACTCGTCGAAGGCGCCGGTGGTCCCCTGGAAACCTCGCAGCGTCTGTTTTGCCACCCACTTGAATACTCGCCCGGCGTCATAGCAGTATGCGAGATTGTGGTTCAGCGTCGAGAAGCAATGTGGCTGGCATTCCCGCTTGAGATTGGCAAGTTGCTCCTTGTCGAACTTCGGCTTGCCCGCAACGCCCCAATCACAAGTTGCAGAGTACATTGGGAAACACGGAGCCAGCGTGCCGTCGGTACGGATAATCAAGGAATTCTGACCCGCCCGGCAATTCCACTCCTGTAGCTCGCCGCGCATGAAGTCCTTCATCTGTTTCAGGCGCGCGACGGAATTCACCATCTTGTAGCCCGAGCGGTTCTTCTCAATCAACCAGTCGACGACTGCTTCTACCCGGGGCCAGTCCTCTCGCGTGATGAACGTGCTGTTCCCATCCTGGTGTCGAAAGTGGGGCTGATCGAGCATCGGCGGCTCGTTGATGTGATAGTCGGTCGCAATGCCAACGTCATGCGCGATCTCAGTCAGTTGCCTGACGTCCTCCAGATTGATGCGTGTGATATTGATGTTGAAAAACACGCTGTAGTCGTACACGTACTGCTTCGCAACGAGATATTCGAACTCCCGCCGGATGGGGTTGAGGGCCTTCGGCAATTCGGGACGGTCTTCGACGGAATCTACCGCCAGATTGAACGTAGCAACGCCGGCATCGGCCAGCCTGTCTATTACGTCTTTTCTCATCAGGCGCCCGTTTGTCGGTACATAGACCCAAAATCCCTTTTGGGCCGCATAGTAAACGACTTTGTGAGCGAACTGAGGCCGGAGTAGGACCTCTCCTCCCATGAGCGCGAGGACGCGGCAGCCGGTATCGTAGAGCCAGTCGATGGATTTCCTGGCGGTATCCTCGGTCATTCCCCTGACCCTGTTGTCGAACGCCCAGCAATAATGGCAGTCGAGGTTGCATTTCCATTCGGTAAACAGGTACGCAATGATGGGGTGGAAATCGCCAGGTGAAACCCGCGACCGCAGGTATGGATACAACCAACCACGGAGCGCCCGTTGGATCATGAATGGCGTCGCCCGTGTCCGGTACGGACTCCCGTTACGCGGCACGGACCTGGGATCGGGCGATACATCGCCGCACTTTTCCGGATGCAGTGGAAAGACAACTTCCGGCAAC
>DATJYJ010000450.1:0-3690 GCA_035578025.1 Verrucomicrobiia bacterium
GCGAAGGGGTGCCTGAAGCACCTGGGCGACTCGTTCGAATCGGTGCAATCGGCGATGAACCGCCTGGAGGGGGAAAAGCCGGCGAAGCAGCCCAAAAGCGTTCCACCCGAAGTGCAGCGCGAACTGATCGGCCAGATGAAGGCCCGGCACTACGCAACCTGGCCCGATGAGAAGCTTCCCGCGTTGGAAGGCAAGACGCCGCGCGAGGCGGTGAGAACCAGCGCCGGGCGCAGAGCTGTCCTGGACCTGATCCGGATGATGGAGAACGGGGAGGCTCGCCGGGCGAAAGAAGGGGACGCGGCGTTCGATTTCACTCCGCTGCGCAAAGAATTAGGCCTGGAGGAGGATTGAGCCGCGGACGCCGGCACCCGGGCGTATGTTAAGATAAAGGCTCAATCTCTCTGTAAGGATTTCAGTTACAAGATGGCGAATACGTTTTCCGCGCTCAAGCGGGTGCGCCAGGACGAACGGCGCACGGAAGCGAATCAGAAGAACAAGAGCCGCCTGCGGCATGCGATCCGGGCCTTGCGGCGCGCGATCTCCGCGAAAGAGACGCAGACGGTCGCGGACCTGCTGCCGAAGACCTTCTCGATGATCGACCGGTCGGTCAAGATCGGAGTTATTAAGAAGAACACGGCTGCCCGCTACAAGAGCCGGCTGCACCTCCGGATCAAGGCGCTGACGGCGTAGTCGCAAGCGCCGTTATTGCAGAAATTCGCGCCACCACTGAACCTCCTGGTAATACCGGTGCACCATGTCCCACGGCGGCCATCCTCCGTGGTAGTTACCCGGGTACCGGATGAACTTCGCCGGCACGTGGCGCTTCTTCAAAGCCGTGTACATCTGCTCGGCTTCCTCAATCGGCACCCGCATGTCGGCTTCGCCGTGGACGAAAAGGGTCGGAGTCTTCACATTCGCCGCGTAAGTGATGGGCGAGAGCGAGCGCATGAGCTGATTGCTGTCGCTTTCCCAAGGCGAGCCGTAGAATTCGCTCTCCTTGGTGCGCGGGATGTCAGCCGTGCCGTAGTCGCTCAACCAGTTTGAAATTCCGGCGCCGGTGACCGCGGCGGCGAAGCGGTCCGTCTGGGTGATGGTCCAATCGGTCATGAAGCCGCCGTAGGAATAGCCGGTGACGCCGAGCCGCTTGGGGTTGATCTGGTAGCGCTCCAGCGCGTAATCGACGCCCGCGATCACATCCTCGAAATCGCGTTTGCCCCAGCCGCCCCACGTGGCCCACAGGAACTTCTCTCCGTAGCCCGTGGATCCGCGCGGATTGGTGAAGAGCACGGCGTAGCCGTTGGCGGCCAGCCACTGAAATTCGAAGGTGAATGCGCTGCCGTAGGCGCCGTGGGGTCCGCCGTGGATGCTGAGGATCAGCGCGTAGGGCGGCTTCACGGTGTGGGGAAACATGAGCCAGCCCTCGATCTGTGTGCCGTCTTTGCTGGGGAAGTGAATCCGCTCTGCCCTGGCCAGATCGACGTCTTTGATCCACGCCTCATTGAAGCTGCTGAGCTGGCACTCTCCAGAGCCATCGACGCGGGCGGCGAAAGCTTCGGCGGGCCGAAGAGCATCGGAAGCGGTGAATGCCATGCGGTCGAAGCTCTGCGAGAAGCTGAAACCGCCCAGATTGCGCTCGCCGCGGGTCAGTTGCTCCACGCGTCCGCCGTTGGACGGAATGCGGAAGAGCTGTGTGTCGCCGCCCACGGCGGCAGGGAAATAGACGAACCGGCCATCCGGGCTGTAGACCGGCGGATCGGGAATCAGGTCCCACTCGGCGGTGAGGTTCGACATGGCCCCACCTTCGGCCGGCATGCGGTAGACATCCACGGCGGCGCCGTGGTTCAGCTTGGCCTGTATGATCTGGCTGAGGCTCTGCCGCCGGCGGAAGACAAGCGAATGACCGTCCGGCGACCAGGCCGGAGAATCGTGCTCGAATCCGTCGTCGGTGAGGCGGCGGACCGTGCCATCGAGAGCGGCTACCCACAGATCGGCGCGCTCGTAGCTGTACTCGTCGCGCTGGTGCGAATCGGCAACGAAGGCGAGCGCGCCGGAATCGGGACGCCATGCGGGCTCGCGGACATCGACGCCGAGGCGCGTGACCTGCCGCGCAGCACCGCCGTCCCGGGCAACCACATAGAGCTCCGCCGGCGGCGTGGCGGCCGGATCGCGCGGGTCCGGCAGGTATCCCCGCCCATCGAAGCGCGCGTTCATCCAATCGTAGACGCGGCCCTTGAAGCGCTGCTCGAGCTGTCGCTCGAGCGGGGATTGATCGCGCGGCGGGCGCGCGGGCGGCGTGGCCCGGGTGAAGGCGATCCACCGGTTGTCGGGGCTGAAAATGGGGGTGCCTTCGACTCCGGGGACCTGGTACGCTTCGCCGCTCGGGCGGTCCATCCGCAGAAACCAGGTGTCGCTCTCGCCGCCGGCGGCGCCGCCGCGCCGTCCGCCGCCGCGACCCGCGGGTTCAGCGGCTCCAGGCGCGGACGCGCGCCGGGTGGAGCGGAACGCGAGCACTTTTCCATCGGGGCTCCAGCGCGGCGCGGATGCGTTGAACGCGGGCGTGGTCAGGCGTGTGGCGGGCGCCGAAGCGTCTGAGGGGGCGATCCAAAGCTCGCTGTGATGGCCGTTTTCGGATTCCACGATGGTGTTGCGCACGAAGACCACCCAGCGGCCGTCGGGCGAAATTGCGGTCGTGGCGGCCGTCTCGACACGGTAGTAATCGGGGAGCTCGACGGGGCGTCCCGCGGCGTGGGATCGCCCGATACAGAGCGCGAGGAGGAGCAGGGTCGCGGGGAACTTCATTTCGGGGATTATATCGAAGCGGCAGGTGTGATAGCTTCTTGTAAACGAGGTGGAAATGAGGGTACTGCGGATTCTGGCGCTGGCTGCGTTGGGTGCTGCGTGGCCGGCATCGCCGGCAGACGGTCCAACTTTGGACTTCGAGTTTTTCAAACAGCGCGTGCAGCCTGTCTTTCTCGCCAAACGCCCCGGACATGCGCGCTGTGTAACGTGCCACAGTCATGGCAGCCCGCCCCTGGAGTTGCTGACCCCAGGCGCCGCCACGTGGAACGAAGAGCAGTCCCGAAAGAACTATGCCATGTGGAAGCTGTTCGTGGTCCCGGGCAAGCCGATGAAGAGCCCGATGCTGCTCCATCCGCTGGCCAAGGAAGCCGGGGGCGATCGCTTCCATGCGGGGGGCAAGCACTGGAAATCGCAGAGCGACCCGGAGTGGCAGACGCTCGCCGCCTGGGTGAACGGACAGATATTGGGAGGGTCCAAATGACGCGGATTCGTGTAGCGTTGGGAATTTTCGCGGCGGCAGCGATGCTGCGCGCCGATGGGGCGCGGGTTTTGCAAACCAATGCGGCCGGCGACAATATTCACGTGATCGATCCTGCGACCAACCAGGTAGTAGGGACGATCGAAGATATCGAAGTCCCGCACGGCGTCACCATTGCGCCCGATGGCGCGCGGATCTACGTGACCGACGAATCGCTGAGCACGCTGGACGTGGTGGACGCGAAGACGCTCAAGGTGACCAAGCGGATTCCACTGAGCGGGCGGCCCAACAATGTCGCTGTGGCGAAAGACGGTTCGCACGTCTACGTGGGGATCGCAGAGGCGCCCGGCGCTGTGGACGTGATCGACACGGCGAGTCTGACGAAAGTGAAGAGTATCCCGGTCAAGGGCGCC
>DATJYJ010000451.1:0-16521 GCA_035578025.1 Verrucomicrobiia bacterium
GCCCAACTCGTAATCCATCAGCCCGACATTCAGTTGTGCGTTGCCACTGGGCATGTACCTGGCTGCCTTGGCCGCGGCATCGCGCGCCTCCTTGTTTTTCCCGGAGGAACGTAACTGCTGCGACCACTGCTGATACAGCCACCCCTGGTTGATGTCCAGCAGGCGGCGCAACTCGGGAATCGGTGCGGGACTGTCGTCCACGTTGATGTAAATCAACCGGTCGTTGTTGATGTTGCGGCCGCGCCCCTTGCCCACCACCAGCATGGATGCGGATTGCTTGCCGCGCGAATCGCCGCCCGCATCGTCGCCGGCCTTGAGCGCGGCGAAGAGCTTCTCCGCCAGATCGCCCTGCGTAGATTCGAACGCCTGCACCATCGCCTCCGGCACCTGCTTGCCGACCAGGATGTTGCCCTGCGCCGAGCAGTTTTTGCCCTGGCGGTCGCCGGCCCAGTTCGGCGCGTTCGGACCCGTATATGCCGCGATGTTGCCCTTGGCATCCACCACGGCGACCTGCCGCCCGTCCTTGCCCGGAAATGTGTCGTCCGCCAGCAGCTTGTCGATCACCTGCTTCGCGGTGAGCCCCTGGCGCAGCAACTCGAGCCCGCGCGGCCCATAGCCCACGTTGACGTTGGCCTGCGTGGCCACGCACCCCGTACCCGCCTCGCCCCACGGCACCACGGCGCCGACGGAGAAATATTTGGACGCGACCGTGACGCCGCAATCTCCAGTCGCGGGATCGTAGGCCACGATGGAAAACGTGTTTACATCCGCCGCGCACAACGGCAAGGCGGCCACAAGCGTAAGCAGCGTACGTCTCATAGGGTTGTTATATAACGGAAGGACACCGCTATGCCGAAAACCCCTCTGTTCGCCCTGCTCGTTCTGGTCGCCTGCGGCTTTGCGCTCCAGGACTCCGGCGCACCTGCCCGCGTCGCCGACCCGTTCGCCACCGGCTGGATGCTCATGGACACCAACGGGGACGGCATCGCGGACTTCGTCGCTGGCAAAATCGTGGTGCCCGCGCACCCTTCCGCCGCCGAGAACGCAGCGGCTGCGAATCTGGCCGCGCGCGTGGGCTACGGCTCCACGGGCTTCACTCCGCCGTTGGTCGTGACCGCGGCCGGCGATGCCGGCTCCGGACCGCGCATCTTCGTCGGAAAGGACGCCGTGCCCGCATCGATGGCGAGTGAGGCGGCGGCGTTAGTCGCTCAGCTCGCGAAAGAAGAAGGTGGGATTTTCGAGCTGCACGGAAATCTGGCCCTTCTCGGCGCCGATGACGAAGGCCTGCTCGCAGCCGCCGATGCCTGCTCCGCCCGCGCGCCCTACCAGTGGCGCGTTCCCGGCGACCCGCTGAGTCAACTCGGCGACCTCACGGGTGTCACCTACGCACGCGGAAAAGCGGGCGTGAGCCGCGCATTCCTGCGGTCCGGCAGCGTGGTGCAATTGAATCCTCCCGCCGTAAGCCCCGCCCCCGCATCGCCCGCGAACGCCCAGCCCGATGCCGCCGGCAATCCTCCGCCGCGGCTCGATCTCGCCGCCCTCTACACCAGCCGCGGCCTCTTCACCGGAACTCCGCGCATGCCGGTCCCCTCTACGCTCGACTCACACCTCTACGTGCCTGCCGGCGCCGCGGGAGTTGCAATGGCCAATCTCGCCGCCCGCATGGGTATGGAGACCACCGGCATCACGCTGCCACTTGCCAGCCCTGCCGGCAGCGCCGTCCCCCGCGACGTTCGCAGCAAGGCCGTGATCGCCGGCGATTCCGCGTTATCCCGCGAAGCCACGCAGAAATTGCGCACGCAGCACAACGCCCTCGATCCCGGCGAAGGGGAAATCGACGTCGTCGACGACGCCTTCACCCGCCGTCCCGCAGTGCTGGTGTGCGGCGACGATGCCGGCTCCGCCGCCGCCGTCGATTGGGTCTCCGGCCACGCGCCGAACCTCTGGGAGACCGGCAAACCGTACCTCGCCATCGAAGAGATCCGCTACGACCTCCACCGCTTCTTTTCTCTCCGCTCCGGCGCCGGACAGGCCGCGGCCGCGCTCTATCACCTGGAGCGCTGGGCCAGGGACATCGCCCCCGACACCAAAGACGTGAAGGCCGAAGTCTACGCCGACGTCGCCGACCCGAAGCTCTCCTCCTTCATTGGCCAGGTCATTCCCGGCGCGACCGTGAAAGCCGCCAGTCTGCGCGCGGGCACCCGCTGCTGCGACGAGCTCCACTTCCGCGCGCCCGGCATCGAGTTTCAAAAACAGGCCCCCACCTTCGCCGAAGACATCGTCATCCCGTGGGAAGGCAAACGCCTCGTGGATGCTGTGCGCGCCGCATCCGCGAAAATGCCCCGCCGCCAGGAAGTCAGGCTCACCGCCCTGGTCAGCGAAGGTCCCGAACAACGGCGCAAGCTCGAATCGGAGTTGAAAGAACTGCTGATCCGGGCCGGCGCGGACCCGCAGCGCACCAGCGTCACGGTGCTTTGCGCCTACAAGCCCGGCTATAGCTGGCTGATGGACGACGTAGCCAACGCCCTCGCCGCCAAGCCAGTGGCCGGCGTTAGCATCGAGTTCGCCCGCAACGTCGACCCCACCGGCATGCGCTCCATGTGGAGCGAGGCGCGCTGGGTGCAGGAACTCTATCCCGTCGACGAGATGCTGGCGCGAAAGCTGAATATCCCGCTCGAAAAGGTCACACTGCACCAGTTCGAGCCCGGGTCCGGCAGCCCCACCTACCGCGCCCGCGCCTTCGATGCCGCCGGCAAGGAAATCCTCAGCCGCGAATTCACGGTGCCCACCGTCTCGCAGCCCTACAACGGCGTCCTTCCGCGCTACGAACAGGTGCAGGTGGATACCGGCTGGGTCAAGCTCGAAGCCGGCGGCAAGCCCCTGCTCGACGAGCGCATCAAGACCGACATCGAGGAATTCTGGGACCACTATCAGAACCAGACACTGCCCAAGGTCTGGCAGTTCGTCATGTCGCAGGTGCATGGCGAGCTGCGCGCCGAATTCGCGCCGCCCTTCGACACGCTCAAGCTCGACATCCACATGAGCGAGCCGGACTACAATCTCGACCTCGACCGCGAGCGCATCTCCAGCCTGGAAGCGCTCCAGGAGGACACGTTCTACTCCACCGACAACTTCATGGCCATGATGGGCGATCTCGAGACCGGCCGGCCGCTCGGCTACATCGGCCGCGTGATCCCCATCGTTCACCGCAGCGAAGACGGCCAGGACGGCCGCGTCCACATCGAGTTCTATGGCAAGCCGGAAGCGAACCCATTGGTCCGTCTGAGCTGGACCGACGCGCAGGGCCGCTCGCACAAACAGGAGCGGAATCTGCCGGCGATCGCCGGCGAGATGATGCCGCGCCTCGTGCAGGCCCGCGTGAAGGCCGGTGAAGACGGCGTACAACGCCTCACCTGGGTGATGCCCGCCGATTATCTCGACGACAAGTACGACGAGTGGCTGAAACTCGAGGGCCAGGACCAGGTGGACCGCAGCCTCTTCCCCGTGGAGCGTGCGCGCGGCCAACTGCGCTGGCTGGAGCGCATGCACACCGCCGGCCTGTACGCCGACGATCTGGCCTATCCGCACCTGAAGCAGATGTCGATCGAGTTCGAGCTGCCGCTCCCGGTCACCGCCAGGCCCGACACTCCGCCGGAGCGCGCCGTCGCCGAGTGGACCGTCACGGCGCCGGCAACGAAGCGTCCGCTCATCACCGACGTGAAGCCCATCGGCGCCACGCCCATCGTGCAGTGGGACGAAGCCATCAGCCCCGCCGAGAACGCCGCCGTCCTCTCCCGCCTCGCGCATACGCCGGGCGTCACCGTCTACTGGATGGGCCGCAGCTACCTCGGGGAGAACATCTGGGCCGCCGACATGATGCTGCCCAGCCCGTCCACGCTGCGCAGCGTCGCCAAGGAGACCACCACCAAGCCGGTCATCGTCTATTCCGGACGCCAGCATGCCAACGAGGTTTCCAGCACCAGCCATATTCTGAAGCTCGCCGAGGAGCTCGCCACCGATCCCGCCAGGCGCGAGGTGCTCAAGCGCGTGAACGTCGTGCTGCATCCGATCACCAATCCCGACGGCGCGCAGCTCTCCGTCGACCTGGCGAAGATCACGCCCGACAACATGCTGCATCCCGGCTATCACGGCTCGCTCAGCGCCGACGTGTCCGCCGGCCAGACCGAGACCGATCCGATCTATCCCGAATCGCGCACCCGCAAGCAGTTGATCGATGCGTGGCTGCCCGACGCCTTTCTCAACCCGCACGGCTACCCGTCGCACGAATGGGTACAACCGTTCAGCGAATATTCCGGCTGGGTGCAGAGCCGCCAGGGCGCGAACAACGGGCGCGCGTGGTGGATTCCGCGCGGCTGGTTCACCAGCCTCGGCTACCTGCGCGACGAGCAGCACCCCTACAGCAAGGCGACCGCGTACGCGCTTCAGGACCGCATCGTGTCCGCCGTTCGCGAGGTGCCCGGCCTGCTGCCGCTCGAACAGCGCATGAACAGCCGCTACGAGCGCTTCGGCCAGCGCTGGCAGCCGAAAAACATGTTTCAGCCGCTGGTGAACGACATCCGGATTTACATGTCGCTCAAGGGCAGCGCGGGCCGCGGCGGCGCCGGAGGCGGCGAAGGTGGAGCCGGCGCCGCGCCCGCGCCGGGAAGCGGCGGCGTCGGCGGGATCTCACCCGATATCACCTGGGATGCCGGCTACACCGAAGCGCCCGACGAAACCGCGCACGGCGAGTACATGAAGCTGGTGGCGTCGGCGGGCCTGGCCTTCGATTGGGTCCACCTGAAATACCTTGCCGACGGCGACCAGAGGATCACCCGCACCGGGCGCGAGGCGCCAGGCGGCGGCGTTCAGTGGCGCGTCGAGCGCGCCCGGCCGGTGCTGCCGAAGTAAGCGCTAGCGGATCACCGCCGCCAGTTCCTCATACTGATCGCTGGCGATCAGGTTCACGCCCGCCGCCACCGCGGCCTTCCACCGCAGCATCACGGCCTCCCGGCTCCCGAAGTTGTAAGTATCGCCCCAACCCTTGTCCTCGCCGGGCGCGAAGCCATCCAGCGTGAAGAAGCGAATCCAGTAGCCCAGCTTGTGCGCGTGATCCACGAGTGCCCGCAGGCGGCGATCGTCGTCGGGCGTCCAGTCGCCGGCCTTGTGCTGGCCGCCCTCCTCCACCACGAACCAGGAATTGTTCCACCAGCGGCGGTAGTTCGTCGCCGGCTGGGTGAGCAGTCGATCGGGCGGAAGCGTTGCCTGAAGGTGCTCGCGTTCCGCCCGGTTGGCTGCCTGTAGGGTGGCCGTGTGCGCCGACCCGAATACTCGCAGCCGCCCGCCCACCGGCACCTGCTTGAAGAAGACCTCTTCCTGCGCATCCGCGTCCTCGGTGAGCACCAGCAGCGGCTTGGGGTCGAACGGCGACAGGCGGCTGGGGTCCGCGGTCTTCTCGGCGGTAGTGATCCAGCCCTGGTATTCGCCCAATAGGTCCCAGACGGCTTGCAGCAGCTCCGGCTGGACGCTCTTGAAATCGAAGTGAAGGACGATGATCGGCCACCGCGCCCGGTCGTTCTCCGCCAGAGCCTTCTCCACGATGGGCCGCACCCGTTCGAAGAAGTGCGTCCGTAACGGCAGCTCGCCGCCCGTGGTTTTGGCGTCGTGCGAAACCACCGGCTCGCCGCGCGCCCAGGCGATGTCCTGCTCGATCGCGACCGGAAACGGCGTGCGCAGCGCCCGGTCGATGCGGTCCTTCCACTGGCCTTTGTAGGGATAGCAGTTGTGCGCGTCGGGCACTGGGCGATTGTGATTCAGGAAGTCCATAGGGCTCTGTTGCGCGGCCAGGGGCAGAACGGCCAGGATCGGGGCAAGCGCGAGTCGCATCTCTCGATAATAATGGAGTGCGGAGGGGCAACATGAACCGAAGACAGCTTCTTCGCTCGGCGGCGGCAATCCCCGCTGCCGGAGCCGCGTTCCGCGCCGCCGCGGCACAGCAGAAACAGATCCGGATCACCGCGCTCGAGACCGACGTCCTGAAGCGCCCTCCCGGCACGCCCACCTACGACGCCATCCACAAGCTGGGTGTCGATAGCGGCAGCGTGGTCCTGCGGCTCAAGACCGACGCCGGCATCACCGGCTGGGCCAGCAGCTCGTTCGGCATGATCGCCGGCGGTCCGCGCGTCGTGCAGACCATCCTGGAACAGGAAGTGAAGCCGGTCCTCATCGGGCAGGACCCGGCGTTCCCCCGCCGCATTCGCGCTGAGCTCTGGAAGGCGCTGGAATACAACGGCGTCACCGGCGTGGTGCAGTTCGCCATCGCCGCCGTCGATATCGCGGTCTGGGACATCCTGGGCAAGAGCGCCGGCCTTCCCGTCTACCGCATGCTGGGCGCCTTCCGCGACCGCCTGCCCGTCTACTCCATGTGCGGCTGGTATTACGACGATGACGCCGATCTCTCGCACTACCGCCGCGCGCTCGAACAGGCCATGGAGCAGGGCTACCATGCCGTGAAGATCAAAGTGGGCCGCGATTCCATGGACGATGACATCCGCCGCATCAAGCTCGCCTTCGACGTCGTGGGCAAAGGCAAGCGCGTGATGGTGGACGCCAACCAGGTGTTCAACCGCAACGAGGCGCGGCGGCGCGGCAAAGTCTACGAGCAGATGGGCTGCTTCTGGCTGGAGGAGCCGCTGCCGCCGTACGACATGGAAGGCTTCGCCGGGTTGGCCCAGGCGCTGGACATCCGCATCGCCACGGGCGAGAACCTCGCCACCAAATACCAGTTCGCCGACCTCATCGCGCGCAAGGGCGTCGACGTGGTGCAGCCCGACAACCGCCGTGCCGGCGGCGTCACCGAGTGGATGGAGATCGCCGCGCTTTCCGATGCCTACAACCTCGAGCTCGCCAGCCATGGCGGCGGGAACACCAATCTCAACATGCTGCTCGCCATGCCCAACGCGATCTACATGGAGACCAGCGGCGCGCACAAGCTGGTCAACGGCGAGATGCTCGCGCCCGAAGAGCCGGGCATGAGCAGCGAAGTATCGGAAGCCGAGATCAGGAGGTACCGCGTATGAAACTGACGTTGCTGATCACCCTGGGCGCGCTCATCGCGTCCGCGCAGAATAACCCGGTGCTCGGGGAGGACGCCGTCAAGGTTTCCGAGCACGTCTGGGCGATCATGGGATGGCCGAACATCGGGATCGTGGTGGGCAGCACCGCCACACTGGTGGTCGATACCGGCCTGGGACCTCGCAACGGCGCCACCATCGCGCGCGTCGTGGCGAAACTGGCGCCGGGCAACAAGAAGCTCTATCTCACCACCACGCATTTTCATCCTGAGCACGCCGGAGGCGACGCGGGATTCCCCGCCAGCACCATCCTCATCCGCGACGCTGTGCAGCAGAAGGAAATGGAGGCGCACGGCCAGGAGATGATCGCCATGTTCGCCGGCCGCTCGCCGCAGCAGAAGGAACTGCTCACCGGCGCGACGCTGCGCAAGCCCGACATCACCTTCGACAACGAGGCCGCGGTGGATCTGGGCGGTGTGACCGCGCGCCTGCTCTGGTTCGGCGGCGCGCACACGAAGGGAGATGAGCTGACCTTCGTCGAACCGGACCGCACGTTGATCTCGGGAGATGTGGTGCAGAACAAAGTCGTGCCCAACATCTTCGGCGATGGCGGCACGCCCGCGAGCTGGCTCGCGGTGCTGGACAAGGTGGCGGCTCTGAACGTGCTGCACGTCCTGCCCGACCACAGCGCTCCCGGCGATGGCTCGATGGTCGCGCTGGAGAAGAAATTCATCAGCGACCTGCGCGGGCGCGCCTTGGAGCTCAAGCAGCAGGGCGTAACTGTCGACGATGCCGGAAAACAGCTCGGCACCGAGTTCAAGGCGAAGTACGCCGACTGGCCGAGTATGAATGTCGCCGGCTTCGTCCGCAGCGTCTACGCCGAGCGCTAGTTCTTGTAGGGTAGGCCTCCTGGCCTGCCCCGCGCGCGGAGCGCGCGTGCGCTAATCCGGCAGCGCGAACAGGTACGAAGTAAGATTCTCCAGGTCCCCCTGCGGCAGCCGGTACGGCGGCATGATGGAGCCGGGCGACAGCGCCTGCGGGTTCTTAAAGTGCTCCAGCACCCAGTTGCGGCTCTGCCGCTTCGCCAGCCCGTTCAGGGGAGGTCCTATGCGCATGCCCCCGCCGTTTACCAGGTGGCAGGCGCCGCAGCGATTCGCCTGGTAAACCAGCGCTCCCGCTACGGCGAAATCCGGCGCGTTGTCCAGCGCGGTGGCGTTCTTCTCGTTCAGCTTCAACAGAAATGACGCCAGCGCGTTCAACTGCGCGTCGCTGAGCTGAATCGGCGGCATCGACGAACCGGGCCGCATCACGCTGGGCCGCTTGAAATGCGCGATCATCCAGGCGGCGTCTTTGTGGATCGCGGTCTGCGTGAGGTCCGGGCCGATGGCCGTTCCGCGCCCGCCGATCACGTGGCATGACGCGCAGTTCTCCTTGCGGAAATAGCCGATGCCCGCCATCTCCTCCGGAGAAAGTTGCAGCCAGTCCGTGGGCGCCGAGTAGTCCACCTGGGTGGCGCTCGCTTCCTTGGGCGTGGATTTTACCGCCGCGGCCGTCAGCCCGCCCCAACCGATCGCCGCCAGTCCCACGAACGCGATGGCCGTGGTCCGCCGCGTCACCCGGACCATTCTGGCGCGGTCGATGAACGGCACCAGGATCAGCGCCAGCACCGCCAGCCCGGGCAGCACCACGCTGCCCACTATTTCCAGCGGACCGCTGAACAGTTTGAGCGTCTGGAACAGAAACAGAAAATACCATTCGGGGCGGGGAATGTAGGCCGTGTCGGTCGGGTCGGCGAGTTGTTCCAGCGGCACCCGCACCGCAACCGCCATCACGAACAGAATGGCGAATGCGATGAAGATGGCCACCGTGTCCTTGAACACCTGCACCGGGTAGAACTGCTTCCTGGGAAGCTGCTCATCGCCGGGCGCCGGCGCCACGCCGTGTTTGCGCACCAGGTACACGTGGATCGCGATCAGCAGCAGCGTGGCCGGCGGCAGCAGAAGCACGTGCATGCCATAGAATCGTGCGAACGTCACCACGCCGACCGCACCCTCGCCGCCCAGCAATCGCGCCAGATACGGACCCACGGCCGGTGCCTGCCCCGCGATCTGCGTGGTCACCACGGTGCCCCAATAAGCCCGATTGTCCCAGGGCAGCAGGTAGCCGGTGAGCCCGTAGGCCAGCGTGACCAGCAGCAGCACCACTCCGACCATCCACGTGGCTTCGCGCGGCTTCTTGTACGCGCCGTACAGAAACACCTGCACCATGTGGAGCACCACCACCACGATCATCATGCTCGCGCCCCAGTGGTGCAGGCCGCGGATGAGCCGTCCGCCGGTGAGCTCGGTCAGAATGTAACGCAGGCTGTTGTAGGCGTCGCCCGGCGTAGGCGCGTAGTTGAATGCCAGCAGAGCGCCCGTGAACGCCTGCACCAGGAACAGGAAGATGGCCACGCTTCCGAAAACCTGATGCCAGCCGCTGGATGCCGGGATTTCCTCGTACAGAAACTGGCGCACGGCGGTGCGAATGCCGGTCCGGTTGTCCAGCCAGTCGTTGATGCCGTTCCAGCGCCGCCTCATGCCTTGTGTTCCCCGCCACCCTGGTTGAGCCGGCCGATCAACAGCCTTGTGCCTTGCAGCCTGGTTTCATAGCGGTCGAGCGGCCGTGGCGCCGGTCCGGAGACCACCTTACCGTCGACCGCGAACAGCGAGTTATGGCACGGGCAGAGGAACTCGCTCTTGGCGTCGTCCCAGTGGTACGCGCATCCCAGGTGGGTACACTGCGGACCAAAGGCCGTGATGCCGTTGGCGGCGTCCTTCACCACCCACGCGGTGCTCTTCTCGCTGATCACTTTCCAGCCGTCGACGCGGTTCTTGCGGAAGGCCATCTCCACTGGGACATTGGGCGTCAGCCGCGTGATATCGCCGACGTCGACCCATTCCTCGGCCTTGCGCACCTTGGGCGGAAACAGCAGGTAAATGAGGGCAGGCACGCCCAGGGCCGCCGATATCGCTCCCCAGAGGCCGTAGATCGCACCGACGAAGAAGCGGCGCCGCGAGGTCCCCTCGGCCTCACTAGAATGGATAGCCTGCACGTCACCATGCTAAACGGGACCCGCGGCCGAATTATTGCCTAATTGTATAGAGTTTGCAAATTTTGCGGGCCGCCGGCCTACTTCATCTCCGGACTGTTGGCCGTCGCCGGTTCCTGCCCGTAGTTTTGGCGTATGGTCATGCTTTGGTCGGAAAAGAACGTGCGGCTGCCGGTGACATTGAACGTCTCGGGCACCGCGCTGACGATGTATCCACCCTGGTTGCCCGTGACCGTGAACTTGTATCCGCTCTTGAGGCCTCCGGACAGGTCGCTGCCGATCAGGTCGGCGGCGGCGGGACCGGCGGCGCCGCTCGCCGGTGGTCCGAGCTCCGTAAGCGACACGGCGTACTTGCCGAACTGGGAGTAATACTGCACCTCCGCGGTGTGGATGGTTTTGATGGCGGCGACAGCGGCGGTCTCCTGCGAGTACATGCGCGCCCGGCTCAGGCGAGGGGCCGCGATCATGATGATGATCAGGATAATCGTGATGACAATCAGCAGCTCGATCAGGGAGAAGCCGCGGCGGCGGTCCTTTAGCGTGAACATACAGTTCTTCCCTTCTATTCTATGACGCCGCAAAGCGTGCAAACGTGCATGCGACGTGGGATAGGCTTCAGAGCCTGTCCAGGGCCTGCCCCTTCCTACTCAATCACTCCATTCCTCACCGCAAACCGCACCAGGTCGTTGATGCTGTGCAGGTTCAGCTTCTCCATGATGCGCCCGCGATGCGCGTCCACAGTGTACACGCTCAGGTTCAGCACGCCCGCGATCTCCTTGTTGGTCTTGCCTTCGGCGAGCATCTGCAGCACCTCGCGCTCCCGGCTGGTCAGCAGGTCGATCGGATTGGTCACGTGCCGGCGGTAATCGTCCAGCACCGCGTTGGAGACCGCGGGGCTCAGGTAGCTTTCACCGCGGGCCACCGCGCGGATGGCGCTCACCAGGTCTTCCGCGCCCGAATCCTTCAGAAGGTACCCTCGCGCGCCGGCGCGCAGAATCTCGCGCACGTAAACGGAATCCTTGTGCATGCTGAGCGCGATCACGCGCGTGTGCGGCGCCGAGGAGGCCAGCCGGCGCGTGGCCTCGATGCCGTTCAGCTCCGGCATGGCCACGTCCATCACCACCACGTCCGGCCGCGATTCCTCGGCCCTTTCCGCGGCTTCGCGGCCGTTGGCGGCTTCGGCCACGATCTCCATGTCGGGCTGCGCGCCCAGCAGCATCTTGAAGCCCTGCCGCACCACGGCGTGATCGTCAGCCAGCAGGATGCGAATTCGTTTCATGTTCGAGCGGCACCCGCACTTCAATTACAACACCCTGGCCCGGCCGCGAGCGCACGCTCGCGTCGCCTCCCGCGCTTCGGGCCCGCGCCCGTATCCCGATCAGTCCCATCCCGCGGCCGTTCGCCGGCGCCGCGGGCAGCCCGCGCCCGTCGTCCTGAATGGAGAGCCGGATCTCGCCGCCCTCGCTCTTCAGTTGGATGCTCGCGTGCGCCGCGCCGGAGTGCCTCGCGACGTTCGTAAGCCCCTCCTGCGCGATGCGGAACAGGTGCGTCTCGGTTTCGTCGGGCAGGCGCCCGGAGTAGCTCGAGTTAACCGTGACTTCGATTCCCGTGCGCGCCGAGAATCCCTCCGCCAGCCATCGCAGGCCCGCTTCCAGTCCGAAATCGTCCAGAATCGTGGGCCGCAACAAGTGCGACATCTGCCGCACATTGCCGATGGCCTCGTCCACCAGCCTCACGCAGTCCGCCACGCGCGGCTCCGGCGAATTCATCGCGGTCAGGTTCGTCTTCACCGCCGTCAGCGACTGCCCCAGCTCGTCGTGCAGCTCGTGCGAGAAGCGGCGCGCCGTGGCTTCCTGGTTCTCCAGCATCTGCCAGGAGACGCGGGCGAGCTCCTCGGTCTGCCACTCCATCCGGCGCACGAGCTGCGACACCACGCGCACCGTGGCCACGGTGAAGATCAGGGCCAACGCCACGCTGCCTCCGGCGAACGCCACCGAGATGTCGGAGAGCCGCGCCGTGCGCCGGTCGATCTGTTCCTGCGCCTGGTTGAGTTTCTTGTACTCGGCTTCCAGCAGGCGCGCCACTACGCTGGTAAAGGCCTCGTGATAGCGGAAAAGGTCCAGGGACGAAAACGTCTCGGGGTTCTCCGCCGAAAGCAGGCGCCTCACCTCGTCCGAAAATGCCGTCGACGACTGGTTCAGGCGCTTCCATAGGTCGCTTTCGGCGGTGGAGGCGCCTTCGGCCGAGATGCGCCCGATGTCGCGGTCGGCCTCTTCCACCTGCTGCAGGATGTGCTCGGAATCGACCGATTCCGGGTCGCGCGCCAGCACGCTGAAGACCTCCCGCAGACTGGTCTGCTGGCTGTGCAATTCGTCGATCAGGCGATTGGTAACCGATTGCTCCTTGAGCAGGTTGCTGGCCTCGAGCTGGATGCTCTGAATGTTCCGCAGTCCCACGATCGCCGCCGCCACCAGGAGCAGAATCACCAGCGCGAAGCCCGCGATCAGGACGCGGAAGATGTTGCGGCTGGTGATAGGCCGGGGAGCCATGTCGCCTTCAGTATCGCGCGTGGGCCGAGGAACGGCTATAGCCCGAATCAGCCCAATTTGGCGGCCTTTCCAGGCTAAGAAATCTTAACCGGGGGCACCCTGAATTGGGGCCCGGGATTAGCCTGCGCGGGCGATCGTGGATTTTTCCTGGATACCGCAAGATGAAACTGTGAGCGGGCAGAAAGGCCCGCAGGGAGAAAAAGAAAATGAAAACGAGTCTGTTTACAATTGCCCTGGCAGTAGCCACGATGGTCCCGGTGTTCGGCGCGCAGCAGAGCCCGGCGACGCCCGCCAAGCCCGACGCCAACGCGCAGAAACCGGCCGCCACGGCCACCACCAAGAAGCATCACAAGAAAGCGGTGAAGAAGAACACCACTGCTCCCGCCGCGGCCGCCAAGCCGTCCGGCAGCAAGTAGCACCGTGAGCACCGTGGGGCAGGTTCCCAACCTGCCCCGCCCTCATTCAATCCTCATTTGCACCACGATCGACCCGCACCCGCAGTCCAATCCCAACTCCGCTGTACACTCCTTCGCGTCGGGCAAGCGACCGGCCGGCGCCGGCATGGAAAGCGAGAACAGGCCATCCGGTTCCATCCGGCTGACCGTCGCTCCGCAAATCATGTTGGCCATTTCGGCCAATACGGCGGCCACGCTGTCCGGCGCCATTTCTTCGGACTCCATACCCAGGAAGGCGGGCGCCAGCACTTCCGCGGCATCGTGCCCGGCAGCCATCGTCAGGCTTCCTTTCAAAGGTCCGGTGAATTTCACCTCCATGCACTCCAGTTGCTCGCGCTGGTCTTCGCTCAAACCCTCGTCCAGTGATGGAATCAATGAACACATGGTCTCCAGAACCGACCGCGTCGATTCCGCGAGCTGTTCCCGCAAACGGCCCTGATCACGCATGCAAATTGCCAAGAACACGCTCCACTTCGTTACGGAGGGTCTCCGCGGTGAACGGCTTCGCCAGGTACCCCCTGGCTCCGGCCGCCTCCATGCGGTTGGCACGTGCCCGCGTGGAATCCGTGGAAAGCACGATGACCGGAATATCGCGCAACGCCGGATCTTCACGAAGATGTCCCACCAACTCCTCGCCGTCCATCACGGGCATGTTGATGTCGGTCAGAATCAGCGCGGCCGGCGCCCGCCGGACCATCTCCAACGCCTCGCGTCCCGTGCCCGCCGCCATGCATTCGAACGGCAATCCGGCGGCGGCAACGATCCGCGCAACCAACCGCCGAATGGCAGGCGAATCGTCGACAACCAGCAGGCGCTGTGGCACTGGCACTTCCTCCACTCAATCTTTTCGGCCGTGCTGGGCGTTTCTAGAGCTTGCTGAGGCGCTTCTGCGCCAGCCGGCTCCACTTCGCCGTGAACCGCCGGCGGTACCGCGGCGCCGTCCGGTCCGCCTCCATCGCCCGCGCGTAGTATCCGCGTGCCTTCGCCGCATCCCCGAGCCCTTCCATGGTCTGGCCGTAGTAGTACAGACCCTCCGGGTCGTAAGGCCTTCGCTCGGTATAGACGTCGAGCTCCGCCTTGGCATCGTTGAACTGCCCGGCCGTGACGTAGATTCCGCCGAGCTCCTTCAACACTTCGCTGGAATGCAGCCGCTCGTCCTGATCGACCACGGTCTGGAAATGTCCGAGCGCATCGCGCAGCCGGCCCTCTTCGCGCGCGATGCGGCCCAACTGGAAATGCGCGTCGGTCAGGGACGGGTCGATCTGCACCGCCACCCGAAAACGTTGCAGGGCCTCCGTGCGCTGCCGTCGCTGCTGATGGATCAGACCAAGCTGATACTGCGCCTCGCCATCGTGCGGATTCACCGTCGCGGCTTCCAGCATGCGGCGAAAATTCTGGCGCGCGCGAAGCCCGTCGCCGAGATGCGCGAGTTCGCTGCCCAGGTAATACCAAGCGAAGAACAGGAAGAATGGCGACGCCAGCAATCCCAGGATGGCCCGCAAAGGTCCCCACGCAAGCGCGGCTGCCACCAGCGGGATCCACGAAAGCGCCATCACACCAGCGGCGACACCGTTATCCACACCGAAGACCGCCAGCACCCCGAAAAACATCAGCAGTACGAAGTAGAGAGCCGCGGGAATCAGCATGTACAAAGTCAGCACCGGCGGCAAAAGGAACGAGCACGCGGCCAGCGGAATCTCCGCCGCGGCGAGCGCCATCGCCGCGCAGGTCAGTAGCGGCGAGTAGTCGCGCTGAAACACGATGCCCAATCCGCCGAGGCGTCCGATGAGTGCCGCCAGCACCAGCAGGCCCGGCACGTAGAACACCGCCAGCACCAGTAGCGGCATGAAAAAGCCCGCGGCCAGCCACGGCGCGCCGATCTTCAGGATGGCCGTGATCGCCAGCACGGCCACGCTTGCGAACAGCAGGCTGCCGCGATCCAGAATCTCGCTCATGGCCGCGGCCGGCCGGATCCACAGGCGGAGCAATAAGGACATTACTTCATCCTATCGGCCCATCGCAGATACCGGATCAGTTCCCGCCGTTGCTCCCAGGCGAACCGCCAGAACTGCTCGAACGTGATGGTCTCCGCGTGAATCCCCCAGTACGTCTCGATGCGCCAGCGCAGGTACGGACTCCGCCACGGACACAGCCGGTAGCCCCGTGTCAGCCGCCACAGGACGCTCAGCATCACTTCTTGTCCGGTGTGGCGTAGTATCCGCTGCGCGTGCGCACCACGGGATTGCCGGGAGCCTTCACCGTGATCTTGATCTGCCGGAACGTGCCGTCCATGGCCGAGTTGCTGGGCGAGTACTCGATGGTGTACTGGTTGCGGATGTCGTGCGCCACCTGCTCCGCGATATGGCCCACCTCCTCCACGTCCCTCGGAAAGAAAGTCTTGCCGCCGGTGGCTTCGGCCAGATCGTTGAGCGCGCGTCGGGCGCGCGCCGCCTCGCGATGCTCCTCTTCGTTGAGCAGGCCCACGCCGTAAATCAGCACGCCGCTCTGGTGCGCGTTGCGCATCAGAGCCTCCAGAGTGATCACGCTGGAATTGTCGTTTCCGTCGGTGATCACCACCAGCACCTTCTTGTCGCGATGGGCCCTTTTCAGGTGATCGATCGACATCTGGATGGCGTCGCGCATGGCCGTGCCGCCGCGCGTATCGATCTTGGCCAGCGCCTGCTGAAGCTCCGGAATGCTGTTCGTGAAATCCTTCCCGGGCGGCAGGTCCAGGTACGCCGCGTCGTTGAAGTTGACCACGAACACTTCGTCTTCGGGGTTGGACGCCTTCACCAGGGCCACCGCCGCGGCTTTCACCTGCTCCAGCTTGTTGCGCATGCTGCCGCTGTTGTCGATCACCAGCCCCAGCGATACCGGCAGGTCCTCGCGCAGGAACTTGTGAATCTCCTGCTTGACCTTGTTCTCATAAACCGTGAACGCATCTTTCGGCAGGGTGGTCACCAGGTGCCCGGACTTGTCGATCACGGTCACATGGCACACCACGATCCGCGTGTCCGAGCGGAACACCGCGGCTTCCTGCGCGGCCGCCAGAAGGCACGCCGCCGCGCCCAGCAGCAGGACTTTCGATTTTCGGAAACCCATTATTTCGAGGAGCCTTTTTCCCCGGGAATGGCCTGATCCGGGGTGGCGTAGTATCCGCTGCGCGTGCGAACCGTGGGATTGCCGGGAGCCTTCACCGTGATCTTGATCTGGCGGAATGTGCCGTCCATAGCCGTGTTCGATGGGGAGTAAACGATAGTGTATTGGTTCCGGATGTCGTGCGCCACCTGGTGCGCGATTTTGTCCACTTCGGCCAGTTCCTTCGGGAAGAACACCGCGCCGCCAGTGGCCTCGGC
>DATJYJ010000452.1:0-2022 GCA_035578025.1 Verrucomicrobiia bacterium
TCCTGTCCTGGCGGCGCTGCTGTGTTGCGTTCGGCCGCTGAGAAAGATTGCGTGGGGCATCACCGTAGCCTCCACGTCGGTGGTCTTCGCCCTGGCAGTATACGTTTCCGCTGAGGTGATCGCCAGCGGGAGAGTCATCGCCGTTCCCGGCTGGTTCGAGTGCGATGGTTTAAGTGCGCTAATGCTTCTTCTGGTGGGCTTTGTGTCCGCGCTCGCCTGCGTCTTCGCGGGAGGCTATATGCGCCACGGAGAGCATGACGGAAAGGCCCGGCTGTGGTGGTTTTATTTGAATTACAACTTGTTGGTGTTTGCACTCCTCGCGGTGCCGGCCTTGGCGGAGCCAAATCTCACGTGGGTGGCAGTGGAGCTCGTTACGCTTTTCAGCGTCCTGCTGGTCGGTTTCGACAACACCGCGAGCGCGCTGGAGGCCGCCTGGAAGTTTGCGGTTCTCACGATCATGGGCGCGCCGATCGCGCTCTTCGGGTTCTTCACGCTGTTTTGGGCTTACCGTTCCGCCACCGGAGGCTCCTGGGAGACTTGGGAGGGTCTTCGAGCGGCCGCATCTTCGATGGACCCGAATGTACTGAAGCTTTCCTTCCTCCTGGTGTTTGTCGGATTCGGGGCTAAATCCGGCCTGGCGCCGATGCACACATGGCTGCCTGATGCGCACAGCCAGGCTCCCACTCCGGTATGCGCCGTTCTTTCCGGAGTGAAGACCACGGTGCCGCTCTACGTGATTCTCCGATTTCTGTCGGTCGTCCTGGCATCGCCTACCGCGCGCTTGGGCAACTGGATGATCGTCCTCGGCCTCATCTCGGTGGGAATCGCAGCGTTTCTGTTGCTTCAGGTTCGCGATTACAAGCGCATGTTCGCCTATTCGACAGTGGAGCACATGGGCGTCATCCTGACTGCTGCAGGCCTGGCGACGCAAGCCTCGGATTTTGGTGCCGTTTCTCAAATGCTCAATCACGCGATCACGAAATCGTTATGCTTTTACGTGGCGGGGGTCATCCTGCTGGTCCTCGGGACCCGTGAGATCCAGTCCGTCCGTGGGCTCTTCCGGATCTCACCCTTTGCTGGCTCCATGTTGGTGCTCTGTGCGCTCGGCATTGTCGGCGCCCCACCGTTTCCTATCTTCTTGAGCGAATTGTCCATCCTCTCCGCCGGGATGCGCGCTGGACAATATACGGTTGTCGCGATTCTGGCAACTCTGATCGTGATTGCATTCGTGGCGATTATGCTGCACGTCAACGGTATGGTGTTTGGGAAGCCCATTGCGCCTCGCCCAAAGCAGGCGCTGCCTGCGAGTTGCCGATTTGCCGTGCTGGTGGCGGCGGCGCCCGTGGTGCTCCTGGGCGTCTACATACCCGCTCCCGTTCATGAACTACTACGACTGGCGGCGCAACAACTGGGAGGGCGATAGAAATGATGGACACTACTACGCCGGCAGCCAATCCGAAGCGCTTCGATGCCATCGCCCTGGCGGCTGAGATCGAGAAGCGGTTTGGACCGGTAGTTTCGCGTTCGAGCGAGGACCGCGGCACGGGCGCCTCGTTCCTCGTCGGACATCCGTCGGCTCTGATTTCCTTATGCCAATTCCTTTTTTCGGTAGCCGGCTGTTCTTTCGGCGGCTTGATCGTCGAGCAACTTGACGAGTGGAACCTCCGCTACGTTTTCCTGAACCCCCGCTCCGGCTGGGTCCACTGCATTCTGCGTTTGCCCCTGAATACCCGGACCGTGCCCAGCATCAGCTTGCCGGTTAATGCAGCGGATTGGTACGAGCGCGAAGCGGAAGACCTGTTTGGCCTCGCGTTCGAGGAGCACCCCCGGCTGGGCGACTTCGTTCTTCACGATCAGGTATGGCAGGAAGGGCTCGCTCCCATGCGAAGAGCGTTCGACGCCGGACAAATGCATTTCGAAAAGCGTCCCCGGGAAGACTGGCGTCCCATGCTGGTTGTTCAGGACCCGGGGGCCTTTGCGATGCCTGTTGGACCGGTTTACGAAGGTGGCATCGGTGAGTCC
>DATJYJ010000453.1:0-14202 GCA_035578025.1 Verrucomicrobiia bacterium
CGGGGTGCATCTCTGGTTCGACCGCGAGATCACCACGCTGCCGCATGCTACCCTGCTCGACCGCACCATGCAGTGGATGTTCAATAAGGACAGCGGCAAGTACCTCCAGCTTGTGGTCAGCGCCTCGCGCGACCTGACGCCGCTTTCGCGCAACGAGATCGTGGACATCGCGATCGGCGACCTGCGCCTCTTTTTCCCGCGCGTCCACGACGCGAAGCTGGTGAAATCGCACGTAGTGAAGGAGCAGCGCGCCACGTTTTCAGCCGCCCCCGAGACCGAGCACCTCCGCCCCGGGCCCGAGACGGCGCAAGCGAATCTCTTCCTGGCCGGCGATTGGACCCGCACCGGCTGGCCGGCCACGATGGAAGGCGCGGTGCGCAGCGGCTACATTGCCGCGGAGGCCGTATGCGCCGCGGCGGGCAGTCCGCGCAGTTTTCTCGTTTGAACGGCCAACTCGACCGCTCTGGCTCCGGATCTGATACCGTTGATGCGAGACCCAAGGAGACCGCCATGAGGATTCCAATCTGCCTCAGCCTTGCCGCGATCCTGATCAGCCTCGCCGCCTTCGCCCAGGAGCCGCGCCTCACTCCGCCGGTGAGCCAGCAGCACCCCACCCTGGCCATAGGGTCCTCCGCGCCGGATTTCGCTCTTCCCGGCATCGACGGCAAGATCCATCGGCTCGCGGACTACACCGATCCCGTCCTGGTGGTCATGTTCATCTGCAATCACTGCCCTACCTCGCAGCTTTACGAGGGACGCATGAAGAAGCTGGTAGAGGACTATCGCGGCAAGGGCGTGGGTTTCGTCGCCATCAATCCCAACGACCCCAACGCCATCACGCTCTCCGAGCTCGGCTATACCGATGTCAGCGACAGCCTCGACGAAATGAAGGTCCGCGCGGAATACCGCCAGTTCAACTTCCCCTACCTCTACGATGGCGAGACGCAGTCGGTTGCGCAGGCGTACGGACCGCATGCCACGCCGCACGTCTTCATCTTCGATCGGGACCGCAAGCTGCGCTACGAGGGCCGGATCGACAACGCCCAACGCGAATCGCTGGTCAAGATTCAAGACGCCCGGCGCGCTTTGGACTCGATGCTGGCCGGCCAACCGGTTGCGGTTCCGCATACTCCCGCGTTCGGGTGCTCCACCAAGTGGAAGTCGAAGACGGACAGCCGCCTGGCTGAGATGAAGCGCATCGAGGCCGAGCCCGTCAACGTCGAGATGGTCTCAGCCGATGACCTGAAGAAGCTGCGCACGAATCCCACGAGCAAGGTCCTGCTGGTCAACTTCTGGGCTACCTGGTGCGGACCTTGTCTAACGGAATTCCCCGCGCTGGAAGAGACGTACCGGATGCTCCGCCGGCGCGACTTCGACCTGGTCACCGTCTCCGCCAACTATCCCGACGAAAGAGCCGGTGTGCTGAAGACGCTTCAGGCCCAGCACGCGTCGAGCCGCAACCTGCTCTTCGCGTCCGACGACACTTACGCGATGCAGGCGGCATTCGAGCCCAGGTGGGAGGCCGGCGTGCCTTTCACGATGCTGATCGCTCCGGGCGGCAGGGTGCTGTATCAGCAGCAGGGTGAGCTCGACATCATTGCACTGCGGCGCGTGATTCTCGCCAACCTGGAAAACGAGACCTATATCGGACACCCGGCGTACTGGGCTGCGCACTGATGGGCCTCCAATAATCTGCATCCGTATCCCGGCCGCCGTCATCGTCACCGCGGAGAACCATGAGAGTTACTCTGTTCGGCGCGGGCGGGGGCGATGTCACCGGTTCGGCCTACCTGGTGGAATCAGGGAAATCGAATATTCTGATCGACTGCGGCATGTTCCAGGGTGTCCCTAACGTGGACCAGAAGAATCGCATCGCGGAGAGGTTCACCTTTCGGAAACTGAACGCCGTGCTGGTGACGCACGCGCACCTCGACCATACGGGACGCCTGCCGATTCTTGCGCAGCGGCAATTCGCCGGTACGGTGTATTGCACCGAGGCCACCGCCGAGCTGGCCGGCGTCATTCTGCGCGACGCCGCCCGGATTCAGGAGAGCGATGCGCTCCGCGTCAATCGCCGGCGGCAGCGCGAGGGCAAGCCTCCAATCGAGCCCCTCTACTCGCCTCAGGACGTCGAGCAGATCGTCGGCCGTTTTGAGACCGTGGCCTACGACAAACCGGTGCCGGTGGCGCCCGGGATCGAGGCGCAGTGGATCGAAGCCGGCCACCTGCTGGGCTCCGCCAGCATCCGCCTGACTGCGGAGGAGAACGGGCGGAAGCGGACGGTGGTGTTTTCCGGCGACCTCGGCCAATCCGGCGCGCCGCTCACGCGGTATGCCCACGCCATCGACCGTGCCGACGCCGTGTTTCTCGAATCCACCTACGGCGATCGCGACCATCGCGATTTTCGGGAGACCCTCGCCGAGTTCACCGAGGTCGTCAAGCGTGCTGCGGACCACGGCGGCAAGATCCTGGTGCCCACCTTCGCCATCGGCCGGGCCCAGCTTCTGGCGGTGTTGCTGGCGTGGCTGTTTCGCAAGCACGCGGTGAAGCCGTTCCCGGTCTATCTCGACAGCCCCATGGCGATCCAGGCCTCGGCAATCTATTTGAGGCATCCCGAGCTCTGGCACGAGACGCTGAAAGAGATCGTGCGCCAGCGCCCTTTGCGCGAGGAACTGGTAAAGGCGAAATCCAAGGTTTGCAGCACCGCGCAGGAATCGCGCGCGCTGAACGACGTTCGCGGCACCTGCATGATCCTGGCGGGCGCGGGCATGTGCAACGCTGGCCGGATTCTGCACCATCTCCGCAATAACGCGTGGAAGCCGGAGACGTCGGTGGTATTCGTCGGCTATCAGGGCCGCGGCACCGTCGGCCGCGCCCTGGTCGAAGGTGCGAAGCAGATTCGCATCTTCGGCGAGAAGATCGCGGTCCGCGCGTCCATCCACAGCCTGGGCGGCTTCAGCGCGCACGCCGGGCAGAGCGACCTGCTCAAGTGGCTTTCGCCGATGTTGCCAAGCCGTCCGAGAGTATTCCTCACTCACGGCGAGAACGACGCGCGGGGAGCCTTGGCGGCGGCCCTCGACAAGCAGTTCCGGCTGAAGGCACAATTGCCAGGAGACCGCGAGACGGTCGAGATCTGACGCTTTCGTTCACCTGATCCAGCACCGGGGCGCGATAGAATCTCTGTTCCACTGCATCGCGCGATCGGGAATCTCCTGAGCGATGGGTGGAAATTCTCCCGGGAGATTACAATGTCCAAACGAACGATGACGCTGCTGGCGTCTTTTCTGATCGCCAGCCCGACAATGTTTGCCCAGGCTTCCGGTGGCCAACCAGAGAAGAGCTACTGGATCCCGGTGGCTGCCGTGTTCGCCATGGCGATCGCTTCCGGCCTGGCCGCCTTGGCGCAGGGAAAGGCGGTGGTAGGCGCCGCGGAAGGAATGGCGCGGAACCCCGGCGCCACCACGGCAATCCGTTTTGCCCTGCTCCTGGGTCTGGTGCTGATCGAGTCTCTCGCGCTCTACACCCTCGTGGTTTCGTTCACGGTAATTTTCCAGAAGTAGGCGAGCGGCACCTACTCTTCTCTTAACGCCCGCACCGGGTCTACCCGGCTCGCACGCCGCGCCGGCACGAAGCTCGCCATTAGCGCCGCGGCCACCAGCACGGCCACCATGCCCACCGAGGTTGCGACTCCACCCGGCTGCATCCCCTCGACCAGCCGCTGCAGGATTATTCCGCCGGCGAGCGCGGCACATAGGCCCACACCCACACCGATGACGATCATCGCGGCGCTCTGGCGCAGCACCAGGCGAATCACGTCGCTGCCGCTCGCACCCAGCGCCATGCGGACGCCGATCTCCGGCACGCGCCGCCCGGTCAGGTACGCCAGGACACCGTAAATCCCGATGCACGCCAGCATGAGGGCGAGTCCGCCGAACACCGCGAACAGCAGCAGCAGGAAGCGCTGGCGGGCCACGGAGCTGCGCGCGAGCTGTTCCAGCGTTCGCACGTCGTATAGCACCTGGTCGTTGGCGGCCCCGCGCACCGATACCCGCAGCCGCTCCACCATGCTCAGCGGCGGCGGCGTGGTCCGCACGGCGATCGACATCAGCTCCGACCAGCGGCGCAGCCAGGCATCGGGCACTTGGGCGAACGGATAGTAGAACTGCGCCCGGACGCTCGCCTGGTCGTCGCCGGCCAGCCCCCAATAGCGCACGTGCCCCACCACGCCCACGACTTTGAGCGGCGCCGAACCCATGTCCGGGATCCAGAGGCGCTTCCCGATGGCGTCCTCGCGCCCGAACGCGTCCCTGGCCAGCACTTCATCGATGACGATGACAGGCTCGCTGCCCATGCGGTCCCGGTCGTCGAAGAACCTGCCGCCGCGCAGCGGCAGACCCGTGACTTTCAGGTAGTCCGGAGTCACGCAGGTGGAGAGTGCCATCGGCTGTCGATTTTCGGGCGGCACAGCGGCGTTGGTCCAGTAGCCATTCTGGTTGTTCCCCTGACGCATGGGAACCGTGTCCACAAGGGTCACGGCATCCGCGCCGGGGACGCGGCGCGCCCGCTCCAGAATCTCGTCCCAGGCGATGCGGATGCGCGCGGGGCTGGCCAGGGTCGCGGGCGCCAGCGCGGTCCGCGCAACCAACACGTTGCGGATATTGACGCCCGGGTCGAGCGAAGACAGGCGCACCAGCGTGCGGCCGAGCAGGCCTGCCGAGATTAGCAGTACCACGGCCAGCGCGATCTCGCAGACGACGAACGCCCCGTGCAGCCGCCGCGAACTGCCCGCCAGACTCCGCGACCCGGAGCGCAAAGCCTGTTCCAGGTGACGTGTGGGAACGCGCAGGGCGGGCGCAAGGCCGAAGATCACTCCGCTGGCGAGCGAAACGGCCAGCGCGAACGCCAGCACGCGCCAGTCGAGGTGGACCTCTTCCGCGCGCGGCAGCGCGCCCGGCCAGAGGACGACAAAGGGCCGGATTCCTAGCGCGGCCAGCGCCACGCCCAGAACGCCTCCCGAGAATCCCAGCACCGCGCTCTCCGTCAGGCACTGGCGCACCAACCGCCCACGCGACGCGCCTAGAGCAGTGCGCATAGCCAATTCGCGCTCGCGGGAAAGCGCCCGTGACAGCAGAAGGCTGGCCACGTTGGCGCAGGCAATCAGCAGGACGATCGTCACCGCGCCAAGCAGCAGCCACAGCGTTCCCGCAACGTCCTGCACATCGGGGCGCAGGATGCGCGCATCGAAGCCGCGGTCGGCGTTGGTGTCGCGGTATTGCGCGGCCAGGCGTCCGGCCATGGCCGAGAGCTCGGCCTGCGCTTGCGCGATGGTCACGCCCGGCAGCAGCCTCGCCAGCACGCCCACCGGATGAGCCCGGCGGTTTTGCAGGAACTTTCCAGGGTTCTGGCCCAGCGGCGTGTAGAGATCGGGTTCGTCGCCGTCGAGCCGGAACCCGGCGCGGGCGATTCCCACCACGGTGCGCCGGATCCCGTCCAGTACCACGGATTGGCCGATCGCCGCGGTGCTTCCGGCGAAACGCTGCTGCCAGAAGCTGTAGCCGAGAATGGCTACGGGCGCTGCGCCCAGCCGGTCTTCTTCAGGCAGAAACGTGCGGCCGGCGAGCAGCGGGACGCTCAGAACCGGGAACAGCTCCGGCGAGACCTCGCGCCATTCCACGTAGGCCGCATTCCCGGGTTCGCTGACTGTGCCGCCGCTGTACAGCCATCCAGCCATCGCCATTGAGCGGATTGCGCGCTTCAAGTCTAGAAAATCCGGGTAGGCGACGTTCTGCTCGCCGAACGCGGCCGTGTTCCAGGTTGCCGACCGGCCGTGCACCGCAATCAATCTTTCCGGATCGGCATAGGGCAGCGGCTTGAGCAGCACGCCGTCGGTTACCGTGAACATTACGGTGGTGGCTCCGATGCCGAGCGCCAGCGTACACAGGGTCACGGCCGTGAATCCGGGTTTCTGCCCCAGGGTTCTGACCGCGTACCCGAAATCCTGCCAGAAGTCTTCGAGCCATCGGGTCCCCCGGGCATCGCGGCAGCCTTCCTTCACCTGCTCGGGGCCGCCGAGCGCCAGCCGCGCCTGCCGCCGTGCCTCTCCCGGTTCGACGCCGCGCCCGACTAGGTCCGCCACGTGCTGCTCCACGTGGAAGCGCAGCTCTTTTTCGAGTTGTTCTTCCAGTTGTCCGCGGTGGAGTAGCCGATGCCACCAGCTCATTCGGCGCCTCCTTCCGACAGGCGGAGGATCAGGCTCACGGCTTCGGTGAGACGCTGCCAGCTTGCGGTTTCGGTTTCGAGCTGTGACTGGCCCTTTCGAGTCAGACGATAGAATTTGGCCTCGCGGCCCGTCTCGGTTTGCCTCCAATCCGCGGTCAGAAGGCCTCGGTTTTCCAGCCGGTGCAGGGCGGGGTAGAGCGACCCCTGGGGCACTTGCACCACGGCGCGCGACACCTGTTGCAGGCGCTGCGCGATGGCGTAGCCGTGCACCGGTCCGAGGGCGGCAACCTTCAGAATCAAAAGGTCGAGAGTTCCTTGCGGTAGTTCGGATTTCTCCGCCATCCGTGATGCCTCGTTCTTCTACACGTTATCCCACTATGTGTAGAAGTGCAAGGTATGGGGATTGCGCGGCGCGATATAGCGCATTTTTCGGAAAATGCGGCGCTAAATAGTTGATATTTTCATCGGATCCGTTTAAAGTAGATCCATCTCGTTGTGGTTAGTCGACGCCGTACGCCGGTACGGAGACATCGCAATCTAGGAAAAGGTCTTACGTATGAGACGTGTATTTCTCTGTAATTTCGGGCTCTTTCTGGCCTTCGTGCTCCTGGCAGGTTTGTGCTTCGGACAAACCCAAACCGCTCGTCTGGTGGGAACCGTTCACGATAGCACGGGCGCGGTGGTGCCCAACGCCAAAGTGACCGCGGTGCAGATGGCAACCAAGGTGAGAACCGAGGCTTCCACGAATGCCAGCGGCGACTATGTCCTGCCGGCCCTACAGCCGGGCAACTATGAGCTGGTCGTAGAAGCTCCCGGTTTTCGGAAAGCTGCGATTGAAGGAATCCAACTTGATGCGGCGGCGAACGTCTCGCAGTCGGTCACGCTGGAAGTCGGGCAGATGACCGAAGTGGTGGAGGTCACCGCCAACGCGATCAACGTGCAAACCAGCGATTCGCAGGTGGCGAACTCGGTGACCATCAAAGATATCGCGACCCTGCCGCAGTTGGCGCGCACGCCCATCACCCTGGCGGTCTTCCAGCCTGGCGTACAGATAAATCCGCAGGCCAACGGGAGCTCCAGCGGCGCCGATTACAGCTTCGCCCACGTCAATGGCCTGCGCCAGGGCAGTAACAACAATACACTCGACGGCATCGATGTCAACGATTCAGTGGCGCCGCGCATCGGACTCTCGCTGACGGCGAATAACACCGACTCGGTGGAAGAGGCGCGCGTGGTCAGCAGCAGCGGCAAGGCCGAATATGGGCGCAGCGCCGGCGGGCAGGTCCAGTTGATCACCCGCTCGGGCACCAATCAGTATCACGGCAATGGGTTCGACTACCTGCGCAATCGCGACCTCAACGCCAACGACTTTTTCAATAACAGCGCCGGTGTTCCGATCCCGGTGCTCATCCAGAATGTCTTCGGCGGCTCCTTCGGCGGCCCCATCAAGAAAAACAAACTTTTCATCTTCGGCAACTATCAGGGCATCCGCACCCACGCCCAGGGCATTCAGAACACGCTGGTTCCCACTGCCACCGCGCTGCAGGGAATTTACCAGTGGCAGCCCGCCGGCGGCGGCCCCGTGCAACAGTACAACATCGTCACCAACGATCCTCTTCACAAGGGAATCGACCCCACGGTCGCGTCACTGCTCAAGCTCTACCCGGCGCCCAACAACAATAACTGCTCCGGCGCCGACGGATTGAACTCCTCCTGCTACAGTTTCAACTTCCCCAATGGCAGCTACTCCGACCAGTTCACCATCAAAGCGGATTACAACATCAACGAGAAGAATCATATCTTCGAGCGCACCAGTTGGCAGCGCAATTCGGCCATCGACTCGCTCAACGGCGCTCAGAACGTGGTGCCTGGCCAGGATCCTGGAACACAGGGCGGCAAGCGTTGGGGCGTGGCTGGAGGCTGGGACTGGACCATCAGCCCCAACCTGGTCAACGAATTTCGCTACGGTCACCAGAGCGCGTCGGTGAACTTCAACCGGCCGGAGCGCGTTGCCGGCCCGATGGTCAGCTTCAACACCTGGACCACACCGATACTCACCGCGTTCCCGCAAGGACGCAATTCGCCGGTCAATCAGTACACGGACAACCTGACGAAGATCCACGGCAACCATACCTTCAAGTTCGGCGGCCAGCTCCGCTTCACCAAGCAGTACGGCTTTAACGCCGCCGGCATCTATCCGAACATCTCGCTCAGCACGGCCAATGGAAATATTCTGAGCTCCAGCCTGATCCCGGCCGGTCTGTCTTCGACGCAGCTCACCGTCTTCCAGGGCATGTGGAACGACCTGCTGGGCCGCATTTCCTCGGTCGGGGAAACCTACTACAGCAATCTCACCACGTGGCAGGCCGCGGGCACTCCGCGCGTGCGCAACTTCCTGTTCCACGAGTATGGCTTCTTCGGCCAGGACGACTGGAAGGTCAACCGAAAACTGACGATCAACCTCGGATTGCGCTGGGAATTCTATCCCGTGCCGTACGAGCAGGACGGTCAGCAGGGAGTCATGACCCCCATCAACATGTTCAATACGGCCGGACTGATCGACAACGCGACGGTGCAGCCCTCCAGCCACTGGTGGGGCAACAACTGGAAGAATTTCGCCCCCCGCGTCGGCTTTGCCTGGGATCCGTTCGGTGACGGCAAGACCTCGATCCGCGGCAGTTTTGGTGTCTTCAATGACCGCATCGTCGGAGCGGCGACCAGTTCCGTGGACGGAGCTACGCCCGGCTTCTCGCAGGCAGTGACCCTCTTCCCGAACTCGACTTCCGGCAGCGACGTCCGCATCGGCACGTCTCCGCCGCTTCCCTCGCAGCCGGCCAGTCCGGCGCTGACCCCGCCCACCACGCGCCAGGTGGCCCTGGATCTGATGAACCCGAACCTGCAGACTGGCTATGTGCTGCAGTGGAATCTCAACATCCAGCGGCAGATCGCCAAGAACACCATTCTGGACGTCGGCTACGTTGCCAACCGCGGCATCAAGCTCTTCTTCCAGACGAACCTGGATCAGTCGTATATCTATAACAACGGCTTCCTGACGGCGTTCAACCAGATCGCCAGCAACCTCTCGAACCTGGGCGCGGTGCCGCTGTCGAACCCGATCGCTTCGATCTTCGGTTCGGCCTCGGCCGCGGTTTCCGCCATCGGCTCCAGCGTGTTCTCAACCGGCCAGGTGGGCACGGCTGCCAACACCACCGACGTGAACAATTATTCCAAGTACGCAGCCGCCGGCATCTCCGAATACTACCTGCGCCATTTCCCGCAGTTCAGCAATGTGCTCATCGGCAACAACGATGGCCGCTCCGCATATAACTCCCTGCAGGTTCGCCTGCAACGGCAGTTCGGTGCTTTCCGCGTGGCTGCCAACTACACCTGGAGCAAGTCCATCGACAACGACCTTTCCACAGCCACCGGCGGAGAGGGCAACGGCTTTGCGGCGCCGCTCGACAGCTTCAACGAGCGGCTGCAGCGCGGCCGCTCGAACTTCGATATCCCACACGCCTTCACCATGACCTCGCAGTACACGCTGCCGATCGGCAAAGGCCACGCGCTCGGCGGCAATATGCCGCGCTGGGCCAACACGCTGGTCGGCGGGTGGGACCTGGGCGCGCTCATGATCTGGGAGAGCGGGTCGCCCTTCACCGTGAGCTCCGGCCGCGCCACCGGTCCGAGCACTGCCAATACCTGGGCGGACTACACGGGTTCGCGCAACATCGGCAGCGTGATGACCTCGAACAATGGCATCGGACCCGGAGTTTACTACTTCACGCCTGCCGAGATCGCCAATTTCGCGGAACCCGCGGCCGGCTCGCTCGGAAACTCGGGGCGCAACACCTTCCGCGGGCCTGGATTCTTCAACATCGACATGTCGCTGGTGAAGCGCTTCGAGTTGTTCGAGCGGAAATACCTCACCTTCCGGGCGGAAGCGTATAACTTCGTGAACAACCCCGATTTCGCCAATCCCGGCGTGAACTTCGGCGGCAATGCCATCGCCTTCGGGCGAATCAGCGCCGCGGTGAACAACCCGCGCATCGTCCAGTTGGCCCTGCGTTTCGACTTCTAGACGCCGGAAAACGGATAATCGACCCCTCACAGCGGCCTGCGGAGGCAACTCTCCAGGCCGCTTCTCATTTCGACCTTGATGACCGCCCCCTCAGATTTCCGATCTTTTGTCTAATTTCAGCCAAACAGAGGCTAATAGCTTGAAATAGCCACTGCAATATGGTTAAATCGAGCCATCCTGAGGTGGGTGTCCGTTCCCACGGCCAGTGCGGGACGGGTGACTACAGGCCGCTTCGTCCTCGGTTGAAACGCTGAAAAGAGGTTGGTTATGATTCGTCCGCGCTCCTTCGTACTGCTTTCCGCGCTGCTTCTGTTGGCCGCGCTCAACCTTAACGCCCAAGTTGCGGCCAACGTGACCGGCACCGTCCTCGATGCAACCGGCGCCGCCGTTCCCGACGCCACCGTGACGCTGCAATTGCCCGGCACCACCGCTGCAATGTTCACCGCCAAGACCACAACCGCGGGCGATTTCACCATTCCCGCCGTCCCGCCGAACACCTACAATCTTTTCGTCGAGGCGAAGGGGTTCCAGAAAGCACAGGTGACCGGTCTCATCGTGGCCGCCGGCCGTGCCACGGACGTTCCCACGATCAAGCTGGAAGTCGGCGGCGTGACCCAGACCGTCGAAGTCACCGCATCGACGTCCACTGTGGAAACTTCCAATGCCGAGGTGTCCACCACTATTGCCAAGACCCAGATCGCCAATCTCCCGGTGCTGAACCGCAGCCCACTGGGCTTCCTCCAGACGCAGGCCGGCATCAATTACAGCTCCGGCAGCACTACCGTCAACGGCCAGCGTCCCACATACACAAATGTGTCCATCGACGGGATCAACATCCAGGACAATTTCATCCGCACCAACGATCTGGACTTCCTGCCCAACCTGCTGCTTCTGGACCAGGTGGCGGAAGTGACGGTGTCTACTTCCAACGCCAATGCGGCGGCGTTCGGCGGCTCCTCGCAGGTGCAGTTCGTGACTCCCAGCGGCGGCAACCAATTTCACGGCAACGCCTACTGGTCCAACCGTAACAATTACTTCGCCGCCAACACCTGGTTCAACAACAAGAGCGGCACCAAGATCCCGTTCCTCAACCAGAACCAGGCGGGCTTCTCCCTGGGCGGACCGATCCTGAAGAACAAGCTGTTCTTCTACACCAACTACGAGGCCTTTCGCCTGAAGCAGCAGTCCACGTACAACACCACCATCCTCACCGCCGATGCACGCAACGGGATCTTCACCTACCGCGACACCGGTGGCAACGTGCAAAAGGTCAACGTGCTGCAGCAGATGGGCCTGCAGGCGGATCCAACCATGACGGCGCTGATCTCGAAAGTTCCGGGTCCGGCCAATATCAATAACTACGACGTGGGCGATTCGACAGCCGCCTTTGTGCGCAACACGGCGGGCTACCGGTACAACACGCGCAACAACCGCACGCGCGACAACCTGACCGCGAACGGCAACTACCAGATGTCGCCGCGCAACAACTTCCGCCTCACGTTCTTGTGGAACCGGGATATTCTGGACCGCCCGGATGTGGCGACGACTTTCGACCTGGTGCCCACCGTACAGAACGACGACACCACCAAGCTGATGTCCTTCACCTGGCGCACCAATCCCACCGCATCGCTGACCAACGAGGCGCGTTTCGGTTTCAACTGGGCGCCGGCCATCTTCCTGGCTTCGCAGGCGATTCCGAATTACTACATCACTCCTTCGCTGATCACGAACCCGATCAACACCTTCCGCACGCAGGGGCGCAACACGGACACCTACAATTTCGCCGACAACGCCGGCTGGGTACACGGCAAGCACACCCTGCAGTTCGGGTATTTCCAGCAGGACGTGCGCATCGAAACGTATAACGATGCCGGCATCACTCCAACATATACTAATGCTCTCGGTGGCAATCCCGCGCTGACCAATGCCAATCTGCCGGGCATCAGCTCGACCGACCTTTCGCGCGCGAACAGCCTGCTCTCGCTTCTGGCGGGGTACGTGAGCGCCTACACGCAGACCTTCAACGTGAGCAGCCGAAGCTCGGGTTACGTGGCCAACTACACGAACCTGAGGCACCTGATCAACAACAACTATGCGTTCTATGTGAACGATTCCTGGAAGATCAACCGGCGCCTGACGGCCACCATAGGCGTGCGCTGGGATTACTACTCTCCCATCGACGAGCGCGACGCGCTTTACCTGGCCCCGCAGTTGACCAACAACAATCCCATCGCGACCGTTTTCAACCCCAATACGGCGCTGGATTTCGCCGGCGGCGCTGTGGGCCGGCCCTGGTACAAGAAAGACCTGAACAACTTTGCACCCAACTTCGGCCTGGCATGGGATCCTACAGGCAGCGGCAAGTGGGCGGTGCGCGCCGGTTACTCGATCGGCTACGTCAACGACAACCTGGTTCGGTCGGTGGACAACAGTCTCGGCACCAACGCCGGGCTGCAGACGTCGGTCACCGGCTCGGGCCTGGCGGCCCGGGTATCCAGCCTGCCTGCGATCGCTACGCCGGTGTTCAAGGTGCCGCGGACGCTGGCCGACAACTACGCCACCAACCGCAGCGCCGCGATGGCCTTCCCCAGCCCCGACCTGGTGACGCCGTACGTCCAGCAGTGGAACGTGGGTGTGCAGCGCGCCATCAAGTCGACGGTGGTCGAGATCCGCTACGTGGGCAACCACCAGACCAAGATGATCCGCGGCATCGACTACAACCAGGTGGTGATCAGCCAGCTTCTGCCGGATTTCATCAAGGCGCAGAACAATGGTTTTCTGGCTCAGAAAGCCACCGGCGTGTTTAATCCGGCCTACAACGCGAACATCGCCGGCAGCCAGGCGCTTCCGTTCATCTCCACCCTGCCCAGCGGCGGCAGCCTGACTAACGGCACGGTGATCAGCGATATCCAGACCGGCCAGGTGGGCGAGTTAGCCAGCTATTACCAGACCTCGGGCATCAACGGCAGCGCCAACTTCTATAACAACCCCAATATCCTGGGCGGCAACGTTCTCACCAACTACAGCAATGCGACCTACAACGGGCTTCAGGTCGATGTGACGCACCGTTTCTCGCACGGCTTCCAGTTCCAGGCCAATTACGTTTTTTCGCGCGTCCTGGGCGATTCGCAAGGCGATCAGCAGACCGACTTCGAGCCGTTCCTGGATATCAATAACGCCAAGATCGAGCGCAGCCGTCCCTACGCCTACGACAACACGCACGTGTTCAAGGCCAACGGGTATTGGGAACTGCCGTTCGGGAAGAACCGCTTCTTCCACTCGTCCAACGCGGTGGTTTCCAAGCTGATCGAGGGCTGGAACGTGGCGGGCATCTACACGCAGCAGTCCGGCAACGCGTTCGGCATCTATTCGACCCGCGGCACCTTGAATCGTGCCGCCCGTTCCACGTACAACACCATGAACACCACGCTGACCAAGGGGCAGCTCGATCAGTTCTGGTCGTTCCGCATGACCGGCAACGGTCCCGTGATGGTTCCCGATTCGGCCAAGAACCCGCTGGATGGCAGCGCTGTGGCGGCGGATGGCTCGGCGCCGTTTACGGGCCAGGTGTTCTTCATGCCCGGCGCCGGCACGATCGGCGCCTTGCAGCGCAACTACTTCTCCGGACCGTGGGTGTGGAACATGGATCTCAAAGTCGGTAAGACCACGCATATCACCGAGCGGGTCTCCGCCGAGCTGCGCATGAACGCGGTCAACGTCTTCAACCATCCCGATTTCGGCACCCCGGTGACCACGCCGACGGCAACCAACTTCGGCGCCATCACCGGCACTTTCAATCCCAGCGGCTACAGCCGGAGACTGGTTCAGTTCGAGCTCTACTTCCGGTTTTAAGTAAGTAAGGCTTCACACCGAGAGCGCGGACGGCGAAATGCGACCGTCCGCTC
>DATJYJ010000454.1:0-2437 GCA_035578025.1 Verrucomicrobiia bacterium
GAGCAGAGCCGCGCCCGGCTCCACGTCGCCCGCCGAGATGCGCGCCTTGATCAGCATCTGTTTCTCCCAGTCGCGGGCCCGCTCGCTGTAGTAGGCGGCCGCCGCATCCTGCGAGATGCAGACTTCGCCCAGCGCACCTTCAGGGCGCAGGCGGAGATCGACGCGATAACATTGGCCATCGGCCGTGTAAGTCGAAAGCAGGGCGGTGTACTCGTTGGCGACTTTCTTGTAGAACTCCTTGTTCGTCACGATGTCCGGTCCGCTGGTCTCACCGTTGCTGCCGTAGACGAACATCAGGTCGATATCCGAGCTGTAATTCAGCTCCTTGCCGCCAAGTTTCCCCAGCGCGATCACGCTCAGGCCGCACACGCCGCCATCCGCCAGCATGGGCTCTCCGTGACGCAGCGCAAGCTCCGCGCGCTTCTGCCGGTACGCCGCGTCCAGAATGGCGTCGGCGAGGTTGGACAGCTCCTCGGTCACGTTGGCGAGGGTGGCCACTCCCAGCACGTCGCGCAATACGATGCGCAACAACTGGCGGCGGCGGAAACGGGCGAAATCCACGGCCGTCGGCAGGCTCTCTCCCAGAAATTCGGCCAGCCTTTTCTGGTAATCCTCCACCGAAAGCACGCGGTACAAGCTGCCCGAGTTGGCCACCTGGAGAATCCGCTCGGGATTTTTCAGCGCAGCATCGGAAAGAAACCGGCTGTACGAGGAAACGTACAGCGCGCATTTGAGGGCGGCCGTAGAACTCAGCACTCGTTCGAATGCCGATGGCGCTTCGGCCCGCAGCCGTTCCAGAAAGGCGCGCGACGCCGCACGGTCCGGTACGGCCGCAAGCAGCAGTTCGACGCGGGCCGCAATCCGCTCCGGAAGATTCATCGTTCAGGCCAGTTTGGCCACCACCCGGATCATGTCGCCTTCGCGCACCGGTCCCGGCTCGATCACGCTCGCGTAGAATCCGCTCATTCCCCACCGCGGCGACGTGTGATCGCGCTCCTGCACCTTCCGATCATAGACCTCGTTCCTGAGTGACGCGCCGTAAACATCCAGCGCCGAGCAGGGCCCGCGCGGTTTGGTAATCTCCAGCAGCGCGCCTCCAGCCCGAACCTGGTCCCCGATGCGAATATCGCGAATGGCGAGCCCGCGGGTGGTGAGGTTTTCGCCCATTGCCCCGTAAAAAAGCGGATATCCCCGTGCCCGCAGCTCGTCCACCGTCTCGCCGGCGATAATCAAAACCGCCTGCCGAGGACCGCCGTGAATCTCGGGGTGGGCCTGCAAATCGCCGTCGATCCCGAGAGGAGTGATGAATCCCTCCCCGACGGGACGTTTCGGAAGCCCACCCCGCGAGATGTTCACCTGCACAATCACGCCGGAGTCGCTCATTCTGAATTCTGACTCCTGAATTCTGCTCTTAGATGTCGTAATACAGGGCGAACTCGTACGGATGCGGCCTCAGCCGCATGGCTTCCGCCTCATTCTTCCGTTTGTAGTCGATGAAGGTCTCGATCAGCTCTTCGGTGAACACATCGCCGCGCATCATGAACGCGTGATCGTCGGCCAGGCAATCCAACGCCTCGTCGAGCGACCCCGGCATCGATGGCACGCTTTTCATCTCCTCGGGCGACAGATCATAGATGTCCTTGTCCAGCGGTTCACCGGGATTGATCTTGTTGGCCACACCGTCCAGCCCCGCCATGAGCATGGCCGCGAACGCCAAGTAAGGATTCGCCGACGGATCCGGCGGCCGGAACTCCACGCGCTTCGCCTTCGGGCTCGCCGAGTACATCGGAATCCGGCACGCTGCGCTGCGATTGCGCCGCGAGTACGCCAGGTTCACCGGCGCTTCGTATCCCGGCACCAGGCGCTTGTAGCTGTTGGTGGTCGGCGCGATGATCGCCGATAGCGCCCGCGCGTGCTTCAACAGGCCGCCGATGTAGTAAAGCGCCAATTGGCTGATGCCCGCGTAGCAATCGCCCGCGAACAGCGGCTTGCCGTCCTTCCACAGACTCTGATGGGTATGCATGCCGCTGCCATTGTCGGTGAAAATCGGCTTCGGCATGAAGGTCACGGTCTTGCCGTACTGGTACGCCACGTTGCGGATGAGGTACTTGTACAGCATCATGTTGTCGGCCGACTTCACCAGCGTGTCGAAGCGCTGGTCGATCTCGCACTGCCCGCCGGTGGCGACCTCGTGATGGTGGCACTCGATGTTCATGCCGCACTTGATCATGGTCTGCACCATCTCGCTGCGCAGATCCTGATAGTGGTCCGTGGGCGGCACCGGGAAATAGCCTTCCTTGTAACGCGGCCGGTAGCCGAGATTGTTTTCGCGCCGGCCCGAATTCCAGCGCCCCTCCTCGGCATCGATGAAGTAGTAACCGGAGTGCTGGTTCTGATCGAAGCTGATGTTGTCGAAGATGAAGAACTCGGCCTCGGC
>DATJYJ010000455.1:0-5604 GCA_035578025.1 Verrucomicrobiia bacterium
GAAGTCTACGACGCCATGGCGAAGGAGAAAGTTTACATCGGCAGAATCTGGCCGAGCTGGCCGACCCACGTGCGCGTCAGCATCGGCACGCAGGAGGAAATGAACAAGTTCAAAACCGCGTTCCTCAAGGTGATGGCTTGAGGCTTCGCAATCTCCGCCCGTCGAAGACCTACGGCTGGGCGGGTTTCCTGGGCGACTGTTCCGGCGGCGTGATCGCGGCGTTGATCGCGCTGCCGTATGGTCTGGCGATGGCCTCCCTCATGGGGCTGCCGCCGGTATTGGGTGTATTCACGTCCATCCTGACCGCGCCGGTCATTGCGCTCCTCGGGCGCAACCCGGTGCTCATCGGCGGGACGGCGAGCGCCACGGTGCCGTTCATCGCGCTGGCGGTGCGGCATCAGGGCGTGGGCGGCGCGGCCAAGGTGTCCATCGTCGCGTCGGTGATCATGATGGGGTTTTGCGTGATGCGCCTGGGAAGGCACATCACGCGGGTTCCGCATGCTGTCGTAACCGGGTTCTCGTGCGGAATCGGGGGAATGATGCTGGTGTCGCAGCTCGACACCATTCTGGGGCTGGATTCGCCCGCGACACGGGGAGCGGCGAACACGGTGATGCAGTTTGTCTCGGTATTGCAGCATCTGGGCGGCATCAAATGGATGCCTCTGTTGCTGGGGAGTGCTGTCATTGTTGGGGCGACGCTGGCCGCCCGGTGGAGTCACCGGGCGCCGGCGCCGTTGATTGGAGTGGTGGCGGCGGTGCTCCTGGCGCGGATCTTCGGGATACATGAAAAAGAGATCGGCGCCCTGCCCGCCGTCGTGCCTCCGTTCGTCGGGTTTAGCTGGAGCCCGGCCGACGTCTGGACCGTGCTGCCTTCGGGTTTTGCGCTGGCGTTCGTTTCGAGCGTCAACATCCTGATCACCTCGCGCGTGGTGGAACATTTCCGCGGCCGGCACAAGTTGCTGAAATCGGCGGACGCCGATGCCGAGCTGGGCGCCTACGGGATTGCCAACCTCTGCGCCGGAATGTTCGGAGCGCCGCTGAGCGTGGGGATACCGGCGCGCAGCCTGGCCGTGGTTCGGTGCGGCGGTTCCACGCGGCTTTCGAACCTGCTGCACGCGGTGTTTCTGGCGGTGATCCTGTGGGTCAGCTCCGGGATGGTGGCCCGCATTCCGCTCCCGGCACTGGCCGGGGTGACCGCCTGGATGGGACTTTGTCTGTTGGACTGGAGCGCGTGGCACCGGTTGCGCAAAATGAGCCGCGTGGATGCGGCCGCTTTCCTGGCGACCGCGGTCTCGGTGCTGGCGGTCAACGCGGTACTTGCCGTGGCCATCGGTTGTTCGATTTATGCGCTCAAAGCTGTGATGTGGGACAGGCTTCAGCCTGTCCAGAGAGGACAGGCTGAAGCCTGTCCCACAAACGACTGGTAACGGGGTTTTTTCAACTTCAGGGGAGACCACAAAGATGAGAGTAAGAACACTTCTATTGGCAGCAGTGTTTGCAGGCGCGCCCTGGGCGCAGTCTTACCTGGGAGGGATTCGGGGTTCGGTCCTGGACGCTTCCGGAAAAACCATTGGCGAAACCAAGATCAGCATCATCGACGAGGCGGGCGGCACACAGCGCTCGACGCTTTCCTCCAGTGAAGGCGCCTACAGCTTCAGCCAGGTGGTCCCGGCGACGTACACCGTTACGGCGGAGGCGCCGGGCTTCAAAAAGTTCGAGCGCAAGCACGTCATCGTGGGCACCCAGGAGATCGTGGCGCTGGATTTGAAAATGGAGGTCGGCAGCGTCAGCGAGAGCGTGCAGGTGACCGAGGAAGTCTCGCTCCTCGAAGCCGCCAACGCATCGCAGGGCCAGGTGATCGACCGCCAGCAGCTCACTGACCTGCCGAACCTGGGCCGCAATCCGTTCATGATGTCCAAACTGGCGCAGAACGTGGTCCAGGTGGGCGACCCGCACTACAACCGCATGGAGGACCAGAGCGGCTCCTCGCAGATCACCATCGCCGGCGGTCCCGTGCGCGGCAACAATTACCTGCTCGATGGCATCCCGATCACCGACGCCGCCAATCGCGCCATCATCATTCCCACGCTCGAAGCCGTGCAGGAAGTCAAGGTGCAGTCCAACACCTACGACGCCGAGATGGCGCGTACCGGCGGCGGCATGTTCAATACCTACCTCAAATCCGGCGCCAACGACTTTCACGGCAGCCTGTTCGGCTCCATGCGCGCCACCGGCTGGGCCGCCAACAACTTCTTCAACAACGCGGCCGGAATTCCGCTGCCCGACCAGCCGAACTACACCTACGGCGCGAGCTTCGGCGGACGCGTCAAGATCCCCAAAGTCTACGACGGCAAGAACCGCACCTTCTTCTGGCTGGCGTGGGAAGGCTACTCGGATACGCAGTCCAACTCCTCGCAGTTCACCACGCCCACGGCGCTGGAGCGCGTGGGCAACTTCTCGCAGAGCAGCGTGACCATTTACGATCCGTCAACCACCGTCTGCGCTGGTAGCACCTGCACGCGCACGCCGTTCGCCGGAAACATCATCCCCGGCGACCGGCTGAATAAGGTCGGGCTGAACATCGCCGCAACGTACGTGCAGCCGCAGACCGCCTCGGCCTTCTACGGCGCGCCCAACCTGACCGCCGCCGCGAAGCTGCCGGCGCGCGCATCGCAGAGAACCGCAAAACTCGATCACCAGATCACCAACTGGTGGCGCGCCAGTCTGAGCTATCTCTGGTACTTCTCGCTGGAGCCGGGCAACACCTGGTTCCCGACCGTTTCTTCGCCCGACCAGTGGCGCCTGTTGCGCAAGGTGAATACCACCCAGCTCAACAACATCATGACCATCTCGCCCACCACCGTGCTCACCGTGCGCTACGGTTTCAACCGCTTCCCGAACTACGGTTACCAGGTGAGCCAGGGCTACAATCTCGCCAACCTCGGGTTCGACCCGTCGTACATCGCTCAGATTCCGTCGCCCACCTTCCCCAACGTCACCATGACCTCCCAGTACAGCCTCGGGACCAACAACAACTTCTATTACACTCACTACTCGAAGAATTTCTCTTCGCAGATCGCCAAGTACGCCGGGCGGCACAATCTGAAAGCGGGCTTCGACTATCGCCGCATTCACGATGACGGCAACGACTTCGCCAACAGCGCCGGCGCATTCACCTTTAACGGCGTGTTTACGCGGTCCACGCCGACCACCGCGGTCAGCGGCACCGGTGCGGATCTCGCCGACATGCTGCTGGGTGCGCCCTCGGCCGGCACGGGCTATATTCCGACCAAGCTCTACGAGTACGCCGATTACTTCGGCATCTACGCCCAGGACGATATCCGCGTGACCAAGTCCCTGACGGTCAACGTCGGCCTGCGATGGGAACGCGAATATGGTCTCCAGGAAGCGAATAACCAGATGGTGGTCGGTTTCAACACTCAGGCGGTGAATCCGCTCGCCGCCGGCGTGACCGGAATCCTGCCCAAAGGTGTGATCGAGTTCGCCGGCGTCGGCGGCAACAGCATCCACGTCGGCAATCCGAACATGAACAAGATGGGTCCGCGCATCGGGCTGGCGTGGCAGATGAATTCCAAGACCACCATCCGCGGCGGCTACGGCCTCTACTGGGCGCCGCAGTTCGCCATCGGTACGCCCTACAATCCTCCGGGCTACACCGCTACTTCGACCTACGTCGCCAGCAACGACGGCAGCGCGACTCCGGCCAACACCCTGACCAATCCGTTCCCCACCGGTCTCGCGAAGCCCACCGGCAACTCCCTCGGCGACTTGAGCGGCATCGGGCAGGCCCTCTCCATCATCGACCAGAATGCCCGGTCGCCCCGTGTGCAGCAGTATTCGATCGACATCCAGCGCGAGCTGCCCTTTAATATCGCCGTGGAAGTCGGCTACGTCGGATCGCACTCGACACACCTCACCCAGGCGACCGCCAACATCAACATCAACGCTCTGAACCCCGCCCTGCTCACGCCGGCGCTCATCGGTTCGGCCAGCAGCTCCGTGGCCAATCCGTTCTACGGCAAAGGCGGCGCGGGCGTGATCGGTGGCGCCACCGTCAGCGCTATCCAGCTCGCTCTGCCATTCCCGACGTTCAGCACCGTCAACCTGATGTTCAATGACGGGAGCTACGCCCGCTACGATTCGCTCGTGGCCAAGGCCCAGAAGCGGCTCAGCATGGGCTTCTCGTTCCTCTCCACCCTCACCTGGTCGCGCAACCACGACGCCAGCTCCGGCGGCGCCGGCAACTTCCTCAACGGCGGCAACGCCGGCCCTCAGAACCCGTACGACATGAAGTCTGAGTACAGCCTGGCCAACGTCGACACGCCGCTGCGCTGGTCCACCGGCTTCACTTACGAGCTCCCGTTCGGAAAAGGTAAGAAGATGCTAAGCACGAGCAAGGCTTTGGACTACCTGGTGGGCGGCTGGAACATCAATGGGCTGAGCGTGTATCAATCGGGCTTCCCCATCCAGATCACTCAGGCCACCAACAACAACTCGGTCTTCGGCTACGCCAGTCAGCGCCCCAGCGCCACCGGCGTATCGCCGGTCACCAGCGGCAGCCTGGAAAACCGCCTGGGCAACTACATCAATGCCGCGGCGTTCAGCACGGTCCCGCGCGGATCGTTCGGCAACATTGCGCGCACCCTGGACATGCGCGGTCCCGGCCAAGCCAATTGGGACATGAGCCTGTTCAAGACCCTGTCCATCACGGAAAAGTTCAAGGGCCAGTTCCGCGCCGAAGCTCTGAACGCGTTCAACACCCCGATGTTCGCGGCGCCCAACGCAACCTTCGGCAGCGGCTCGTTCGGCAAGATCACCTCCCAGGTGAATTTCTCGCGCATGATTCAGTTGGGCATCCGGCTGTACTTCTGATCTTTTCCTGCTTGCCCGGCCTGGAGGATGAGTGATATGAATTGAGCCATGGATACGACCGTTTCGAGACGTGGATTCGTGTCGGGAGCTCTCGGGCTGGCCGCGGCGGCTCCCGCTGCCGCGGATCGCAAAGTGCCCCGCGATGCCGGGACGCACTACCGCATCGGCCTCAACGCGTACTCATTCAACGCGCCGCTGCGCGCGGGAACCATGACGCTGGAGGATGTAGTCCACTATTGCGCCGAGCACTCGATCGACGCCGTGGACCCGACCGGGTATTACTTCCCCGGTTATCCCAAGGTCCCCAGCGACGAAGTGATCTTCCGGCTCAAGCGGACCGCGCATTGGAACGGGGTCACGCTCAGCGGCACCGGCGTCCGCAACGACTTCGCCGTGGCCGACCGCGAAGCGCGCAAACGCGACGTGCAGATGGTCAAGGAATGGATCGAAGTTGCCGCCAAACTCGGCGCCCCCGTAATCCGCGTGTTCAGCGGCGTGCAGCAGCCCGAAGGCTACTCCTTCGACCAGGTGGCGGAGTGGATGGTGGCCGATTTCCGCGAGTGCGCGGCACACGCCGCCCGCTTCGGAGTGATTCTCGGCTTGCAGAACCACAACGACTTCATCAAGACCGCCGCGCAGGCGATCCGCATCATCGACGCCGTGGACAGCCCCTGGTTCGGCTCCATCCTCGACATCGGCAGCCTGCGGACC
>DATJYJ010000456.1:0-8881 GCA_035578025.1 Verrucomicrobiia bacterium
CGCACTTTGGGATTGAAGCGTGTCTCGTTGCCGATACCATTCAGCGCGGTGCCCGAGCCCTGCGTCGGGAACGGACCAGTTCCGTAGGGCACAAAGAAGTGGTCCGCGCCCGGATCGAAGCCACCGCTCCAGCTCGGCTGCCAGCCGCTGTACGACGTGACGTACGGCACCGAGCGTCCCGCCTGGCCGCTGGGATAGATCGGCAGCGTGTAGGAGCTGGACAAGCCTACTGGGGTTCCGGAATCATAGACCATAATCGCAGCCGTGCGCCAGTTGCCGATGATCCATGCCGCCGGTCCTGAAGACAGGTACTGGTGGCCCTTGCCAAAGGGGAGATCGTAAACGCCCGCGAACTTGAAATCGTGAGTAACGTCGAAAGCGCCGATCGACTTTTCCAGGCCCCGGTTGAAGAAGTCCGCCGCGTACCCTCCGGTGGAGAGGCCGGCGCCCGAGGAGCCCCAGGCAGTATCGGAGTCCGTCAATATCTTTGACAGCACGTACGAGGCCTGGATCGTCAGGCCGTGCGACATGCGCTTTTGGAACTTGGTGATCAGTGCGTGATAGGTCGAGTGCCCGCTGTGATCGCCCTGGCCCGCATACGTGTCGATGTAAGTGTACTGCGGGAACGGCCGCAATGCCTGGGCGACAGTCGCGCGCGAGCCCCACAGAGAATTGAAAGTGGGGAAGGGCGCCGTGATTCCCGCGGCGTTGGCCGTAGCCGAGCCGACCAGGCTGTTGAGCACGGTTATGCTTTGGGCGACCGTGCCGAAAGCCGTCAGATACTTCGGGTTGATCTGGTTGAACTGGAGCAGCTGCGTTTGCAGATGCTCGCCGATGACTCCGTTGTAGCCGGCCTCCAGCACGATCGAATTGCCGACCTGCCGCTGGAGCGAGAACGTGAAATTGTCGTATGCGGGGAGCTTGGTGGTTTCGTTGCCCTGGAACCAGGCCACGCTCGTGCCGTTGGAAACGGAAGGATTGACAAACGGAGGCGCAGTCCAGGCAGGCATTCCCTGGTCCATGGTGAAAGTGGGGAAGATCCCGGTGCTGCTGTTGCTAAATGTCTGCGTCAGGGTAAAGCCCATGTTGTGCGTCGAGCCGCTCACCGAAGCCAGCGCCCCGTAAGATCGCGAGTAAGATCCGCGGAACACGGTCTTGGAATCCTTGGAATACGCGAACCCGAGGTGCGGCCCGAAGCCCTTGGCCCACAGGTCCGAGAGGCGGCGGCTTCCGACCCGGCCCGTGCCCGAGCCCGCGAATAGAACCGCGCCCGGAATATTGCCGGCGCCCGGATTGGGAGTGGTCGGCGAGAAATCGCTCCACCGGTCGTCCAAACCGACGGGCGGCAGATTCACGTCGTAGCGGAGGCCAAGGTTCAATACCAGTTTGGAATTGACCCGCCAGTCGTCCTGGAAGTATCCGCCGAAATACCAGAACTGCTGCCCGATGAACCGGATGGTATCGATCTGCCCGCTATCTGCCAGACCGAGCAGGAAAGATGCGAACGCGTTGCCGCCGGCGTTGGGGTTCGACCCGCCGGGCGCGCCGGTCTCCTGGTAGCTGAAGCCCACGCAACCGGAAATACACTGCCGGCCAAATCCGTTGTAGTGATTGATCTGGAACATGCCGCCGAATTTGAAGGTGTGCTTGCCGTGTACCCAGGTAAAGTCGTCGTTGTAGGCGTAGACGGTGTTCTCGCTGCCATTATCCGCCTGTCCGCCCCAGGTGCTGTAGTTATTTCCCGTGCCGCCGGAAAACAGGTTGACCAGGTTGTCGTTACAATCTGGCACGTTGGTCAGGCAGAACTTGCTCTGCCAGTTCCCGATATATTCCTGCGGCGGCTTGTGATCCTGCCGCCAGTTGTTGCCGCCGGCATAGAAATGGTTCAGTTTGGTCGGTGAGAACGCCCAGTCCCAACTGAATCTCACCACGTCGGTGGCCTGCACCAGGTCGTTGTAGTTGGTGTACAGGCCGGGAAGCGTGGCCGGACCATCCGGACCGGGTGTCTGGTGTTCTCGGTCATGGCCGTAGTAGCCGGAGATCCTGTGCTTGTCGTTAAAAATATGGTCGCCTTTAATACTCTCCTTGTTTACGGGATAGACCTGCGTGCCCGAGGTTACCAGGTAGTTGTTACTGACATACGCCGCCGTGCCCGGAGCGCCGCCGTTATTCGGCGCCAGGGTCCGGTCGCTCTGGAACACGCTGAGCGCCTTGAGCGAAGCCGCGCTGAACAGGTTCTTGGGAATGACGTTGCCTGGAAACACCGGCCGCGTATAGGATCCATCGGGATTTTGAGTCTGGGCCAGCGGATTGTAAATCGGAATCTGCACGCCCGCGGAGGTCACCCATTTGCTGAAGTCGCCGCTGTACATCTCCGGCGTGGGCACGGTGAACGTGGTCCCGTTGGCGCCCGTCCGGTTGCGGAATCCCTCGTAGGAAAAGAAGAAGAACGACTTGTTCCGGCCGTTGTAGACCTTGGGGATCCAGATCGGTCCGCCGATTACGGCGCCGAAGTCGTTCTGCTTGTAGATAGAGTTCGCTATCCCTGCCTGGTTGGAGAAGAAATTGTTTGCGTCCAAATCGTTGTTGCGCAGAAACTCGTACGCCGATCCGTGAAACTGGTTCGTGCCCGACTTGGATACATAAGTCAGGTTGCCGCCTCCCGTATGTCCGAATTCGGCCTTGAAGCCGTTCACCTCGGAGGTAAACTGCTCGATAGCCTCGATAGACGGCGAGTTCGACGCCACCCAGCTCTTGGACAATGCTCGGCTGGTATTGGTCGAGACGCCATCCAGCGAAGTTCCGTAGGAAGCGGCTTGTCCGCCTCCCAACATGAAACCATTGTCTCCGCCGAGGTTCTTGGCGTCGGGTGTCAGCGACGCTAGGTCGAAAGGCGTCCGCACGGTGCCGCCCACCACCAGGGGCAGGTCGTTCACAAGCTTATTCTGGAGCGTCGTGGCCGATTTGGCATCCTCGCTCTGGACCTGCACGGCGGACGCCATCACCTCGACAGTCTGGTTTGCCGCGCCGACCTCCAGCGTGGCATCCGCACGCACCGTCTGCGATGCGTCAAGCGTGATGCCCGTCAGTTCGGAGGTTCGAAATCCCTCCTTGGTGACGCGGACGCTGTACGTGCCCGGCTGCAAGCTGGGAACGGTATATTCGCCGCTTTCATTGCTGACAGCCGGCAGCGATACCTTGGTCGCCTGATTCACAACGGCAATCTTGGCGGCTGGTACGATGGCGCCGGAGCTATCGTGGACAACTCCCGTAATGGTGCCGCGATCCGATTGGGCAAACGCGGCCAAAGACAACAAGAGCAGCAAGCATGCTCGACGTAGGGACATGCGATTCACCTCGGTGGCGAAGATTATATCCAATTGTCTGCCCGCGCGGCAAACAAAATGCGCCGCCCGCGTTATTCGACGCGCAACTTCAGAATGGTAAGCGAATGCGCCGGGAAGGTAAAAATGAAGCCGTTCCGCTCCGGCTGGACTGCCAGCGTCCGCGTTACGGGTAATATTTGCTTGTCCCTCCCGAACGCGTGCGTGGCCTTCAAATCCGCGTGATTCATCTGCCACACCTCGGCATCCTTGCCCAGCTTCCCTTCCTGGCACTCCACCCGCGTCGCCAGGTCCTTGTCCTTGCTCCGGTTCAGCACGTTGACGAAAATCGCATGACCTCGCGGGTCGTAGGTCGTCGAGACGTCCAGGTACGGCAGCGACTGCGATGCCGCGCCCTGGCCCCGCCCGCCGCCGCTGATCGTGTAAGTCGGGGACGACACCCACGGGTCCAGTGACAAATTGCCGCGCTGCCTGCCGTACTCGACGATCGGAAAGTACGTCGGCTGAAGATACAAGCCCTGCTTGCTGGTCATGATCGGCGCGATCACGTTGACCATTTGCGCCAGGTTGGCCATCTTGACCACGTCCGCGTGCCGGAAGAACGCGTTGAAGAACATGCCCATGGCCAGGGCGTCTTCGAAGTTGTAGACCTCTTCCAGCTTGCCTTCGTTATGCACGCGATACCACACGTTCCATTCGTCATACGCGATGTAGATGGGACGCGCGTTCGGACGCCCGCCCTGCACCTCGCGGATCAGCGCCGCGGTGGTGTCGATGTAGCGCTCGACGTTGAGCTGCGATTGCCCCAGAAAACGTTCCAGATCGTTCTGCTGGTTGCCGATATAAGTGTGCAGCGAGATATAGTCCGCTTCATCGCGAAGAGCCGTCAGCACCGTCCGGTTCCAGAGCACCCAGTCGGCGCCGAAATTGCTCGAGCCGCTGGCAACGAGCTTGATGGAGTGGTCCGCCGAACGCATGGCTTTGGCCGCCTCCAGCGCGAACTTGGCGTAGTCTTCCGCGTTCTTGTGCCCAAGCTGCCACGGCCCGTCGATCTCGTTACCCAGCCCCCAATACTTCACGCCCCATGGCGCGTCGCGGCCGTTCTTGCGGCGCTGGTCGGCCCAATACGTGTGGCGCGCCTCGTTGGTGTACTCCACCCACTGCCGCGCGTCTTCGATCGACCCCAGCCCCGCGTTGATGCAGATGTAGGGCTCCGCGCCGATTCGCTCGCAGTACTTGAGAAACTCGTCGGTGCCGAAGCGGTTGCTCTCCAAGTCGTCCCATGCGCCCTCGGGACGCGCCGGCCGCAGGTCTTTGGGTCCGATGCCGTCCTTCCAGTTGTACCCGGAAGCAAAATTGCCGCCCGGGTACCGCAGCACCGATACCCCCAGCTTCTTCACCGCCTCCATCACGTCGGTGCGGAAGCCGTCCTTATCCGACAGGGAGCTGCCCTCTTCGTAGATGCCGCCGTAGATCATGCGGCCCAGGTGCTCCGCAAAGTTCCCGAACAGGAGCTTATCCACTTCGCCGACGCGCCGGTCGGTATCGATCTTGATGCGTGCCTCCTGTCCGAAAGCCACGGCGGCCAACAGGTATGCGGCCCAAACTCGTCTCATCGGTTCACCTCGGCCCACGCCATCACGTGATCCAGTGCCGCCAGCGTGGTCTTGTCCAGCTTCGCTCCCGGCGGCCGGATGTCCGCGCACGCGATCGCGCCGCGGCGTTTCAGCACCTCTTTGCGGATCGCCATCCCGATGCCTTCCTGGAACTCGAAACGCATCAGTGGAACGAACGGATAAAAGGCTTTCGCCGCTCCCTCCACGTCGCCGGCGTGAAATAGCTTGACGATCTTCACCAGGATTTCCGGGAAGGCGAACCCGGTCATCGCGCCGGTCGCTCCGGCCATCAGCTCTTCCAGCAAAAACACTCCGCCCAGCCCGCCGAAGATGCCGATGTCCATCCCCGGCGACGCCTCGCGGATGCGCGACGTCTTGAACGGAGTCGGCGGGTCCTCCAGCTTGATCGTCCTCGCTGCCGGGATTTCCTTGGCAATGCGCACCAGAAGCCACGGCTCCATGGCATACCCGGAGACCGGCGGATAGTCCTGCACCACGATGGGGATCTCGACCGCGGCCGCCACACCCGCGAAGTGCCGCACCACGGCATCCGAGTTCAGTTTCGGCATGCGGGGCGGGGAGATCATCACCGCGTCGGCTCCGGTGTCCTTGGCGAATTTGGTGTACTCGACGCAGGTGCGCAGGCCGTCCGCCGTCGCGCCGGCAACCACGCGCACGCGCCCGTTGACCTGCCGCACCACGGTCTCGAGCACCTGCACGCGCTCGGCATCGTTCATGCGCGCCACTTCGCTGGTCACCCCCAGCGCGGTGAGCCCGCTCACCCCGGCGCCGATGAACAGGTCCACTACGCGTCTCAGCGAGTCCAGATCCAAATCGCCCGCCGCGGTAAACGGCGTGGGCAAAACCGAATATACGCCTTCCAGCTTCAACTCTCCTCCTGGTTCCTTTGCTACTGTATCTTGTAAACGCTTACTGCACAAGGAATGCTGCTATGTTCCGATACGCTGTTTTCCTCTTCGCCACGGCCGTCGCCGCCCAGCCGGTACGCATCACCGTCGATGCGTCGGCCAAAATCGCACCCTACCGCCCCATCACTTCGTACTTCGGCTACGACGAGCCCAACTACACCTACATGCCCAACGGCAGGAAGCTGATCGCTGAGCTGGCCGCGCTCAGCCCGGTGCCGGTCCAGATCCGCGCGCATCACCTGCTGGTCACCGGCGACGGCACCCCCGCCCTCAAATGGGGCTCTACCAACGCCTACACCGAGGACGCCAACGGCCGGCCCGTCTACGACTGGACCATCACGGATCGCATCTTCGACACCTACATCCAGGCCGGAGCGCGCCCATTCGTCGAAATCGGATTCATGCCCCAAGCCCTTTCCACCAATCCCGAACCGTACGTGGTCAACTGGCCGGCCAACACCGGCAGAGGCTGGAGCTACCCGCCCAAGGACTACGCCAAGTGGGCCGAGCTGGTCCGCCAGTGGGTCCTGCACTGCGTTTCGCGCTATGGCCGCGCCGAGGTCGAACAGTGGAGCTGGGAATTGTGGAACGAACCCGACATCTCCTACTGGCGCGGTACCCCGGAAGAATATGACAAGCTGTACGACTTCACCGCGCGTGCCGTGAAAGCCGCCCTGCCCGGCGCGAAAGTCGGCGGACCGGGCACCACCGGCGCCGGCGCGCCCAAAGCCGCCGAGTTCCTCCGCCAGTTCCTGGATCACTGCGCCAAGGGCGGCGTGCCGCTCGACCTGATCACTTACCACGCCAAGGGTAGCCCGCGTATCGTCGATGGCCACGTGCAGATGGGCCTGCGCAAGAATATCGTCGACGTGCAGAAGGGCCTCGACGTCATCGCGCAATTTCCGCAGTACAGGAACCTGCCCATCGTGCTTACCGAAAGCGATCCCGAAGGATGCGCCGCCTGCTCGGCCCGCACCTATCCGCAGAACATCTACCGCAACGGACTGATGTACCCGAGCTACACCGCCGCCGCCCTGCACCGTATGTTCGCGCTTACCGACCGCTATCACGCCAACCTGGCCGGCATGCTCACCTGGGCGTTCGAATTCGAAGGCCAGCCCTACTTCGACGGTTTCCGCACGCTGGCGACGAACGGCATCGACAAGCCGATCCTGAACCTCTTCCGCATGGTCGGCATGCTCCAGGGCGACCGCGTGAAGGTGGAAAGCACCGGCGCCGTTCCGCTGGACAAGCTGCTGGCGGACGGAGTACACGAGAATTCCGACGTGAACGCCCTTGCCACCGCTTCCGGCCACGAGATCGCCGCCCTGCTGTGGAATTATCACGACGACGAGCTCGCCGCGCCCGCCGCCGCCGTGCACCTGGAAATCCGCGGCGCTCCTCAGCACGTTCAGATACAGCACTACCGCATCGATAACGACCACTCGAACGCGTACACCGTATGGAAGCAGATGGGCAGCCCGCAGCAACCGGCGCCCGAGCAGTACGCCAGGCTGGAAGCAGCCGGCCAGTTGCAGCTCCTGACGTCGCCCCAGTGGCGCCATGCGCAGAACGGCACCTTCAGCCTTGATTTTGACCTTCCCCGGCAGGCGGTCTCGCTCGTGCGCTTGACCTGGTAGGCTTACGCCGTTTTCACGTCGGCGATCTCTTCCAGCCCTCGCTCGCGGATCTCCTGCTCCCGCATCAGGAACTTCTGCACTTTCCTGGACACCGTCATCGGGAAGCCATCGACGAAGCGGACGAACTGCGGAACTTTGAAGTAGGCGATCTTCCCCTTGCAGAATGCCTGAATCTCTTCCGCGGTGGCCTCTTCGCCGGGTTTCAGTTGGATCCAGGCCAGCACGGTCTCTCCAAGCCGGGCATCGGGTAGCCCGATCACGTGAACGTCGGCCACCTTGGGGTGCGTGTGCAGGAAATCCTCCACCTCGCGCGGGTAGATGTTCTCGCCGCCGCGGATGATCGTGTCCTTGGCGCGCCCCTTGAAGCTGAAGTATCCGTCGGGGTGCATCACCGCCAGGTCTCCGGTGTGCAGCCAGCCCTCCGCATCGACCGCGGCTGCGCTCGATTCCGGATCGTCGTCGTAGCCTTTCATCACCAGGTAGCCGCGGGTGCAGAGTTCGCCCTGCTCGCCGACCGGCAAACGCTCGCCGGTCTCCGGGTGTACGATCTGCACTTCGGTGTTGCACAGCGCCGCGCCGATGCTCGTCACGCGGACCTCCAGCGGATCGTCCACCTGCGACATGGTGATCACCGGCGAGGATTCCGTCTGCCCGTAGGCGATGGTCATCTCCGCGCAGTGCATTTGTCCCGCCACCTGCCGCATCACCTCGATGGGACAAGGCGAGCCTGCCATCACGCCGGTGCGCAGCGAGCTCAGATCGAACTGCGCGAAGTCCGGATGATTCAGTTCCGCGATGAACATCGTCGGCACCCCGTAAAGTGCCGTTGCCCGCTCGCGTTCGACGGCGGCGAGCGTGGCGCGCGGGTCGAACTGCGGCGCGGGCAGGATCAGTGCGGCGCCTGTCACCACCGAGACCATGCAGCCGATCACGGAACCGAAACAATGGTAGAGAGGAACGGGTGCGCAGATCCGGTCCTCGGCGGTGGCGCGCAGCGCGCGAGAGATTGCCATGCCGTTGTTCACCAGGTTGCGGTGCGTCAGCAGTACGCCTTTGGGCGAACCCGTCGTGCCGGAGGTGTATTGGATGTTGGCAATATCACCCGGGGTCGCCGCGTTGCCGTCGAAATCCCGTCCCGCCTCCAGCATCGCGTCCCAGGAGCCCTCGCCGAGCCAGACAACGTGATCGAGCGGCAGCTCTTCGCCGTCGCGCGATTCGTGGAGGATCTCGCGGTAGTTCGCGCGCGCATCGTGGTCGTGCAGAAACAGCGCGCGTATATGCGATTTGCGCAGGACGTACCGCAGCTCATGCGACCGGTAAGCGGGGTTGACGTTCACCAGCACCATTCCGGC
>DATJYJ010000457.1:0-10714 GCA_035578025.1 Verrucomicrobiia bacterium
ACGTATGCCTCAATCTACGCGCTGGGGCAGGGAGCGGCGCTGGCGTTTGGGCAGCTTATTTTCGGGATTCCATGGGCGGGCGTGCTGATCTCGATGGCCTTGATCGCGCCGCTCTGTTACTGGACGCTGCGCGGCTGGACAACGCCGGGTTGGGCGTTAGTGGGCGGATTGCTCGCGGTCTGCCAGTTCGGCCCGCTGAACATCTGGATGAACTGTTACTGGGGCGGGGCGGTCACGGCGATCGCGGGCTGTCTGACGTTCGGGGCGTTGGGGCGGATGCGGGAGCGGGTTGTGGCGCGCGACGCCGTTGTGCTGGGAGCAGGCATGGGATTGCAGTTGCTGTGCCGGCCCTATGAATCGCTGTTTCTGGATGCGAGCGTCGTCCTCTTTTTCCTGCCGGAGCTGCGGCGGATAGCGAACTGGTCGCGCGTGGCGAGGGCGACGGCTCCGGCCCTGGCTTTACTGCTGCCGGCGGCGGGACTGGTGCTGCTACACAATCGGGCGGTGACGGGAAGCTGGACCACGCTGCCATATGCTTTGAGCCAGCAGCAGTACGGGGTGCCGCAGACGTTCACGTTTCAGAAGATCGCGGTACCCACGGCCAAGCTGACCCCGGCGCAGGAGCTGTATTTCGAGGGACAGGCGGCGGTCCATGGTCCTGTCGATACCGTCGGCACGTATCTCGACCGGCTGGGCAGCCGCGCAGGGTTTGCCCGTTTCTTTTTTGCGGCGCCGCTGTTTCTGGCCCTGCCGTTCTTTCCGGCGCTGGTGCGCGAGTATCGGTACGCGTGGCTGGCGATGAGTTGCGCGCTGTTCGCGCTGGGCACCAACTTTTATGCCTACTTCTTTCCGCACTACATGGGCGCGCTGACCTGCGTGTTCGTGCTGATGGCGATTCTGGGTCTCCAGCGGCTGGGGGCGGTGAAGGTGCGGGATTGGGAGGGCGGGCAGACGGCGGCGCGGTGGCTGCTGCTGCTCGCCGGCGCGCAGTTTCTGTTCTGGTACGGAGTGCAGGCGCAGTCCGACGATGCGATCATCCGTGCGATGGTGCGCTACGAAGCGCCGGACGCGGTGAATTACGGGGATCCCGACGGGCGGATCGGATTCAACCGGCGCCTGGCGGAATCGCCGGGGGGGCAACTGGTATTCGTGCGCTACTTCTCGACGCACGGATACAAGGAATGGATCCACAACGCGGCGGATATCGACAAAGCGAAAGTAGTGTGGGCGCTCGATTTGGGCAACGCGGAGAACGACAAGTTGAAGAGTTACTATCCGGATCGCAAGGTCTGGCTGATGGAGCCGGACGCGATACCGCCGCGGCTGTCTCCTTATCCCTCGACCAGCCCCCTCTGGCCCTTCGAAGAAGTGCACTGAACGAGCGACGAACTCGGCACGAAGCGGTACTTCAAGAGCGTCCAGAGCGCCGCGAAGCCGTCGCGGGCGCGGATTTTCTTGCCCTCGGCGATGCCGCGCGCGTTGTAGCGGATGGGCACCTCGTGAATCCGGTATCCGAGGCGGGACAGCTTGGCGGTGACTTCGGGGCAAAATTCGAATCGCTGACTTTCGATGCGGAGGCGGCGCAGCAGCGGCGCGCGAAAGGCCTTGTAGGCGGTGGCCTCGTCGGTGATGCGGGCGTGGTAGAGGAGATTGGCGGCGGCGGTGAGGATGCGGTTGGCCAGGCGATTCTTCCAGGCCATGCCCTCGGGCGAGCCCAGGAAACGGGAGCCGTAGACGACCTCGGCTTCGCCGCGCACGATCGGCTCCACGAGGCGCGCGTAGTCGGCGGGGTCGTACTCGAGGTCGCCATCCTGGATCAGCACGATGTCGCCCGTGGCGAGCGCGATGCCGGCGCGGATGGCGGCGCTTTTTCCGCGGTTGGGTTCCGTGTGGCGCGCGATGATGACGCCGGCATCGGCATGCTCACGGAGGAGAGGCCAGGTGCCATCGCTGGAGCCGTCGTCGATGACGATGATCTCGAGGGTGCAGCCGGGCGGGAGCGGCGCTTTGCGGACACGGGCCAACACCTGGGGGAAGGTGCAGGCCTCGTTGTAGACCGGAATGATGACGGAGACCTTCATGGCTTTTGGAGGACCGCCAGAAGGGATTGACCGAAGGGCGGCGGCGCGACGCGCTCGGCGGCAGCGAGGACGGGCACCAGGTAGCGGTCGAAGACGGCGATCTGCTGCTCCGATTGCGCGCGGCGCTTGAGCAGATGCGCGTTGGCCCACCATCCGAAGAAGCCGACGGAGTTGACGTAGTGCAGCTTGCGAACGTGCAACCCGATTCGCGCAGCGAGTGCGCGGAGCGTTCCGCGGGTGTAGCGGCGGAAGTGGCCGAGGTTGCGGTCGATGGGGCCGTAGAGGGATTGAAACGCGGGCACGAGGAGCACGATGACGCCGCCGGATGGGAGGACGGAAGCCATGGCGTCGAGAGCGGCGCGGTCGTCCCGGGTGTGCTCCAGCATGTTGAGGCAGACGCAGGAATCGGGCTGGAACCGGGCCAGGGCGCGGAATTCGGGATCGGCGACGTCGCACACGAAGGCGTGCAGGTTGGGGCGGCTGGAGTAGCGGCGCTGGAGGCGCTCGATGCAGGCGGGCTCGATATCGACGGCGATGACCGTCTCGCGGTCGAGGAGGGTAGCGGTGAAATTGCCGAGGCCGCAGCCGACCTCGAGGACCCTGCGGCCCAGCTCCTTGTGGACGAGGCGGCTCTGCCAGGCGAAATAATTCCGGGCGCGGCTCATGCGCTCCTGGTCTTCGACGGTGTAGTTGGTGAGGTCCACCGGTTGTGCCGCCCTCATTCTAGCTCGCCAGCGATGAACTCCTGCGAGAATGGAGGTTCCCATGCTCGAGTATCTGCGGCGGGCGCTGCTGCCCGGTCCCAATCCCATCGGCTTCGGACCCGCCGATTTCCTGCTGCTTGGCCTTGGGCTCCTGCTGGTTCTGACCGCGCTGGCGTGGCGCCCGCTGATCGAGCCGTGCGTGCTGCGGTTTGCGCGGCGCACCGGGCTGTGCATGGCGGTGCTTGCCTGTCTGCCGGTGGCGCTGCGATTGCTGCTGCTGAGTCATCATCCGGTGCCGACGCCCGATCTGTATGACGAGTTCGGGCACCTGCTGGTTGCCGACACGCTGCGGCATTTCCGGCTGGCCAATCCGCCGCACGCGCTGGCGCAATTCTTCGAGACGTTTTTCGTGCTGCAGGAGCCGACGTATAGCTCGATTTATTCCATTGGGCAGGGGCTGGCGATGGCCATCGGGTGGAGCATCTTCGGCCTGCCCTGGGCGGGGGTTCTGATGGGCACCGGGGCGTTGTGCGCGCTTTGCTATTGGATGCTGCGCGGGTGGACGACGCCGGGGTGGGCGCTCGTGGGCGGCGTGCTGGCGGTGATCGAGTTCGGGCCGCTGAACCAGTGGACCAACAGTTACAGCGGCGGGAGCCTCGCGGCGGCGGCGGGATGCCTGGTGTTCGGCGCGCTTCCGAGATTGCGGGAAAGCGGCCGGATGCGTGATGCCGCGCTGCTGGGCGCGGGGCTGGGGCTGCACATGCTGATCCGGCAGTACGAGTCGATTTTTATGTTCGCCGCGGCGGGGCTGTATTTTCTGCCGCAGATGAGGCGGGGCGTTCGGGTTCGGCAGATTGCGCGGCCGGCCGCCGCGGCGGCGCTGGCTCTGTTGCCCGCGGTCCTGCTGACGGCACTTCAGAACAAAGCGGTGACCGGCAGTTGGACGACCTTGCCGGAAGCGCTCAGCCAGTATCAATACGGCGTGCCGGCATCGCTGACGTTCCTGCCGGAGCCGGCGCCGCATCGGCAGTTGACCCCGCAACAGGCGGCGGATTACAAGATGCAGCTCTCATTCCGGCACGGGGAGGAAGGGATTGGGAATTATCTGCTACGGCTCGAGTACCGGGTGCGCTTCTACCGGTTCTTCTTTTTGCCGCCGCTCTACCTGGCGGCACTGGCCTTCCTGACGAGAGTTCGAGAGTACCGGTTTGCGTGGGTCGCGGCGACGTTGGCGCTGTTCGCGCTGGGAACCAATTTCTTTCCGAATTTCCTGTATCACTATGTGGCGGGGGTGGCGTGCCTGTTTGTGCTGGCGGCTGTGGCGGGGCTGGAGCAGATGGCGAAGGTGACGATCCGGGGGCAGGCGGCGGGAGCGGAGGCGGCCGGAGTCCTTGTGCTGCTCTGCTGTGCGCACTTTCTGTTCTGGTACGGGATGCACGTGGTGGACGACAGCGAGATTTCGCAGTCGGTGCGGCAGTATGTGACGTGGGACGGGTTGAATCACCGCAATCCGGCGCGGCGGATCCTGGTGGCGCAGGAACTGGCGAAGGTGCCGGGGCAGTTGCTGGTATTCGTACGGTACCTGCCGCAACACATTTTTCAGGACGAGTGGGTCTACAACGCGGCGGACATCGACGGGTCGCGCATTGTGTGGGCGCGGGACCTGGGGGTGGAGGAGAACCGGAAGCTGCTGGAGTATTATCCGGGGCGGGTGCCGGTGCTGCTGGAGCCGGACTGGCGGCCGCCGAGGGTGGGGGCGTATCGGTGACCTATTGGCCGGTCACGGTTACCTGTACCAGGTTGCCGGCGGGGTCCCAGGTGTATTGGACGGTGCGGCCGTCGCCGTAGACGACCTGGGTGAGACGGTTCAGGGCGTCGTAGGTGAACGCCGCGGAGGCGTTCGGCGTGAAGCCGGAGCCGATCAGGGTGAGGGGACGGCTGGCGGCCTTTTGCGCGTTGCCGGCGGCATCGGTGGCGGTCACCTGGATCGCGGCGGTGCGGGTCGGGGTCACGTTCGATGGGACCAGCCAATCGTAGGCTTGCAGGTTGCCGTTGAGACCGCCGGCGATGGAGGTGGGGAATGTCTTGCCTCCGTCGGTGGAGAGGGCGATGTCGTGGGTGGAGACGCCGACGTTGTCGTCGCTCTGCCATTGAATGTGGAAGGTGGTCCCGCCGGGGAGCACTTCGCCGCCGGTGGGCTTCAGCAGCGTGATCACCGGGGCTTCGGTGTCGTTCACGTTGCAGGTGTTGGTGAGATCCTGGACGCTCGCGCGATAGCTGCCGAGATTGGTGGCGCCGCTATCGCGCACCAGCAGCGTGTACGGGCCGTCGGCCGGGAGGACTCGCTGGATCGTTCCGTTGGAGCTGGTAGTGAGCAGCGTGCCCGCGGCGGTGTACATTTCAGCGAACGGCGAGTAATTGCCGGAACGCGTGACCAGACGGACGGTGGTGAGATCGCCGCCGGTGCCGTTGAAGGTGAGGGTGTCGAGCTGGCCGGGCAGATTGACCTGGCGCAGGGTGGTCTGGCCGCAGGCGAGCGCAACGGGCGAGCAGGGATTGTTCGGACGCTGATAGGCGAGGGTGTAAGAGCCGCTGGTGAAGGAGGCGGTTGACGGGCTGACGACGACGAGGTACGTTCCGCCCGAGGAGGCCTTCTGGGTGACATCCGAACTTCCGGCGAGGCGCGCGCCGGTGGGGTCGAAGAGCTCGACCTGGGGCGAGAAGTTGTCGCCGGTTTTTGTGAAGAGCATGCGCAACGTGTCGCCGGCATTGGCCGAGACCGTGTAGTAGCGGAACTGGCCGGCACCGGCAAGCGATCCGCCGGTGCTGCCGCCGCAAGCGAGCGGGGATGCGCCCGCGGGTTTATTGAGGAGCTGCCACGCGAAGGCGTATCCGCCCGCGGTGCGCAAGGCCGATGCGCCGACGATCAGCGTGTAGGTGCCGGTGGCGGCGGCGGTGCGCGAGAGGCCGAAGACGCCTGAATCGAGCCGATTGCCGTCGGGGTCGTAGATTTCCATCTGGGCCGTGAATCCGGAGGTGGACGATGCGCTGCGGAGCGAGAGCATGTCGTTGGCCGAGGCGGAGATGGTGTAGGAAGTAAACGGTTCTGTGGCGGAGAGGATACCGGTCACGGCCTGGCCCTGTGGCGCCGGCTGGCCGCAGGCGGTGCGGGTGCGCAGGAGATCGAGCGTGAAGGCGCCGGTGCTCTGGCTCTTGTTGTTGTCCAGGGCGACGATGGTGTAGGCGCCGGCGGGCGGCTTGACGACATCGGTGGTGGTGAAGACGCCGGCAAGGGATTGGCCGGTGCGGTTACCCTGCGAATCGTAGATCTCGATGGACGGCTGAACGCTGCCGGCAGGAATCATGCGGACGCTGAAGCTGTCGGCATCCGCCGCAGTGTACTGATAGACGCCGCTGTCCAGCGACCGGGTGAGATTGCCGTTGGCCGGGGCGCCGCAACTCAGGGTCCCTGGATTGCACGGGCGATTGAGGCGCAGCAACGACATGCTGTAGTTGCCGGACTGCGAGGCGTCGTAGCTGTCGGTGACGATGGCGGTATATGTGCCGTCGGCGGGGGAAGTGAAGTTGGCGCGCTGCAGGTCGCTGGACGTAACGAACTGGACGGAGGTGCCCCTGGCATCGTAGACATCGACGCGCGGGCGGAAGAGCGAGGAGGGATTGGGCTGCAGGAGGCGGATCAGATAATTGTCGCCCGCGCTTGCGGGCAGCGAGTAAATATGGCTACGCAGCAGGCCGCTGATGCTGCCGTCGACGATGGTGGAGCAACCGAGGGCCTGCTCGGCGCACGGCTTGGTGAGATTCGCGGCGGCCAGCGTGTATCCGCCGGTGGAGCCATCGAGCGGGGCCTGCACGAGCACCGAGTAGGTTCCGGTGGAGGGGATGGCGACGTTGCCGGAGGCGGCGGCATGTCCGGAGGCGCTGACGGGGCCGGCGGTGCCGACGCGGTTTCCCTGCGCGTCATAGACCTCGACGTAGGGGGCGAACGTGCCGGAGGTATCGGGGCGCGCGACGCGGAATTGCCAGACGTCGCCCTGGACGGCATTCAGTGTGTAGGAGCCGATAGAGAGGGGGGTGGTGATCTGGCTGTCCTGGTAGGCGCCGCAGGTCACCGCGGGTCCGCCGCAGCCGCCGTTCACCTTTATGGTGGATATGAAATAGTTGCCGCCGTAGCCGCCGGTGGGCTCGAAAACCAGCGCCGTCAGGGTGCCGGTGACGGGACTGGTGAGATCCACGCGGGAGTAGACGTTGTTGATCTGGGTGTAGGACAGCCGGTTGGTCTTGGGGTCGACATTGAGAGCGTGGCCATCGGGGCCGTAGATGGCGAGCGTCAGATAGGGCGCGAGGCCGCTGAGGCGGAGCACGCGGAAGGAGAGCATGTCGCCGGTTTGCGCGTTAAAGGTGTAGGTATCGATCTGGCCCGGACGGGCGGGCGGAGCGGTGGCGGTGGGAGAGGAGATGGATCCGGCGGCGGAATGGCCGCAGGTGAGCGCCACGTTGTTGGGGCAGGGCCGGTTCAGGCGCACCATGATCACTTCGATTTCGCCGCCCGTTGTAGCGCCGGCGGGCAACTGTAGCTGGAGCGTAAAGAGGCTGGTAACGAGCAGGTCGTACTCGAACCCCTGCGCCGCCATGTCGACTGGGGTGGAACCCGGGTCGGTCGGCCGCTGAGAGCGGAGTGTGGCGCTGGCGTTGCCGAACTGGTCCACAACTCGGGGCGCCTGAATCGAGAAGCCAGTGGGCGCGTTGATGCCGACGATCCGGAAGTAGACGGCTTCGCCCTGGCTTCCCTGAAACGTCAGGTTGACGCGCGGAGCGGCGAGGGTGAACGTGACGTCGGCCGGCAGGTTGCAATCAAGCGTGACCTGGGCCAACGCGGCCGCGGAGAAAAGAGCGAACAGGAGAGCGCTTCTGATCATTGCGCCCTCCTGCCGGTGGCGAACTGGCAATTGGCCACACCCTCGATGAAGCAGGCGGCCGCACCGGTAAATCGCGGAGTGAGGTCAGGCGATGGAGGCGAGGAATCGGCGGCGGCGGGGAGGGTCAGTCTGAGGTCGGGAAACTGGAAGGAGTCGCCGGTGAAGAGCAGGCCGTTGCCGTCGTCGGCCCAGCCGGCTTCGCCGTGGGCGCGGAAGAGATTTTCGACGCCTTCGTTAGACGAGACGAGGCGGCCGAGCGCGTCGTAGCGATACTGATTGACTACTCCAGCCGTGGGATTCGACAGCGCCACGACGTTTCCATCGCCATCGAAGTGATAGAAGTAAGCGGTGCCGCCGGCGGTTACTTTCCACAGGAGGCCGAGACCGTAGATGTACCAGGCGATGGGATTGTTGGAGCCATCCAACTCGGCGACGATGCGCGGGCGCGCGCCGGAAAGGTCCCATACGTACCGGCGTCCGTTGCTGGCCGCGCGGAGGCCAGCGGAATCGTAGACGTAAGAGCCGCTGCTGTCGCCGGAGAGGCTGGTGAGGCGGCCGTAGGGATCGTAGCCGAACGTCAGGCTGCGCGAGCCCTGGACCGCGCCGAGCACGCCGAGCGGAGTGTAAGTGTAATTCTGGCCGTCTGTGCGCGTGACCGGACGATTGTCGGCGTCGTAAGTGGTGCTGTAAGTGGGAAAGGTAAAAGCAGAGGTATTGGGTTCCAGCGCGCTCACGCCGGTGCGGTTGCCCGCGCCGTCCACGGTATACCGGTAGCCGGCGACCGCGCTGCCATCCACACCGGCGCTTACGATCGCACGCAGGTTCCGCGCGGTGTCGTACTGATACACCGTGACGGGCCCGGAAGCGCTGATGCTGAGGGGCCATCCCGCGGCGTCGTAGCGGTAGACGGCGAAGTTGCCGTTCCAATCGGAGACGCTGCTTAGGCGGTGCTGGTGATCGTACTGGTAAGTGACGGTGTTGCCGCCGGGGAGGGTGATGCCGGTAAGCTGGCTCGCAGGGTCGTAGGCGTAAGTCAGCTGGTTCCCGAAGGAATCGGTGTACGCCGTGATCCGGCCCAGCGCATCGAGCTGGATGCCGGAGTAATCGAACGTGGTGCGGTTGTTGCCGGCGGTCAGCGTGCTGATGCGGTTGCGCGCGGTGTACTCGGTCTTCAGCGTGGCACCGGAAGGATCGGTGCGGGTGGCCGGGCGCGCGGCGCCGTCGTAATCATAGGCCCACTGGTTGCCCATGGCGTCGGTGAAGCCGGTGAGAAGGTTGTCGGCGCTGTACTGATAGAGGCTCTTGTTGCCCTTGGGATCGGCGAGAGCGGTGATGAGGCCCGCGGCGCTACGCGTGGCCGATGTGCCGCCGGAGGTGGGATCGGTGACCGAAATCAAGTTACCGGAGCTGTCGTAAGTCAGAGTCCATACGTTCTTGTTGGGATTGGTGATGCGAACGGTTCCGGCGGTAGAGTAATCGGCCGACCACTTGTTGTTGGCGCCGTCAGTGACGCCGGTGAGACGGCCGGAGGAATCGTATGTGAACGAAGACGTCTCGCCGGAGGCATTTACTACTTTGATGCGATTGCCCGATGCGTCGTAACTGTATTGGAGGGTATTGCCTGCCGAGTCCGTGACGGATTGCAGCAGGCCGGACGCGCTGGAGACATAGAAGGTCGCGTCGCCATTGCCGTCGGTCAGACGGATTTCGGAGGGCGTGTGCGGCGTGTCGTACTGGCGGACGGCGCCATCGGGCGTGGTGATGGCGGCCACGCTGATATTGGCCGCGCTGCCGGCGTACGCGACTGCGATCTTACCGCCGGCGTAAGTCAACGAAGTGAGATTGCCATTGGCGTCGTAGGCATAAGAAACCGAGCTGCCATCGGCATTGGCTTGCTGCGCGAGGCGCCCATCGGCGGAGTAAGTGAAACTTGCCGAGCGGCCCGCCGCGTCGGCGAGGGACGTGATGCGGCCGTTGGAATCGGTGGCGACCTGGATCGTGCGGCCGCGATAATGGGCCGCGGTCAGCACTCCGGCGTCCGAGTAATCGAGCGTCACGGCGCCGGTGGAGAGCAGGCGGCCATCGCTGGAAAACGTGCGCGTGCCGGAGGCGCTGGAGAGCGTGTAGGTACCGTCGGGATTCTGCACCAGCGTGTCGCGGGTGCCGGTGACGGCGACGAGCGCGGAGGAACCGGCGGCTGAGGTAAAACGGTCGATGCGTCCGCTGCCGCGACGCAGGACGAGGCTGCCATCGGTATCGGTGGTGAGGCTCTCGCCGAGGCTGAACGACCAGCCCGGTCCAAAGCCGGAGGATCGGGGATCGTCCTGATTGAACGAGCGGTCGATGGTGAATCCGCCGCCGAATGCCAGGTCGGTAACTTTGATGTAGAGCGTGAGGTTGGAAAGATTGACGGAGACTTGCGGCGTTCCGGAATCGCGGCAGGCGGCCGTGCGGCAAAGCGCGTCGTAAGCAGTGAAGGGGTTCTCGGCCGGCCCGCCGAGGCCCGGCTGGGCGCAATACTGGCACGCAGTGAAGGCGGCGTGCGGGAGAACTGTCAGGATACCCAACTGCAAGAATCTACGAAAGATAGTAAACTCCCTAGTCTTGTCCCGCAACGCCGGGAACGACCCCGCGACACGAGACACTCTAATCCCGTGCTTGCGGGGAGCAACTACTGAGTCTACCAGATCGTCTGTGGGACGCTACAATGGATCATCACGCCGGAGCGGCCTGCTCCACACAAATGCCGAAGCGTATCGCCATCGTGGAAGACGAATCCGAACTGGCGTCTCTCATCGAATACAACCTGGGCCGTCACGGCTACGACACGCAGGTGCTGGGCGGCTCGCAAGGCACGCTGCGCGCGCTGGAACAATCGAAGCCGGATTTGATTTTGCTGGACGTGATGCTGCCGGATGTGGACGGGTTCGAGCTGTGCCGGCAGATCCGGCAATCGCAGGTGCTGGGGCGGACGCCGGTGCTATTTCTTACG
>DATJYJ010000458.1:0-12798 GCA_035578025.1 Verrucomicrobiia bacterium
GCAGAAGGCGCGCCTGCGCGCTACAAACGCAGATACCCCAAACCCTCCGGGTCCGCTGCAATGAGCGCGTCGAGCACGCCGCAGGCGATGTCCCACTGGCCGACGATGGGGTACTCCATCAGGGCCAGGCGGGCCATTTGCAGCGAACCCGACAGAGAAGCGCGGATCAGGGCGCGCTCGTATTCCTTGACGCTCTCAACCAATCCACGGACGCCTTCGGGGAGTTCGCCGACGGGTCTGGGACGCGCACCGGCGCGATCGACGTCGCACGGGACCTCGACCACGTCATCGGCTTGCAACCCGGCAATCGCTCCGCGATTCGGCACGTTCAGCACCACCTCGCGAGCGCCGTTCGATGTCAGCGCGGTCATCACGTCCAGGGCGATGCGGTGGTATCCGGTGGCGGTCTCGAAGGGATCGTACTCTTCCGATGACGCGGCGAATGCCGATTCCGCCTCCGCCTCCAGCTTCAAATATGAGGCGTTGCGCGTCAGCAGATAGGCGCGGTAGGTTTCGAGCGCTGCTCCAGGTGCCTCGCGCGCGAGCTGGTCGAAGAGCCCGGCGTTCAACCGCTGCAACTCCTCACCGCGGCTCGCGCCCGCCCGGACCTGATTTCGATGAGCCTTTTGCCGGCAATAGTAGAAGAAGAGATATTCGGTCGGGATCAGGCCCAGCGCCCGGATCATTTCCGGCTCGAACAGGTCGGCCGGGTAGATTCGCCGCAGCAAGGCGGAATCATGCAAGATCCGCTCGGTGATGTCTTCGCCGCGCCGTCGTACGCGGCGGATCCATCCGAGGTGATTCAAACCGGCGTAGTCGAATTCGAACTCGGCCAACGGCGCGCCGAGTGCTTCCGCGAGCCGGTAGAACAGCTCGCTCGGCGTGTCGCAGATGCCGATGACGCGCAGGCCGGTGTTCTGCGTCAGAGCCTGGGTCATCAGGCCGGCCGGATTGGTGAAGTTGATGAACCACGCGCCGGACGCGACGCGTTCGACGGTCCTGGCGTGCGCGAGCGTGACCGGCAGCGTGCGCAGCGCCATGGCCGCGCCGCCGGGACCGGTGGTCTCCTGGCCGGCCAGACCGTGCTCGATGGCCAGGCGCTCGTCGCGCGCGCGTCCAGCCATACCACCCACGCGCACGCTGTTGAGCACCACGGCGGCGCCGGCCGCGGCATCTTCCAGATGCGGTTCCACGCGAATCCGAAACCCGGCTCCCTGCCGCCGCACGATCTCGCCGCCGAGGCGCGCGATGGCCTGCGTCCGCCCAACATCCATATCGAAGAGGCACAGCTCTTCGACTCCCAGCACCTGCTGCGCGCGCGCCAGCCCGTGAATCAGCAACGGCGTGCGCACTCCGCCTCCTCCCAGGATCGTCACCCTTTGCATCAAGCCCGCTCCAGTTCGGTCGCCAGGCGCTCGCGGCTGGGGAAGCCCGCGATGCCGCCATATGCCTCGCAGGATAGCGCGCCCGAGACATTGCCCGCCCGCAGGCAGCGCGCCGCAGTTTCGCCGGAAAGCCAGGCATGCAGGAAGCCCGCATCGAAGCAATCGCCCGCGCCGGTGGTGTCGCGCACGGTAACGGCGGGCGGCACGCCGAAGTGCATTTCGCCGTTCCACAGGAGTCCCGCGCCGTTGGCGCCAAGCTTCAACGCCACAATTCGGAACCCCGCTACGTGAAACCGGTGCAGCATGCGCTCCGGATCGACTTCGCCGGTCATGAGCGCGGCCTCGCTCTCGTTGGGGAAGAAGAGGTCGACCTCCGGCAGGACTTCGAGCGCGCGCCGGTCGGCCAGCCAATCCTGGTGCCAGCCCGCGTCGATCGAAAGCGTACACCCGTTGGCATGCACGGAGCCGATCAGCTCCGCTGCCGTGTCCCAGGCGGGCGCAAAGCCCAGGTGTACGTGGCCTGCGTGCAAACGGCGGGCATCAGCCGCCTCGCGAAACGCTTTCGCGAAGCCGCGATTCGCGCCAAGGTAGGTAAAGAAAGCGCGGTCCTCGGGAGTGCTCACCGCGACGGTGAACGCGGTGGGCTCGGCGGCATCCACCGACAGGTGTGCCGTATCCACGCCTGCTTCGGCGAAGCGCTGCGCCATCCAGGCATGATGATCGGAACCCGCGATGCCGAAGACGCCGGTGCGCGTCCCGAGGCGGGCCAGCCCGCAGGCGGTGATGGCCGCGCCGCCGCCGATCTCGCGGCGGAACTCGCGCGCGAAGGCCTCCTGACCGGGGTTGGGCCAGAAATCGAAGCCGCTCAGGATGAGGTCGGCGTAGAGCTCGCCCGCGACCAGCACATCGAGCATCAGGCCGCCTCCCGCGCGCGCCAGTAGTACGCGGCAATCCCGAGCGCGAGCAGTCCCACGCCGGAGAGAATGTAGATCCAGCCGCTGGCCACCAGGATGTAGGTCCAGCCGAGGAACGCGACTGTTGCCGTCCACGGGTACAAGGGCATCTGATATGGGCGCGCAATATCCGGCCGATGCTTGCGGATGAGCGCCACAGCCACGATCTGCGCCAGAAACTGGATCAATACCTGGATCACGATCAGAGCGTTAATCAGCACCTCCAGGTTCAGCAGGCACGCCAGCGCGGAGCAGACGCCTAGAAAGACCAGCGAGAAATTTGGGAAATTCTTCGACGGATGCAGCCGCGCGAACGGGCGGAAGAAGCGGCCCTCCACCGCAGCCGCGTAGGGGATCCGCGAATAGCCCAGCAGGGCGGCGAAGATGGAGGCGAATGTGGTCCACAGCACCAGGACGGTGATGACCTTGGCCGCGACCGATCCATAGAGCTTCTGAATAAAATCCGAAACGATGGAGGTGGAGCGCATCGCTTCCCGCCACGGCAACACGCCGATGATGGTGATGTTCATGGTCAGGTAGAGCGCGCCCACGGCGAGGATCGAAAGCAGAATGGAGCGCGGGATCACGCGTTCCGGATTGCGCACCTCGCCGGCGAAGAAGCAGACGTTGTTGTAGCCGCCGTAATCGTACATCGCGATCAGCGTAGCGCCGCCGAGGCCGAAGAAAAATGCCCGCGACGGTGCGAAGGCTCCGGGCGGAAGATCCAGCAGCCGCGGGTTGAAGTGCATCACGCCCGCTGCGGAGATCCACAATCCCGTGGCCAGGACGACCAGCCACATCACGATCGAAAGCCGCCCCACGGATCGAATATCGCGATACAGCAGGACAGTCAGGAGCGCGCACACCGCCATCGCGAGGATCTTTCCCTGCCACCATCCCATATCTTTCCACAGGAAACGGGTGTAGTCGGCGAACCCGACGGCGCCCGAGCCGATCCCGAGCGGAGCGAGCAGCACGGTCTGCCAGATGAAAAGGAAGCTCATCATGCGTCCCAGGCCGAGCGGGCCGTAGGCTTCGGAGAGGTAGCGGTAGGGACCGCCCGTCCCCGGCATCGCGGCGCCCAATTCCGCCCACACCATCCCGTCGCACAAGGCGACGATCGCGCCCAGAACCCAGCCCAGAATCGCCTGCGGGCCGTTCATTTTGGCGAGCAGGATGGGGATGGTGATGAACGGACCCACTCCGATCATCTCCAGCATGTTGGCGGAGGTGGCGCCCCAGAGGCCGATAGCGCGGATCAGGTGGGGCGGACCATCTTCTTTTGTGGTCCGCCCGGCTTGAGGGCGTCCACGGGACAGCCTCAGAACAGCACCTTCAATCCGCACTGCACCTGGCGCATGTTCGCCGTGCTTGCCAGGGCGGTAATGGTGCCGAAGGTCGCGGAGCCCATGCTTGTGCCGGGCTGGCCGTAGTTCGGGTGATTGAAGATATTGAAAAACTCTCCGCGGAACTGCACCGTGGCCCGCTCCTTGATCTTGAAGTTCTTGAAAAGCGAGTAGTCCAGGTTGGAGAAACTGGGACCGCGGATGGTGTCGCGGCCGGCGTTGCCGTAGCGGAAGGAGTTCGGGGCCGGGGACACGAAGGCAGCGGTGTTGAAGTACTGGTAGATGCTGCGCTGCCCGGATGGCAACTCCGCCGGGAGAACCTGGTCGGGGCGGCTCGATCCGCCGGTATTGACGGTCGAGCTTACCAGCCCGGAGGCGAGGGTAGCGGTTGACGGCAGCCCGGTGCGAAACACGTAAATGCCGTTCATCTGCCAGCCGCCGACGATCGCGTCCGCGACCGCAGGCATGCTCGAACCGAATTTGCGGCCCCTGCCAAGCGGCAGCTCGTAGAGCGCACTGATGGTCACGTTGTGCCGGAAATCGTTGGCCGCCGGACCCCGGGTGACCCCATCCCAGTTGTGCACGTCAAACGTGGTGGCATTGTCATCGATTGCCTTGGCCCAGGTGTAGGAGCCCAGCAGCCAGAGGCCCGCGCCCATACGCTTCTGCAGCTTGGTCTGGAGCGCGTGGTAGATGGACCATTCGCTGGAATCGCGCAGCGGGACGCTGGTTGCCAGCGGCGCCAGCACGTAGAAAGGCCGGCGCGGATTGATGGCGCCGGGGCCGGGGTCGGGCTGGTTGATATTGACGTGGTTGTTGCCGAACAGGTGTGTGCCCTTGGTGCCGACGTAGGCCGCCTCGAAAGACATGTCCTTTGTCAGTTGCTGCTGGACCGTGAAATTCCAGAACTGGATGTAGCCGATTTTGTAGTTGGGGTCGAAGTAAGTCGCGCTGCCCACCAGCGGCACGGAGGGAACCGTAAGATCCGGCCGCACCGGGATCGGGATGCCCTGGCCGATGTAATACTGCGGGCTGGGATTGAACCGGTCGGGCGGTGTAAGTTGCTGTACGCTGATGAACGGGTAGTTATTGTTCAAGGTCCCGCCGCTCGCGCCGAACTTATCGGGGTAGTAAGAGATGCCGTAACCTCCACGGATCGCGGTCTTGGGGCGCGCGGCATAGGCAAAACCGACGCGCGGCGCCCAGTTGTTGCCGTCGAGATTGACCAGCGCCCGCGAGTTCGAGCCCCGCGCGGCGAGTACCATCTGCCCGGTCTGGGTATTGAAGTTGGCCTGGTTATCCCAGCGGTCCACGGGCGGGAAGTACAGCTCGTAGCGCACGCCGAGGTTCAGCGTCAGCTTCTGCGAGATCTTGTAGTCGTCCTGGAAGAAGAAGAACGATTGGGTGATGCGATTCGAAGGGAACATGTAGATCACGCCGCGGTTTTCCGACGAGGGATAGCCGAGCAGCGTGGTGGCGACTCCGAGCCCCGTGCCCGCGGCGCCGTTGTTGGACGTGTAGTTCTGGTCGAAACCGAAGTGGCCGCGCGGGCTCTCCAGAGAGATCTGGAAGAAATCGCCGCGGAACCGGTGGATGTCCGCGCCGAACTTCATGCTGTGTTTGCCGTGGTAGTAGCTGAAGTTGTCCACCCACTGGAAGCTGTTCTCGTAGCGCAGGGCTGGTATGGGGGCGTCGACGCCGAGCGAGTTCAGCCCGGTGATGTCGATGCGCGGCAGCCCGCTCGATGTGGGGCCGAAGACGTTGATGTTGGGAATGCCGAGCTGGTTCGCAAGGTCCTGGCCGTAATCGTAGCCCACGAAAGAATTGGCGATGCGTGCATAGGACGCGCGGAATTCGTTGATCTTGGTGCCGGAGAACACGTGCACGTCGCCCACTACCATCGACTGGTTGCGGGAATCGCCCTTGCCGGCGCGGCTCGGCGTATCGCCGGTGGCAGTCGGCCCGAACAGCGGCGGCAGTGCGGTGAACGCATCGAAGATGCTGTAGCGGCCGTAGAGGCTGTTTTGAGAAGTGAGCTTGTGGTCCACGCGCAGGTCGACTCGGGTCACGTCCTGCTGTTGCACGCTGACGCCGTTGTAATTGTTGGCGACCCCATTGCCCGCCGACACCCGCCCGGGAGCGTTCGGCGCGGGATACAGGTTCAGGATCTTCTGGCCGATGGGGCTGATGCTCGCCGTGGGAATGGTGTTGTTCGGGTAGGGCGTGTGGGTGGTGGGATCGTAAATCGTACCCGCGCCTTCCGCAGCCGTAAAAATGCCGTTGCGCTGGTTCAACGTCGGGACACTCACGATGTACGAATTGCCGGCGCGCTGGTGGAATCCCGAATAGTCGCCGAAGATGAAGGTGCGGTTGCGCTTGATGGGACCGCCGAGCGTGGCGCCGAACTCGTTCTGCCGCAGGGGCGGGAGGCTCCCGGGATTGAACGGCCCGCGGGCATCCATGGCGCTGTTGCGGATGAATTCGTAGAGGCTGCCGTGGAGGTCGTTGGTGCCGGAGCGAGTGCTGACGTTGATCACCGCGCCTCCGGCGCGACCGAACTCCGCGCTGAAGGCGTTGGTCTGGAGCTTGAATTCGCCCAGCGCTTCGGGCGGCGGCAGCGTGGTGACGATGCCCAGCAGGACTTCGTTGTTATCGGCGCCGTCGATCATGTAGTTGTTGGCGCCGTCGCGCTGGCCGTTGATGGCGAAGCTGGAGTTGCCCTGCGGCGCATCGAACACGCCCACCGGGTTGGTGCGGATGGCGCCCGGCACCAGCGTCATCAGGGCGGTGAAATTGCGCCCGGTGCCGCTATTCAGCGGCAGCTCGTCGATCGGCTTGGACTCGATGACCTGGCCGAGTTCGGAGGTATCGGTCTTCACCAGCGGAGCTTCGGCCACGGCCGTGACGGTCTCGGTGGCGGCACCGATTTCGAGGGTGAGATCGATGCGTGTGGTATCGGCCACCAGGAGCGTGACACCGCGGCGCACCGTCTTTTTGAAGCCCTGCTTTTCGGCGGTGACTTCGTATTCGCCAGGTTGCAGGAAGGGCGCGGTGAACCGCCCTTCGACGCCGGTGACGCGCGCGGTGGAAACGCGGGTCTCGACATTGGTGACGGTGACGGCGACACCGGGAACGACAGCGCCGCTCGGGTCGCGGACCACGCCGTCCATGGTGGCGGTGGTGGCCTGCGAGAAAACCGGAAGCGCGGCGAGGACGAGTAGCGCGGCAAGACGAAGCATCCCAAACCTCCCTCGTAGGGTTTGAGATTTTCAAAACCGGCGGAAAAAGTCAAGTGCGGGCGTGCTGCCCCTCACCGCGTGGATTCGCGGGCGATGAGCACCGGCTCGATGAGGATCGTCTTGGATGGACGCTTGCGCTTGTTGCCAACGGCTTTGAGCAGGATGTCCGCCGCCTGCTGCCCGATGCTGGTGCTGCTCTGGTCGATGGTCGACAGGGGAACGCGCAACAGGTCGGAGTAATGGACGTTGCCGACGCCGATGACCTTGATCTCTTCGGGAATGCGCAGGCCGGCTTCGAGGATGGCCTTCATGGCGCCGGCGGCGGTCGGGTCGTTGTATCCGAAAATGGCATCGGGCCGCGGGTCGAGGGCGAGCAGGCGGCGCGCGGCCTCGTAACCCGAGGCGTCGTCGGTGGCGTGTTCGACATAGGCCTCCGGCACCGCGAGGCCGGCGGCGGCGAGCGTCTCGCGATAGCCCTTGAGGCGCCCCGCGCCCGGAGCCAGTTTACGTCCGGCGATGTGCGCGATACGGCGGCAACCACGATCGATGAGGTGGCGGGCGGCCATGCGGCCGATGGCCTCATCGTCGGCGCCCACGTACGGCGCGCGCGACTCGGCGAACTGGCGATCGATCAGCACGTACGGCACGCCGCGCGACTCGATTCGCTCGAAGACGTCGGCGCGATCGGGAGGCAGCGCGGAGGCGATGAGCAGCCCGTCGACCTGCCGGGCCAGCAGGCGCTCCACCTCGCTGGCTTCGAACTCGCCATCTTCCTCGGAATTGCAGATCACCACGTCGTAGCCGAGAGGCCGGATGGTGGCGGAGACGCCCTTGGCGATCTCGGCGAAGAAGGAGTGCATCAGGTCGGGCACGATTAGCCCGATGATGAACGTGCGCCGGGCCGCGAGACTGCGCGCCACCCAGTTGGGTTGGTAGTTGAGCTCTTTGATTCGTGCGAGCACGCGGCTGCGTGTCTCGGCGCCGACGTCGGCGCACCCGCGCACAACCTTGGAGACGGTCATCACGCTCACGTTGAGGTCGCGGGCGATGTCTTTCAGACGAACGGGAGTTGTGGGAGTTTGAGCCATGTCTCAGCCGCCGGTGCAGGCTGGTGTCTGCATTTCTGCAAGCGTTGCCAGAAACCGCGAGTATAACAAAGATATTCCCGTCCCGGCCGGTTCGATCTGTATCGGAAGCCTTCCTTTCTAAGTGGTGCCCGGGGCGGGACTTGAACCCGCACTCACCTTGCGGTGAAAAGGATTTTAAGTCCTTTGCGTCTGCCGGTTTCGCCACCCGGGCACGATTCGGAATGTCCGACCGGCCACCCCCTAGTGTAGCGGAACCAGTAGCGCCCCTCGACGAATGACCGCTTCCGAACATCGTCGTCTCGCGAATTGCCCGCTGCCCACCAGGTGTTGGTTTCGTTGCCTGACTAGCGGGCGCACAAAGACCACCCGCGTCGGGCAAACCGCACCCTGGCCGGCTGCGGCCCAACGCGAAACCGCGTGTTTCCTACATCGTCATCGACCCCGCCGTCAAAAGCGGGCTAGGACTTCGCGCGCCTGCGCTTAGCCTGCCAATGCACAATCACGCAGAGGCATGCGATCACGATTAGAAAGAAAATCGCTCCGGTCCAGAACTCCATCAGTCCGGAGTCTAAATGGGTCCCCTCAGGCGCACAAGTATACTTGAGTGGACATCGGTCCGCTTGCTATTGGTTACGACGCGCTTAATAGCCGCTGAATCCGGCGCTCGCGGTCAAAACCTTTGGGGGCGGCTGCTCGGCGTGAATTTCCTGCTCCGCCATTGCGATCTCCGCTTTCAGCTCTGCCAAGATGTCCAGCGCCAGCCGGGCATCGTCCGGCGGGCGGAACTGCGGCCTGTCCGACCGTGGATCGAAGAAAAGAGGATCTTCGGGCGTCATCTCGCGCCCGAATTTGCGGCGGAATGCTTCCACCTGTTTCCGGTAAGCCGGCATGTGTTGCAGGGATTTCCCCTCCCCACGTCGCCTCTTCATGCCTGGATAGTGTTATCCAAAGCCGCTTCGTTTCATGAAAATTTTCAAACCGCGGCCGTGCTCAGGCCGCTAAAGTAGGCCACGGTCTCTCGCAGGCCGTCCTCCAGCGCCACCCGCGGCTCCCATCCCAGCAGCGCGCGCGCCTTGGAGATGTCCGGCTTGCGCTGCCTGGGATCGTCCTCGGGCAGGGGTTGGAAGTCGATCCGGCTTTTGGTCCCGGTCATCGCGCGGATGTGCTCGGCGAATTCCAGGATGGTCATCTCGCGGGGATTGCCCAGGTTCACGGGATACCGCTCGTCGCTCTGCATCAGCCGGTACAGCCCGTCCACCAGGTCGCTGACGAAGCAAAAGCTGCGCGTCTGGCTGCCATCGCCGAATACCGTCATAGGCTCGCCTTTCAGGGCCTGGTCGAGAAAGGCCGGCACGACCCGGCCGTCGTCGAGCTTCATGCGCGGACCGTAGGTATTGAAGATGCGGGCGATGTTGGTGCGCAATCCGTGCTTGCGGTGGTAGGCCATGGTGAGCGCTTCGGCGAATCGCTTGCTCTCGTCGTAGCAGGAGCGCGGACCCACCGGGTTGACGTTCCCCCAATAGGTCTCTACCTGGGGATGCACCTGGGGGTCGCCGTAACACTCGCTGGTCGAGGTCAGCAGAAAGCGCGCGTCCTTCTCACGCGCGAGCTCCAGCATTCGCCGGGTGCCGATGGAGCCGACATCCAGGGTCTGGATGGGGTGATCGAGGTAGTCTTTCGGGCTCGCGGGGGAAGCCATGTTGACCACGCAGTCGATGGCGCCGTCCACCCGTAGAGGCTCGATGATGTCCTGTTGGACGAATCGGAACGCGGAGTTCGACGCGAGATGGGCCAGGTTCGCTGCCGAGCCGGTGAGGAAATTGTCGAGCGCGACCACGGTGTGGCCTTCCGCGAGTACCCGGTCGCAGAAGTGAGACCCGATGAAGCCGGCCGCGCCGGCGATAACGATGCGCAAAGTGCCTCCAAGGTTCAATGATAGCGGGAAAGGGGATAGCTCTCAGCTTTCAGCCGTCAGCTCTCAGCCAAGTGCTTCAGCCAGTGCCGGGGCGCTAATGGCTGATGGCTGGCAGCTGGCGGCTTCACGCATGCTACCCTCAGAACTGACCTCTATGACAGACGCAACCTGGGCCGAGCGCGCGGTCCTGATCGTGCTGCTGGCGGCGTCGGCGGTCCTGTTCTGGTGGCGGTTCAAGAAGGTCGCCGGCACGATCCGCCATGCCCGGCCCACAGCCGATTTCGAACTCAAGCCCCTGGGCCCGCGCATCCGCGATTTTCTCTGGGAAGTGATGCTGCAGGGCAAGGTGATCGAGCAGCGGCCGCTTCCCGGCCTGGCTCACGCCTTCGTCTATTGGGGCTTTCTGGCATTCGCCCTGATCACGCTCAACCACCTCGCCACCGCCTTCGGCCTGGCCTTTCTCTCCCGCGATTCCGGCTTCGGCGCGTTCTACTTCTGGTTCGTAGCCGTGTGGGCTCTGGCGGTGGCTGTTTCCATCAGCGGCCTGTTTGTCCGCAGGTTCGTGGTGCGCCCGCGATGGCTGGGCTCCGTTTCGCGGGAATCCGGAGTGATCGCGCTGCTCATCTTTACTCTGATGGCCACTTACCTTGCTTCCTTGTGGATTGAGGAAGACTCCATACCGGGGCAGGCGGTGTGGTGGGTGCATACGGCCGCGCTGGCGATCTTCCTCCCACTCATTCCTCACACCAAGCACCTGCACCTGGTCCTCAGCCCGGTCACCGTGTTTCTGAAGCGTCAGGGCTTCAGCCGGATCCCACCGCTTTCCGGCGACGAGGACTTCGGTCTCGACACGGGCAAGGACGTGACGCGGGTCGATGCCCTTCAGGCGTACTCCTGCGTCGAGTGCGGCCGCTGCACGGAGCACTGCCCGGCCTACAACACGGGCAAGGTGCTCAACCCCAAGGAAATCATTCTGGGCCTCCGCAGCTATTTGAACCAGCATGGACCAGGTGGGGAGGAACCCCTGCTCGGCACGCATATTTCGGAGGTTGGGGCCTTTGAATGCACCACCTGCGGCGGCTGCGAATTCCAGTGCCCGGTGGGAATCCAGCACCTGCCCCTGATCGTCGGGCTGAGGCGCGGCGCTGTGAACACGGGCAAGTGGGAGGACGAGCGCGGCACGCGCCTCTTCCTGAACCTGGAGCGGAACGGCAACTCGCTGGGCTTCCCCGCGGCCGAGCGGCTGAAGTTCATCGAGAAGAGCGGCCTCCCGATCTTCGACGGCAGCCAGGAGTACTGCCTGTGGCTGGGCTGCATGGGCGCGTACGATCCGCAGGGCCGCGAGATCGTGCTTGCGCTGGCGCGCGTGCTGCGCCACGCGGGTGTCACTTTCGGGGTCCTTCGCAAAGAGAAGTGCACGGGCGATCCTGCGCGCCGGCTCGGCAACGACCTGGCTTTTTCGCAGATGGCCGAGACGAATATCGAAACGATTCAGTCCGCTGGCGTGAAAAAAATGGTTTCGATCTGCCCTCATTGCGTGAGAACCATTTCGACCGACTGGCGGGAAGCCGGCGCCACGTTTCCGATCGAGCATCACAGCGAGCTGCTCGCACGGCTGGGCGACCGCCTGCCGGCCGCCGCCGGCCCCGCACCGGGACCGGTGGTATTTCACGATCCCTGCTACCTGGGCCGCTATCGCGACAAGTACGAGGAGCCGCGCAGCGTGATCGCGCGCGCCGCGGGCGATGCGATCGAACCCCGCCGCACGCGCGAGCGTTCGTTCTGCTGCGGCGCGGGCGGCGGGCAGATGTTTCTCGGCGAGGAGAAGGGCAAACGGGTGAACGTGGAGCGAGCCGAGGAGCTGGCAGCCACCGGCGCGGCGGTGATCGGGACTGCCTGTCCGTTCTGCCAGACGATGTTCCGCGACGCGCTCGGCGCGGTGAGCGAGACGCCGCCCCAGTTGCTGGATATTGCGCAGCTTGCCGCGGCGAACCTGCCGGGCGGGCCGCCGAATCCGGTGCAGGCGGGGTGACAGGCGCGTGCGGGATGGTATACTGATTTTTGGCCGGGCCCTGCTCGCGCCAAGCTCCAGAGCACATTTTAGGGCGCGTAGCTCAACTGGCAGAGCAACTGACTCTTAATCAGTAGGTTGAAGGTTCGATTCCTTCCGCGCTCACCAAATAAATCAACAGTATAGGAATCGCTCCATATCGCCGCGGAGACAAGGTGTGCCCATTTTTGTGCCCTCGTCGTTTTCTAACCATCGCATCTTCCGTCAAGCGCCGAAACAATCCTGACGCATCTTGTTTGAAGCGTATGACGAGGACGTTATCATTGCGTATATGGCGGTCCGCGATCTGAAGTCGTTCTTCCCCACGGCTGAGGAGTTGCTCAACCTCGATTTGCGAGCACTGGGACAGAAACTCTTGCTTCATCTCCATAGTTGGAAGGATCAGGGCAGGATTTGGCAGCCGGTCGGGGGATTGAACCGGCTGTACTTTTTCCAGTGGATCGAAGGCACAGCACGAGGGTTGGGCCCGGCTCCATCTGAGCCAACGTATGGGTCAAAGCAATCCCAAGTCTCACGCAGGCTCCAAGAAGCATGGAACTGGCTGGAGCGAGAGGGATTGCTAATGCACAACCCGAACCAGCCTCTCGCGGACTGGTATGTGATAACGAGTGAAGGCGACGAACTGGTGACGCGGCTCGCCAGATACGAACATTGGGAAAAACTAGGCCTCGCCCAGGTGAAGGCCGATCTTGAGCACGCGGGTGGGCTTCGGGTAGTGGGCGGCGGACCAGGCGTTACGCAAATGGCTTGGGAGTGGGTGCAAATGAAGGAACAGGATCTGAACGAGGTGGGAGACCAACA
>DATJYJ010000459.1:0-23398 GCA_035578025.1 Verrucomicrobiia bacterium
TGGTGGTCGAAGACGAAGAGAAGCTGCGGCGCGTGATCGAGCTCCAGCTGGCCAGCGCGGGGTTCGATGTGGACAAGACGCCCAGCGCGGAAGAGGGCCTCAAGGTGGTCGATCGCGCCGACATGGTGCTCACCGATCTGAAGCTGCCCAACATGGACGGCCTCGAGTTCCTTCACATGATCCGCCGCCAGAATGCGCAGGTTCCGGTGATCATGATGACGGCCTACGGCAGCGTCGAGACCGCCGTCGAGGCCATGAAGGCCGGCGCCACGGATTTCCTGCTGAAGCCCTTCTCGCTGGATCACCTGATGCAGGTGGTGCACAAGGCGCTCGAAATGCGCGCGCTGCGCGACGAGAACCGCGAGCTCAAGGCGGAGCTGGGCCGGCGCTACGAGTTCGAGAACATCATCGGGCGCAGCGGCGCGATGCAGGAGATCTTCGCCACCATCGAGCGTGTCGCCCCTACTCGCGCCACGGTGCTGTTGACGGGCGAGAGCGGCGTGGGGAAAGACCTGATCGCGCGCGCCATCCACTTCCACTCGCCGCGCAAGGACCGGCCGCTGGTCAAGATCAACTGCACCGCGATCCCCGAGAACCTGATGGAGAGCGAGCTGTTCGGCTACGAGAAGGGCGCTTTCACGGGAGCGCAGACCAGCAAGCCCGGCAAGTTCGAGCAGGCCGACACCGGGACGGTGTTCCTGGACGAGATCGGCGACGTGCCGGCGGCGATCCAGGTGAAGCTGCTGCGCATCCTGCAGGAGCGCGAATTCGAGCGGCTGGGCAGCAACGTCACCAGGCACATCGATGTCCGGCTGGTGGCCGCAACCAACCAGGACCTGCGCGCGGCGCTGGAGCAGGGCACGTTTCGCGAAGATCTCTACTACCGGCTGAACGTGGTGCCGATCAACATCCCACCGCTGCGCGAGCGCAAGCAGGATATCCCGGCGCTGGCGAACCACTTTATCCGCAAACTGGCGCCCGATACGGGGACGCGCGTGGAGGGCATCACCGACGCCGCCATGGACAAGCTGATGTCGTATCACTGGCCGGGCAACGTGCGCGAGCTGGAGAACGTGATCGAGCGCAGCCTGGTAATGGCCGCGGGCACTCAGCTCGACGCGGCCGATATCCGCCTGGAGAGCGCTCCGCGCCCGCGGGCGCAGCCGGGCGACGCGCACTTCCTGCCGGAGGGGCTGACGCTCGATCAATACGAGCAGGACATCATCCGCGAGGCCCTGCGCCGGGCCGACGGCAACAAGAGCCAGGCGGCGCGTCTGCTCGGTCTCACGCGGAACGCGCTACGGTATCGACTCACCCAGATGGGTCTGGAGAGCTGACCGGGCTGCACATACAATCGAATCATGTTCAAACCAGCGGCACTGGTGCTCTGCCTCTCCGCGGCCCTCCGGGCCGAAGTTCATCCCATGACCCTGAGCCAGGCGGTGGCGCTCGCCCTCAAACAGAACCCCGAAATCGAGCTGGCGCGGCTCGACGAGGAGAATGCGCGCCACGCGGTGCGCCTGGCGCGGGACCCGTTCCTGCCGCACGTAACGGCAGGCAGCGGGCTGGCCTACACCAACGGATTTCCCATGAGTATCGAAGGCTCGGCGCCGGCGATCGTTCAGGCGCGGGCCAGCCAGTACCTGTTCAACCGGCCGCAGAGCTACAGCATTGCGCAGGCGAAAGAAACGGCGCGCGGCGCGGGCTTCGACGTTGGCAGCAAGCGCGACGAGATCGCTTACCGGACGGCGGCTCTGTACCTCGACGCCGAACGGGCCGCGCGCATCGGCGAGCTGGCGCGGAAGGAGGCGGAAAGCCTGCAGAAGGTGCTGGAGACGGTGCAGGCGCAGGTTACCGAGGGCCGCGCATTGCCGCTCGCGGAGAAACAAGCGGCATTCAGCGTCGCTCGCGCGCGCCAGATCGCGGAGCAGCTCGAGATCGAGCAGGCCGGGGCCGAAACCTCGCTTGCCGTGGCGGTCGGCCTCAGCGCGGCGGACCGTGTACACCCCGTGGCCGAGGAGCGGGCGGCGCCCGCGCTGCCGGCTTCCGAGGAATCGGCGATCGAGGCGGCGATCGAATCCAGCAACGACATCCGCAAACTGCAATCGCAGATCGCGGCCAAGGGCCTGGAAATCCGCGGCGAGAAGGCCACGCGCCTGCCGCGCGCCGACCTGGTGGCGCAATACGGCCTGTTCTCGAAATTCAACAACTACGATCAGTACTTCGCCAAATTTCAGCGCAACAACGGTGAGATCGGCGTCTCTTTCCAGGTGCCGCTCTTCACGCCCGGCGTGTCATCGCAGCTCGCGCAATCGGCGACCGAGGTCTCGCACCTGCGGTTGGAGCTGGCCAACGCGCGCAATCGCATCAGCGCCGATCTGCAGCAATCGTTTCGAGACGTGAAGAAGGCGCAGACCTCAGCCGAGGTCGCGCGGCTGGACCTGGAAGTCACCCGCGAGCAGCTTAACGTCAACCTGGCACTGATGCAGGAGGGACGGCTGACGCTGCGGCAGGTGGAGGAATCACGGATCGCCGAAAGCGACAAGTGGATCGCGTTCTACGATGCACAGTATGCGCTGGAAAAGGCGCGCTGGGCCGTATTGCGGCTCACTGGCCAGTTGGTGGCGTCGATCGAGAGCCAACCGTAAAACGCCCGGAACACGCGTAGGTCACTAATCCGTCTTGCTGCGGTAGAACTCCTGGAGGACGTAGAAGGCCTTCTTCTTATCGCCGCGGAGACTGACCAGGCCCTTGCGATTGAAGAAATCCTGAATATTCGGAAGCGGCCGCCGCGGACTGCGGAAGTCCATCAGCACCCAGGGCGTGGTGCCGCGCAGGAACGGGATCTTGTTCAGCATCGCCACCTGCCGCTGGTAGATTCCCTCCTGGTATTCTTCGCTCCACCGCGTCAGCGTGTCGCCGTGCATCCCGAACAGCGCGTCGGCTCCGAATTCGCTCATGATCAGCGGCTTGTCGTAGATCGATTTCCATTCGCTGCGATCCAGTTTTTCCGGGAGACCGTCGTACCAGCCGATGTACTCGTTGCAGCCGAGCACGTCCACATCGGCGCCGAAGGGATCGTCGATCACCGCCACGCGGTTCTGCCCGGCGCCTGCCTCTTCGTGGTGCATCATGGCGGCGGTGACCAGCCGCGTGGGATCCAGCGTCCGCACGTGGCGCGCCAGCCGGCGCAGGAAGTCGTTGCGGGCATCGGTGATGGGCGTCTCATTGGCCACGGACCAGAGAACGATGGCCGCGCGGTTGCGGTCGCGCGCGATGCTCTCGGCCACCTGGTTGGCCGCGTTGGCGTAGGTGGCCGGGTCTTGCCACTGGATCATCCAATAGATGGGGGATTCCGACCAGACCATCAGGCCCATCCGGTCGGCTTCCCGCACCATGTTCTCGTTGTGCGGATAGTGGGCCAGGCGCACAAAGTTGCAGCCCATTTCTTTCGCCCATCCGAGGAGGGTGCGCGCGTCGTCCAGGCTGTACGCCCGGCCGCCGCGGTAAGGCGCTTCTTCGTGAATCGAGACGCCGCGCAAAAAGAGGCTCTTGCCGTTGAGCAGGATTTCCGTGCCCCTGACTTCGATGGTGCGAAATCCGATGCGGTCGCGAACCGTGTCGTGCTCCGACGCAACGATGACGTCGTAGAGTTTGGGATTGGCGGGCGACCACAGGGTGAGCTTGGCGGGCACGGTGAACCCGGCGTAGCCCTTGTCGTCCGTGGTCACGGTGGTGGCGATGCCGGCCTCCGGAATGCGGATCGCGACCTGCTGCCGGGGACGCGCGCCGTTCAGCTTCACCCATCCGGCGATGGTATCGGCCGAGCCTTTCTTCAACTGAACCAGGTAGTCCTCGACGAAAGTCTCGGGCACTTCGACCAGCAGGACGTCGCGCGTCAAACCGCCGTAGTTCCACCAGTCGGTATTCAGCGTCGGGACGCCTTCGAGGTGACGCTTGTTGTCCACCTTCACGACGAGTGAGTTGCCGCTGGTCTTGACTTTTCCGGTGATCTCGAACGAGAAGGGGGTGAACCCGCCGGTGTGGGTGCCGAGCTTTTCGCCGTTCAGGAAGACGATAGCCTCGTAATTGGCGGCGCCGAAGTACAGGAAGGCGCGCGTGCCGGGCCTGGGAGCGAAGTCGAACTTCTGCCGGTACCAGACGGTGCCTTCGTAGAAGAACAGGCTCTCACGCTGCGAGTTCCAATCGCCGGGCACGTCGAGCTGCGGCGCGGTGTCGAAGTCGTACTCGACGCGGTCAGTCTTATCCTTGGGCTTGACGTCCAGGAAGTAGCCTTCCTTGGAGACCTGCATGCGGAAATCGAAGTAGCCGTTTTCGTACGGGTCGACGATGGTTCTCCACTTGCCGTTGAGGCTGATGGTCTTGCGGGCCGCGATATTCGCCATCGCCGAAGCCCCGGCCTGCGCGGGCAGAACCGCCGCGGCAAGCGCCAGGATTACCAGGAATCTGCGCATTTCAGTGCTCTTTCTCTTTTTAGCGCCGTTGCGAGCACCGCGCGAGGATACGAGATGAAGATTTCTTAATCCATGTGATATTCTGGAAGTGCCGCGTGACAAAGAGCTGGCCAATCCGGATGGCGACGCCGATCCTCTGCGCATGGATTGCAGTTTCGTGCTGCGCTTCGTTGGCCGCCGCTCCAGTGGGCGCCGATGGAGAGCGAGGTCCCCTGCAGATTCTTGGCGCGGGTTTGCCGTGTCCGGCGATATTGGCCCAGGGCTCCGGCGCGCGCATCGACATCTGCAAGCAGCGCAGCACCCGGAGTTCCGGTTTTGTCCTGCCGGCGCCGGGCGGGCGTCACGCCCACCCCACGTCCCTCGCCGCGATCGCCGCCGATATTCCGATGCCTCGCGGCGCCTTTGCCACGAGTCCCGGCGGGCGGTCCCCTCCAGGTCCAATCTCCTGATCGACCATAGTTGACCTTCATTCGTGCGCGGCTCACGCGTTCCCGCGAAGCTGCGCTTCAACACAACCAACAGGAGATTGGAACCGATGGAAACCGATAAGAAAACGAACGTACAAGAGTCTGAAACGACGTCCGATGAACACATGCCGCGGAAGCTGACCCTGGCCCAGAACCTGATTCTGACGGCCAGGGTCCTGGCGTGCGCGGCCCTGATCCTGGGCGCGCTCTGGGGCGTGAACCAGTGGACGACAGGGAAATGACCCCACGCCAAGGTGAGGCCGGAGATAATGGAGTGCTGCCTACCGGACATCGAGAGAGGGGGCCCCATGACACGACGATCCGCCCTGAGGAAACTGGCTGGCGCGGCTTGCGCCGCCCGGGCGCTGCGCGCCCAGACGGCACGTGCGCCGCGCCAAATCGCGCAAGGCACGTTTCAGCCTGCGTGGGAATCGCTGGCGCAATACAAGGCGCCGGACTGGTTCCGCGACGCCAAGTTCGGCATCTGGGCGCATTGGACCGCGCAGTGCGTACCCGAGCAGGGCGATTGGTACGCACGGCAGATGTACATCCAGGGCCATCCGCAATACCGGTTTCACGTGGAGCGGTACGGGCACCCCTCGAAGTTCGGCTTCATGGAGATCGACAACCTGTGGAAGGCCGAGAACTGGCGTCCCGAAGAGCTGATGCAGCTCTACGTCAAGGCGGGCGCGCGCTACTTCGTGGGTCTCGCGAACCACCACGACAACTTCGACTGCTACGATTCCACGCACCATGCCTGGAACTCGGTGCGCATCGGACCGAAGAAGGACATCATCGGCATCTGGGCGAAGATCGCGCGCAGCCATGGCCTGCGGTTCGGCGTGACCAACCACTCGGCGCACTCCTGGCACTGGTTTCAGACAGCCTACGGATACGACCCCGAAGGGCCGCTGGCAGGCATCCCTTACGACGGATTTCTGACCAAAGAACAGGGCAAGGGCAAATGGTGGGAGGGCCTGGATCCCCAGGAACTCTACACCGGTCCGAACATGGTGATGCCTAAGGGATTCACCACGATCAAAGAAGCCAACGACTGGCACGCGCAGAACGACCGCAAGTGGACCGAGGCCCCGCCGCCCAATAATCCCGGGTTCGTGGACCGCTGGTTTCTGCGCTGCCAGGAGCTTCTGGACAAGTATCGGCCGGACCTGCTGTACTTCGACAACACGGAACTGCCGCTCGGGCAGGCCGGCCTGGATATCGCGGCCCACTTCTACAACGCCAACATGAAGAATCACGGCGGCCGCCTGGAGGCGGTGCTGAATTCGAAAGGCCTCGTGCCGGACCACGTCGGCACCATGGTGCTCGATATCGAGCGCGGACGCGCCGACCGGATTCTGCCCGCGGCCTGGCAGACCGACACGTGTATCGGCGACTGGCACTATCGCCGCGCGACCTTCGAGAACCACACCTACAAGACCGCGGACACAGTGATCAAAATGCTGGTGGATATCGTCAGTAAGAACGGCAACCTGCTGCTGAACATTCCGCTGCGCGGCTCGGGTGAGATCGACGACGACGAGCGGAAGGTGCTGGACGGCCTGGCTTCGTGGATGCCGGACAACGGGGAGGCGATTTTCGGCACGCGGCCGTTCTCGGTGTACGGCGAGGGAGCGCCCGATTTAAAGGGCACGGGCAACTTCAACGAGCGGAACGCGCGTCCGTACACGGCGCAGGATATCCGGTTCACGGCCAAGGGTGAGACGCTCTACGCCATCGCACTCGGCTGGCCGGGCGACGGCAAGCTGACCGTCAAGACGCTGGCCGCGGGGAGTGCCGCTTATCCGCGCGAAGTGGGCCAGGTGGAGCTGCTGGGCAGCAAGGGCTCGCTGCGGTTCACGCGGGGAACCGAGGGGCTGGCAGTGACACTGCCCGATCGAAAGCCGAACGAGTACGCATACGCCTTGAAGATCCGGCCGAAATAGCCATGCTGGAGCTGCCGCCCCAGACCGCGCTGCTCGTCATCGACGTGCAGAGGGCCATCGATCACCCCAGTTGGGGCGAGCGTAATAACCCGGATGCCGAGCGCAACATTGCCGCGCTGCTGGCGGCGTGGAGAGCAGCGGGCAGGCCGGTCTATCATGTTCGCCACGATTCGACGGAACCGGCTTCCACCTATCGGCCCGGCCAGCCGGGTCACGATTTCAAGCCGGAGGCGCAGCCAAGGGCGGGCGAGACGGTAATCGCCAAGCAGACCAATTCCGCGTTCATCGGCACGGACCTGGAGTCCCGGCTGCGCGTCGCGGGACACACGACGCTGGTGATTGCCGGAGTAATCACGAACAACTCGGTCGAGGCCACGGTGCGCATGGCGGGCAACCTGGGGTTTCAAACTTACCTGGTGGAAGACGCGACGTTCACGTTCGGACGCCGCGATTGGCACGGCCGGTGGCGCACCGCGGACGAGGTCCACGCCATGAGCCTGGCGAATCTGGATGGGGAGTACTGCACGGTGGTGCGTGCGGGAGACATCGTGAGGTCCTTTTAGCGCGCCTGCGGCGCGTGGGCAGGCCGGGAGGCCTACCTTACAAAGTCACGCCACCTTGGCACCGCACCACGGGCAGTGGCTCCAGGGCGGCTGAGTAGCGCGATGGCAACTGGGGCAGACGGGCGTGACATTGACCCCGCAGTTGGGGCAGTGCGGGAAGCCCTTGTACACCGGCGAGCCACACTTGGCGCAGTAGACGGGAAGCGGATCGCGGAGGATGAAGTACAGGATGATTCCGAATGCACTGGGCGCGAAGAACGCCAGCAGCGCCCAGAGCACGGCGTTCATCCCGCGGCGCCGTGCATCGCCGTAGATGTAGGAGACTACGAGCACGTAAGCGGCGACCAACAGGGGAATGCCCAGGCAGAGAATCAGCTCGGGGGACACCGAGCCGGTTATTCAAGCGTTCCGCGTTCATGGCCTGGCGGAGCGCCTCCGGGCAGTCATCGGGCAACGACGAGCTCTCCTCATCCGGGTTCTTCCCTGCCTTGCGGCGCAGCAGGTCCATGGCGGTGTTGTGGGCGATCGCGAAAAGCCACGTATCGAAGCTGCGCCGTGCATCGTAGCGGCGAATCTCCCGGATCACATTGAGCCAGGTCTGCTGGAACAGGTCATCCGCCGTGGCGGGTTCGCGGACCAAACGGAGCAGATAGCGATACAGGCGGTGCCGGTACCGGCCGACCACTTCGGCGAGTATACGGATGACGGGGGAAAAAAGACGCACGGCGCTATAGTAACTGAAGCCTTGCTATGGACCGCATCCGCATTCTCGCCACCGGCGGCACCTTCGACAAAGAGTACAACGAGATTACCGGCGAGTTGTTCTTCAAGTCCACGCACACCGGGGACATGCTCGCGCTGGGCCGGTGCCTTCTGCCGGTCGAGATCGAAACCCTGATGATGATCGACAGCCTGCAAATGAGCGCCGCCGATCGCGAATCGATCCTGGCACGCTGCCGGGCGGTGCCCGAGCGCCGGATCGTCATCACCCACGGCACCGACACCATGCCCGAGACTTCGGTGGTCCTGGGAAAGGGGCTGAAAGGAAGCGGGAAGACCGTCGTGCTGACGGGGGCCATGGTTCCGTACAAGTTCGGCAGCTCGGACGGGATGTTCAACCTGGGCACGGCCCTGGCCTTTGTGCAGACCCTGGCGCCGGGTGTTTACGTGGCCATGAACGGCCGGTGGTTCCCCTGGCACTCGGTCCGTAAGAATAAGAAAAAAGGCATATTCGAGCCTGCTTCCGAGGTCGCAGGTAAATCTTAGTGTACGATTGTCAACATTTTTAATCGATTTGTTTTGTATTGATTACAAGAGAATCTTGTCACTCTCTTGCCAAGTGTGCTAATAATTGACAGTGGAACTCAGCACCAACCGGAGAAATTGAGTTCCACCCATTAAACCGAGTTCTCAATTCAAAAAACTGGAGGTAGTCAATCCATGAAGATTCGTCCGCTTTATGACCGCATCGTGGTCAAACGGATTGAGCAGCAGGAGCAGATGCAGGGCGGCCTGTATATCCCCGACACGGCAAAAGAGAAGCCCCAGGAGGGCGAAGTGGTCGCGGTCGGCAAAGGCAAGCGGCTGGAAGACGGCAAGGTGATCCCGCTCGATGTGCAGCCCGGCGATCGCATCTTGTTCGGCAAGTATTCCGGCAGCGACATCAAGATCGATGGCGAAGAGTATCTCATCATGCGCGAGGACGAAGTTCTCGGCATCCTGGACGCGGCGCCGAAGGCCGCAAAGAAGGCCAGCTAAAGGAGAAACAGCACAATGGCGAAACAGATTGTCTATTCCGAAAGTTCCCGTCAGGCGATTTTGCGCGGCGTCAACCAGCTTGCCGACGCAGTGAAGGTCACGCTCGGCCCCAAGGGCCGCAACGTGGTTCTCGAGAAGAAGTTCGGCGGCCCGAACATCACCAAGGACGGCGTCACCGTGGCCAAGGAAATCGAGCTGAAGGATCCGCTCGAGAACATGGGCGCCCAGATGGTTCGCGAAGTCGCCTCCAAGACCAGCGACGTAGCCGGCGACGGCACCACCACCGCCACCATCCTGGCACAGAGCATCTTCCGTGAAGGCGTGAAGGCGGTTGCCGCCGGCGCCAACCCGATGGCTCTGAAGCGCGGCATCGAGCAGGCTGTCGAGACCGCGATCGAGGAAGTCAAGAAGCTCTCCAAGCCGGTGTCCGGCGACATGATCGCGCAGGTCGGCACGATTTCCGCCAACAGCGACAAGACCATCGGCAACATCATTGCAGACGCCATGAAGAAGGTCGGCAAGGATGGCGTGATCACGGTCGAAGAGTCCAAGACGATGTCCACCGAGCTGGAGACCGTCGAGGGCATGCAGTTCGATCGCGGCTATCTCTCCCCCTACTTCGTGACCGACGCGGACCGCATGGAAGTGGTGCTGGAGGATCCGTACATCCTGATCCACGAGAAGAAGATCAGCAACATGAAGGACCTGCTGCCGCTGCTCGAGCAGATCGCCCGTTCCGGCAAGCCGCTGCTGATCATCGCCGAGGAAGTGGAAGGCGAAGCGCTGGCGACTCTGGTGGTCAACAAGCTGCGCGGCACCCTGAACGCCTGCGCGGTGAAGGCTCCGGGCTTCGGCGACCGCCGCAAGGCGATGCTCGAGGACATCGGCATTCTCACTGGCGGCAAGGCCATCATGGAAGAGACCGGCATCAAGCTGGAAGGCGTCCGCCTGGACGACCTGGGGCGCGCCAAGCGCATCACGGTGGATAAGGACAACACCACCATCGTGGACGGCAACGGCAGCCAGAAGGCCATCGAGGGCCGTATCAAGCAGCTCCGCGCCCAGATCGAGGAGACCACCAGCGACTACGACCGCGAGAAGCTCCAGGAGCGCCTGGCGAAGCTGGCCGGCGGCGTGGCGGTGATCAAGGTCGGCGCGGCCACCGAGACCGAGATGAAGGAGAAGAAGGCCCGCGTGGAAGACGCGCTGCACGCCACCCGTGCGGCGGTCGAGGAAGGCATCGTTCCGGGCGGCGGCGTGGCCCTGCTGCGCGCGTCCAAGGTTCTGGCCGGCCTCAAGTCCGATGGCGATGAGCAGATCGGCATCAACATCGTGAAGCGCGCCTGCGAGGAGCCCCTGCGCCAGATCGTCGGCAACGCGGGCACCGAGGGCGCGATCGTGGTCGACAAGGTTCGCGATCATTCGAACCCGAACCACGGTTACAACGCCCAGACGGACAGCTACGAAGACCTCGTGGCCAGCGGCGTGATCGATCCGACCAAGGTGACCCGCTCGGCGCTGCAGAACGCGGCCTCGATCGCCAGCCTGATGCTGACGACGGAAGCCATGGTGGCCGAGATTCCGGAGAAGAAGCCGGCGCCGGCCGGGCCGGGAGGTCACGGGCCGGAGATGGATTACTAAGAGCAGAATTCAGAAGTCAGGAGTCAGAATGCCGCGTCTCGGGGACAACCGGGGCGCGGCTTTTTTGCTTTCTGTATGATGTTTGTTTGTTATGGGGACCAAGACCCTGCTGACGTTCGAGGAATTTGAACGGCTGCCCGACCGGCCCGGCAAACGCGAGCTGCTGAAAGGAGAGCTGATCGAGTTGCCGCCACCTGAAATTAACCACGACAGGATTGCCCGCCGGGTCTACAAGAGCCTCGACGCGGCTCTCGACACAGCCCACGAGCACGGAGAAGCCATGCAACTGAGCGAAGTGTGCATTAGTAGCGGCTATCGACTGTCGGATGGCTGGGTAGTACCGGATGTCAGCGTGGCTCATGCCGGTCAGCCCGAAACAAAGTACCTTGAGGGCGCTCCCGCTATCGCCATCGAAGTGGTTTCGCCGGGCAAGTCCGCGGAAAACCTGGACACGAAAACGTCGCTCTACTTCGAATTCGGCGCGATCGAGGTGTGGCGGATCTATCCAAAGACCCGCCATATCGACGTACACGTGCCGGGGGCAGTTCGGGTGTTCGGGATTCATGACGCGGTCACCACGCCCCTATTGCCCGGCTTTGCGATGCCGGTTAAAGAGATTCTCGTCGAATAACGCGCCGGCGGCCGAGCACCATCCCGGACCACTTCTCGTCCACGGCGCACACCTTGTAGTCGGTCAGCCCGAAGACCTGCGCCATCTCGCGAATGCGGGGCATGGTGAGGTCGCTGGGAGTGGCGCCGGCCTTCTTCGGCCAGAGAATCCACAGGCGGAGTCCCTGGCGCATCGATGAGGCGATGGCAGGCAATTCCCGGCCGAGCGCGGCGGCCGAGCCAAAGAAGGCGAGCATCACATCGGCTTTGCCGGGCTGCGCGCGGCGCCAGCCGCCCTCGGGTAATCGGAAGTCCTTGGGTGCATGCACCAGAGCCACGCAGGAATCGTCGCGAATTCCCAGCTTGTCGAGCAGGGGCCGATGCCACATTTTGGGCGCTACCGGTTCGGCCGGCGCGCGGCGGATGGCTTTGTGAATCGCCGCCGCCGCGTTCCGCCATTGCGTGTACACGGCATCCGGCAACATGGCCCGGACCTGCGCGGCTTTCCCCGGATCGCCTTCGATGAACACCAGCGGGATGGCGCGCAGGGCCTTCTGTTCGCGCAGGGCGGCGCCCATGTATTTGCCGTAAGACGGCAGCCGCGTGAGGTCGATCACGATCGCATCCGGCGGAGCGGCGCGGATACCGCGGAATCCCTTGGTGCCCAGGCCGGTGTAGGGCGCGGCGTCGAAGCCATCGGCATGCAGGCGGGCCGCCCATGCGGCCGCTTCCACGGCCTCGCGGTGGATCACCAGGACGCGCGGCACCAGATCAGGCGCGCACGGCGCCGGCGGTGGGCAACAGCCGGCTGCGGATCTGGTTCATGACGTCACTCGCCAGGAACGGCTTGCGCAAGACCGGGAAGCCGTGCTCCTCGCAGAGCGCCTCTTCTTCCGGCGGAAGAATCGTGCCGGTCATGACGATCACGAGCATTTGCGGCACCGATTGCAGAAACTCCACGCCCAGCTCGACGCCGTTGCCGTCGGGCAGCATGTAATCCAGCAGCGCGGCATTCGGCTTGTGCTGGTGCATGAGCTTCTTGGCTTCGGTGGCCGATTCGGCGGTCAGCAGCGTCCATCCCGCGTCGGCCATCAGGCGTTCGAGGAAGTGGAGCAGGTCGCGGTTGTCGTCCACGAGCAACACCGTGGGGTGCGCCGGACCCAGCGCGCCTGGCGTGTCGTGGGCTCGAATATCCAGCTTTTCCCGATCCTGCGATACTTCGACCCGGACGCGCGCCCCGGGGTTCACCTGGTTAGTGGCCACCAGGGTTGCCAGGGGCTGGGTCAGGAAACGGTGGATGGTGCGGTTCAACTCGCGCGCGCCGTACTCCGCGCTGGTTCCCCGTTGCAGCAGGAACTGCCGGGTTTCGAAGGGAACATCCAGGGTGAACGAGCGGTTGCCGAGGCGTGTGTTGACGTGACTCTGCAAATCCGTGATCTGCTGATCGAGGATGGCGGCCAGCGACTCCGGCGTGAGCGGCTGGTAGGTGATGATGCAATCGATGCGGTTGACAAATTCCGGGGAGAAGCGCTTGCGCACCGCGACCACGGCGATATTCTGCAACTTACTGGTCAGGTCTGAGCGTTCCGCGGCTTTGACGGACTGAAAGCCGAAGTCGGGATTGATCTCGCGCATCATTTCGCGGGCCCCCAGGTTACTGGTGAGAAAGACCAGGCTTTTTTCGAAGTTGACCGTGGTATTGTCGCCGAGGCGCAGGAGTCCCTTGTCCAGCACACCCAATAACAGGCGGGTCATCGAGGGCGCCGCCTTTTCGATCTCGTCGAACAGCACGAGAGAGAGGCTGCACCGTTCGCTGGTGACCGAATTCAGCTTCTGCTGGGTGAGCATGGGCTGAGTTTCGCGATGCCCCAGATATCCAGGCGGGGCGCCGATCAGTTTGGCGACCTCGTGTTCCATCTGGAACTCCCCGCAATCGATTTTCAGCAGGTTTTTTTCGCTGCCATGCAGCACTTCGGCGAGCGCCTCGATGGTCTTGGTCTTTCCCGTTCCCGTCGGGCCCAGAAGCAGAAATACGCCGACAGGCCGCCCCTCCGGCGCCAATCCGGCTTGAAACATCTGAATATACGGAACGATAACCCGCGTGGCAGCGGGCTGGCCGACGACCTTTTGTGACAGCACAGCCGTCAAGTCAGCGACGGGGTCCGATGCTTGTTTTTTCGGACGCTGCGCGTTTTTCCCAGGCTTTTCCTTGTCCACGCCACTCTCCGACTTGATTATAGCGACTGAGCTTTTCCGGACTTTCGGATTGTTCCGGCCCTCAGGTGGGTTTGGTGCCTTCATCGGAGATCCCTTTTGCTTCTATTTCAGCAATTTAACAGCATGTGAGGAGCGGAGCAAAGTTTTTGTTGTAAACCTGTGATCCGCTCCCATGACTAAGCTTGTAACACGCCTGGATGCGGCATGCATGTCCGTACAAGCACGTAACAGTACTGCTCTCGGAGGAATCAGATTGTGGATGGAGCGGCTTAGTAACCGGTGGTCACCGGTGCCGGAAGGTGATTCGGCCCTTGGTCAGATCGTAGGGTGACAATTCCAGCGTGACTTTGTCGCCGGCCAGCACGCGGATGCGATTGCGGCGCAGCCTGCCTGCGAGGTGCGCCAGCACCACCCGATCGTGCTCGAGCTGAACGCTGAACAGTCCACTGGGGAATTTCTCTAAAACAGTGCCGGTTACTTCAATGCTGTCCTCTTTGCTCATAAACCTCCGCTCTCAGGATGGGCGGCGGGAGCCCGAGGCATCCCGCCGCCGACGGGTCTAGGCGGCAGCCGTGACGTTGGTTGCCTGCAACCCTTTGGGCCCTTTCGTCACCTCGAACTCCACTTGGGAGCCTTCATCCAGGGTACGGTAGCCCTGCGATTGAATTGCCGAGAAATGCACGAACACATCCTCGCCGTTCTCCCGCTGGATAAAGCCATAGCCCTTGGCCGCGTTGAACCACTTCACTGTGCCTTTTTCTTTCATCTGCTGATGTTCCTTCTCTGCTCTTGCAAAATTCTGCACCTGACCCGTTGAAAGCCCCTTAAACAGCAAGAGGGGGTGCGGACGACTCACGCAGCCCCCTCAGCAAGTTATGAAGCGGAAAACAAGAGTCAAATGCCTTACCATTATACAACAGGAGACCGCTCCCAATTCCGCCAAGATTGTGACTACCTTCGAGTTCTACCGATTCCGGTTCCATTTCCGGGCCCTCGACCGCCTCCACTTTCCGCCGGGAAAGAGCGCCAACGTGGTCCGCGGCGCTTTTGGAGCCGTGCTGCGCGATACCGTGCCGGCGGAGGTGTATTCGCGTCTGTTCGAGCCGGGAGCCGAGCTTGGACCCGCGCCCAGCGGGCTCGCGGATTGGCCCCGCCCGTTCGTTCTTCGGGTGGCTCACCTGGACGGGCTCACGGTTGACCCGGGCGAATCTCTCCACCTGGACGCGCACGTTTTCGACGTCCACCAGCCGGCCCTGGTGCACTTCCGTAATGCCCTGGCCGGCCTGGCGGAGAAGGGCCTTGGACCGGGCCATGGCCGCGCGCGCTTGGAAATCACGGAGCAACTCGACCTTGACGGCCGGGCGGTGCCGGTGGACCATACCGTGGCATCGCCAACCGTGGTGTCGCTCGAGCCGGGTGCAGCCGCGGTTGCCGCCGTGAGGCTGCGGTTCTGCACCCCGACCGAATTGAAGACCGCCGGCAAGGTGGCGGAGCGGCCGGAGTTTCGGATATTGTTCGGACGACTTCGGGACCGCCTGAGCACGCTGCGGTCCTTGTATGGACCGGGACCGCTGGATATCGACTTCCGTGCGATGGGGGAGCGCGCCTCCCGGATCCGGATGTGCCGCTGCGAACTCACCTGGGAACAGGTCAAGCGCCGCAGCGGCCGTACCGGACAGGTGCATTCGATCGGCGGATTTACCGGCGAGGCGGACTACGAAGGCGACCTGGCCGAGTTTCTGCCCTGGCTGAGAGCGGCGCGATGGGTCGGCGTAGGGCGGCAGACGGTTTGGGGCAAGGGAGACGTGCGGGTGGTGTAAACCGCCCTCAGTCCCGCGCCCGGCTCCACACGCGATAGCGAATAATCGCGGGCAGACCGAGCGCCAGCACGACGACGTATCCCAGCGCCTGGGCCACCAGAATATAGGCCAGCGCCCCATCACGGGAGATGCCGAATGGGGTCAGTACGGCGATGGCCACGGTTTGGTAGGTGCCGACGTAGCCCGGTGTCGGCGCGATGGCGCTTCCGAGGCCGAGGCCGCAAATCAACAAGATCGCCATCGGATAAGTGACCGGGAGTCCGAAGGCGCGCGCCCCGATCATGGCTCCACCCGCATCGATGATCCAGATCACCAGCGTCAGGACTGCAAAACCAGCCAGCCTGCGGGCATCGTGAAAAACGCGCAAGCCGGACAGCACCTGTCCGGCCAGATGCAGGAGCCGCTGGCGAATTCCGGCCGGCAATGGAACGCTCAGGATCAGGCTTTCGCACATCTTGCCGGTGCGGGGCAGGATCGAGATCGCGAGTACACCCGCCATGGCCATCGCCGTGGTTCCCCAGGAGACGTCGCGCAGCCAGGCGGGCTTGGGGTTCACACGCAGCAGGACCAGCGATGCCCAAAGCACCAGCACCACCGCGTCGATCGTGCGCTCGGCGAGAGCCGTGGTCAGAACGTAGGTCTTACTGAGAGGCGACCGGCTGCTGAGAATGAAACTGCGGATCACCTCTCCCGCCCTGGCGGGCAGAAAGCTGTTGCCCAGGTATCCCGCCATATTGGCCGAAAACACGGCGCCGACGCTGAAAGCGGCCTCGGCGGTGAGCACGACCCTCCAGCGCAGAGCGCGCAGAAAGTAAGTGAGGCAGGTGGCCAGCGCCGCGGTGCACAGCAAGCGGGCGTCCGCGTGGATAATCAGGCTCCAGACGCGCCGCCAATCGACGCCGTGCAGGGCGAAGTAGAGCAGAACCGCGGCCAGGACCAGCGGAAAGATCCAGGACCAGATGCGCGCTCCCCGGGGCTCCCTCAGATGAACCTCCGATAGGGAGCCTGCTCCGCAATCAGGTCAGGCGGGCAGGCCTTATGCCAGGCCCAATGCCCGGGCTTCGGCTGGGATCCGGCGTGACGAAGGCTTTCGGCGGGCGGACCCATCAGGCGGCAACGAAACAGCAGCGAGATGAAATGCCCGCGCTCGCGCCGGACAGGCTCGATGGTTTGTATCACGGCGACCGGCTCGGGGTCGAACGTCACGTCCGTTTCCAATTCGGCCCTGGCGGTGAGGCGAATGCGGGTCTCGGAGGTTTCTTTGTAGCGGATGACCCCGCCCGGGATGTGCCAGCCCGGCCCGTAGTATTCGTCCTGACGCCAGGTGAGCAGGGTACCCAGGCGGTCGTCACGGATCAGCAGATCGACATTGACGATGGGCACGATCCTGCTGAGGAACACGAACAGATCGTGAGGTACACCTTGTTCCAGCGCGCCAGCCCACGCGTCGATCGTGGCCAGCGCTTGCGCTCGTTCTTCCATTTGCCCCCTGGCGGCCGGGCCGGAACTCCAGTTGCGGGCCGTTCCGGCTGCCCCACGCGCTACTGTAACACCGTGAACTTCTCGTACATCTGCGCGGCATTGTCCGGAGTCACCATCGCGGATTCGAGCACGTAGTCCTTTTCAGGTTTGAAGCCGGGCTCGTGGAGAATGCGCCCCGCGATCTCCACGGCCTTGTCTACGCAAAGCGGATACACGAAGGTCGCGGCCAGAATGCCGTCCATCACTTTCCGGATGCCGCCGGCCGGTCCACCGAGGCCGTCCACGCCGACGAAGATCATCTCCTTCTCGCGCCCCAACTCCTTCGCGGCCAGGTACGCGCCGATGGCCATCGGATCGTTGTGACCGTAGACGACGTCAATCGCGGGCTGGGCGCGCAGCACTTCGGTCATGCGGTCTTTCGCCCTGGCCTGAATCCAGTCGGCCACCGGATCGGCAACGATCTTGATATCCGGGTATTTGTCGAAGATTTCCTTCGCGCCGCGCTCGCGGTTGATCTCGCCCTCCACGCCCAGTAATCCACGCATGGCGACGATGTTGCCCCTGGGCTTGCCGTATTTCTTCGCCAGGTGATCCACGATGAATTGCCCGGCGAGGCGCCCGATCGCGACGTTGTCGCTGTGCACGTAGGTGGTGTAGTTCGGCTGGAGAATGTCGCGCTCCAGGCAGATCACCGGGATCTTCGCTTCCATCGCCTGGCCCATCACCGCAGTCAGTGCGGCGCGTTCGTTGGGCGCCACGATCAGCAGGTCCGGCTTCTGGCGAATGAAGGTCTCCACCTGGGCCAACTGCCTGCTGTTGTCCTGCTGCGCGTCGCTGATCACCAGCTTGACATCGGGCATCCCGGAGAAGAGTTTCGCCATCAGCGCGTTCTGGGCGGCGCGATAGGGCTCGGCGTTATTGGCCTGGCTGAAGGCTACCAGGAACTGCTTCTTCGCGCCGCCGCCGCAGGCGGCCAAGAGCATCGACATCGCGACCAAAGCCTGCCGCATCACGACTCCCTGCCTTCCCGCTGAACCGCCACCGCCAGCACGATGATTACCGCTTTGATCATCATTTCCACGTTGCTATCCACGTTATTCAATCGCAGCATATTGGTGAGCACGCCCATAATCAGGGTACCCACGATGGTTCCCGAGATCGATCCTTTGCCGCCGGAGAGCCGTGTGCCGCCGATCACCACCGCGGCGATCGCGTCCAGCTCGTACGCCACACCTGCATTGGGATTGCCCTGGTGGTTCTCGGCCGCGTACAGCACGCCGGCCGCGCCCGAAAGCAGGCCGGAGAGCGTGTACACCCAGATCTTGGTGCGGCGAATGGGCAGTCCCGCATACTCGGCGGCTCTCTCGTTGTCGCCCACCGCGCGCACGTGGCGGCCGAAGACGGTCCGCGCCAGCACCAGCCAGAAGATGGCCGCTGCCACCGCGTACGATCCGATCACGATCGTCTTCTCGCGGAAGATGGCGGCGAACTCGGCGGCAAGGTCGCGGCCGAATCCGATGTCGATATTCTGATTGCTGGTGATCCATTTCGCCAGGCCGCGCACGCCGATCATGGAGGCCAGGGTGACGACGAACGGCTGCATGCGCGTGGCGGCGATCACTCCGCCATTGATCGCTCCCATGGCGGCCGACGCCGCGACCGCCGCGAGAATCGCGATGGCGATGTGCTGTGTGTAGCCGCGCGCCAGCCACATGGCCACCAGCGAAGTGGAGAGGGCCAGGATGCTGCCCACGCTGAGATCGATGCCGCCGGTGAGGATGACGAAGGTCATGGCGAGCGAGATGATCCCGATGAGCGATATCTGCCGCAGGATGTCGGTAAGGTTCCCCGCCTGGAGGAAGATGCGCGACCCGTCGGCGGCCGTGGGGCTGATGGCGATGGCCAGGATCACGATCCCCGCGAGGGCAGTCAAACTCTGCGCACGCCGCAGCAGGACTATGGCCCGCATCAACTGCGGGCCCCGTCGATGGAATCGCCAAGCGCGGCCGCGGCCATGATCTTCTCTTGCGTAGCTTCCCTGGCATCATAGCGCGCGGCAATCCGGCCGTCGCGCAGCACCAGGATGCGGTCCGAGCAGCGCAGCAGCTCGGGGAGCTCGCTGCTCACCAGCAGGATCCCGGCGCCCCCGGCGGCCAGCTCATCGATCATGCGGTAGATATCCTGCTTGGCGCCCACGTCGATGCCGCGCGTGGGATCGTCGAGGAAGAGCACGCCCGGCCGCGCCAGCAGCCAGCGGGAAAGCAGCACCTTCTGCTGGTTGCCGCCGCTCAGCCGGCTCACCGGCGCATCCACCGACGGGCAGCTCAGCGCGAGGTCCCGTGCCACGGGCGCAAACTCGGCAGCTTCGCACCGCCGGTCGAGCCATCCGAAGCGCGCCACCCGGCCGAGCACTCTGAGCGTGCTGTTTTCCAGAACGCTCATCTGCATCATGAGGCCTTGCAAACGGCGATCCTCGGGGACCAGCCCGATTGCGGCGCGCGCTTCGATCGACCCGGAGACGATGCGATCCAGCCCATACAGTGCCGCACCCAGCTCGCTGCGCCCGCTGCCCACCAGCCCGGCGATGCCCAGCACCTCGGCGCGCCGCAGCTCGAAAGAGACATCTTTCAGCCTGGCGGTGGTAAGGCCCCGGACCGTCAGAATGGGATCGGCGGCCGTTCGCTCCCGCCGTGCAGTCGCCGCCAGCTCGCGGCCCACCATCATACGGATCAGCTCTTCCGCGCTCGTGGAAGGCATATCCACTGTTCCGACGGTTTCGCCATCCCGCAGCACCGTGGCGCGATCGGCGAGCCGCAAGATCTCGTCCATCTTGTGCGAGACGTACACAAGCGCCACCCCGCTCCGCTTCAGGTCGCGGATGAGGCCGAACAGGCGCTCCGCCGCGTCCTCCGAGAGCGAGCTGGTAGGCTCGTCCATCAAGATGATTCGCGCGCTCATGCTCAGCGCGCGCGCGATCGCCAGGAGCTGCCGCTGGCCTATCGGGAGGGACGACACGGGACGCCGGACCTCGCATTCCAGGCCCACCTGGTCGAGGTAGGGGCGGCAGAAGGCTTCCATACGCTGACCGGCAGCGTGCAGGTTGCCGATGACGATGTTCTCGCCCACGTTGAGGCTGGGGAACAGGTCGAGCTCCTGGTAGATGATCCCGATTCCCAACCGCTGCGCGTCGACCGGGTTCGCGATACGTACCGCCCGGCCGCCGATCGCGATCGTGCCGCTGTCGGCCCTGGTGGAACCGGCGATGATCCGCGCCAGCGTACTCTTCCCCGCGCCGTTCTCGCCTATCAGGGCGTGTACCTCGCCCGCGCGCACTTCGAAATGCGCCCCCCTGAGGGCGTACACGCCGCCATAATGTTTGGAAATGCCTACGGCTGTCAGCACAGTTGCCATCCTAACGGTTTTCGCCCTTTCGCTACCAGCGGCTCCTGCCCTTCGGGTTAGTGAACCTTGCCAGTGATAGAGTGAAGTCATGCGCAACGAGTTCACCGCAATCGTCGAGCAGGACGGCCCCTGGTACGTCGCATACTGCGCCGAGGTACCCGGTGCGAACGGACAGGGGAAGACTCGCGAGGACTGCCTGGCAAACCTGCGTGAGGCCATCCGCCTGATTCTCGACTATCGGCGAGAGGAATCCATGCGCGCGCTGCCGCCGGAAGCTGAGAAGGAACTCGTCGTGGTCGGATGAAGCGCGAAGGGCTCTTGCGTCATCTCCGCAAGCATGGCTGCGTGCTCCCGAGAGAAGGCAAGGACCCCCGTTGTGGGAGAATCCGCAGACCGGGCACGCGGAAGCGGTGCCTCGTCACGCCGAAATCGCAAACCTCCTCGCGAAGCGGATCTGCCGCCGGCTTTCCATCCCCGGTCCACCGGGATGACCGAAGCCGGAGTGATCCGCGCACGCCATGCTACACTACCCTCGCGTGCCCGGCTGTTCGATCCTGACCAATCGCAAGCGGGTCATCGTGGCGCTGGTCCACACGGTGGTTTTCCTTGCCCTGGCGATCTACACCGCATTTCTTACGGTCCGCCCGCTCATGCCGGGATCGCCCGCCTCCGCCTGGATCATGACCGCCGTCTACCTGCTGGTGAGTGCGGCCCTGCTGGTGCTGACTACGGTCTCCGGCGTCGCCCACGAGCGCCTGTATTTCGGACTTTGTACCACAAGCGCCGTGCTCGGCCTGGGCCGCCAGATCGCCGGCGACCTGCGCCTTCACGCCGCGGCGCCGGCCCGAGTCCTGTTGCTCACCTGCGCCGTGCTTACCGGCATGGCCATGCTGCGCGCTACAGCATCAACTGCCCGCCGTTGATCTCGACTGTCTGGCCCGTGATGTAGCTGGCCGCATCGCCGGCAAGGAACGCGATGACGGTAGCGCATTCGTCCGATTTGCCGGTGCGGCCCATGGGAATCTGCGAAACGAAATTGCGGATCATCTCCGGCGTGGAGAACACCTCGTGAAACGGCGTGTCGATCACACCGGGCGAGACCGCGTTGACCCGGATTCCCTGCTGGGCGAGTTCCTTCGCCATCGACTTGGTGATCGAAATCAGCGCCGCTTTCGCGGCTGCGTACGGGCCCGCGCCGGGTCCTCCGCCATTGCGTCCGGCGATGGACCCCACGTTGATGATCGCGCCCCGTTTGCGCTCGATCATCGAAGGAATCACCGCCTGCGAGCACAGCACCGCGCTGGTCAGATTCAAATTCAGGATGTTGTTCCAGCGGTCGGCGGTAATTTCGGCGAGCTTCATCCGCTCCACGAGCGACCCGGCATTGTTGACCAGGATATCGATCGGGCCCAGTTTCGCGGCGGTTTGCATCGCCATCTCGCGCAGCGCGGCTTCGTCGCGCACGTCGGCCTGAATAGCCAGCGCGCCGGTCCTGGCGCGCACCTTTTCGGCGCCGTCCCGATTGCGATGGTAGCCGATCGCAACCCTGGCCCCGAGCTCCGTGAAGACCTCGGCGGTGGCCGCGCCGATGCCCGAAGATGCGCCGGTGATGAGCGCGACCTTGCCGGTCAGATCCATGTAGTTCCGCATAAGTGTTATTCAGAAGTCCTAATCGAATGATAAACGGAGGATCAGGCCGGCGAGTAAGGTCCGAAGATTTTCTGCTACACTGAAAGCTACAGGAAGTAGATCCGCACCCCTCTCCCCTCACTGGTAGTTGGCCCCGCTGATTTCCCTCCGCACAATACAGATGAAAACTTTCACAGACTTTCCCCTTTCCGCTCTTTTGAAGAGCAATCTGGCAAAGCATGGCTTTGCCGAACCAACCCCCGTGCAGGCGCAGACCATCGAGCCCGCGCTTGCCGAAAAAGACATTGTCGCCACGGCGCAGACCGGCACCGGAAAAACCCTGGCGTTCGTATTGCCCTTGATTCACCGGCTCCAGAAGCAGAACGGGTCCGGAGTTCGCAGCGTGATCCTGACGCCAACCCGTGAGCTCGCCATGCAGATCCACGACACGTTCGCCAGGATGGCGGCCGGTTCCGGCGTTCGCGCCGCGGTGATCGTCGGCGGCGTAGGCGAAAATCCGCAGCTTCAGGCGATCCGCAAGGGAGCCCAGGTCCTGATCGCGACACCGGGCCGGCTCTACGATTTTCTCAGCCGCGGACTGGTCGATCTCGCGGGCGTTCGGATCCTGATTCTCGATGAAGCCGACCGCATGCTCGACATGGGCTTCCTACCCACGGTGCGCCGCATCATGGAAGCCACACCCGCCGACCGTCAGACCCTGCTCTTTTCCGCCACGATCGAAAGCTCGGTCAAGCACCTGGTAGAGACGCAGGTACGGGATGCCGTGCGCATCGAGGTCGGCTCCACCACCGCGACGGCCGATAAAGTGGATTTGCACCTCTACGAGGTGGAGCAGGACGGCAAGTTCGTCCTGCTGCAATCGATGCTCCAGGAGCAGGGCGGCTCCTTCCTGGTTTTCGCGCGCACCAAGCACGGGGCCGAGCGGCTCTCCAAACGGCTATCGCGCGAGGGCACGGTGAAGACCGCGGCCATTCATGGCGATCGCAGCCAGAACCAGCGCAATCAGGCGCTGAAGGGCTTCCAGGACGGCTACTACCGCGTCCTTGTGGCCACCGACGTCGCGGCGCGCGGCATCCACGTCGAAGGCATCTCGCACGTAGTCAATTACGACCTGCCGCAGGTTCCCGAAGACTTCATCCACCGCGTGGGACGTACGGGCCGCGCCGGAGCGCGCGGTACGGCATCGACGTTCGCGACGCGCGCGGAGCGGTCCGAGATTGCGCGGATCGAGCGTACGCTGAACACGAAACTCACCCGGAAAGGCGCAGCCGCCAACGTGGTGGAGCTTGCGCCGCCGCCGCAACGCTTGCGCTCGTTCAGCAGGCGGCGGAGCGGACCGGTGCGGCGGCAGCTTTCGTGGGTCGTCTA
>DATJYJ010000460.1:0-5188 GCA_035578025.1 Verrucomicrobiia bacterium
TGATCACGGAGATCGTGGCGACCCCCGAGGTCATCGCGCAGCCGTACTGATTCGAAGCCGCTCAGCTTCGGCGGCCGTTCCTTTCCTGGTTTCCCGTACCATGTGGACTGCGCCCTGCCACCGGTTGGCGAGTGCTCATTCCTTTCGGCATTCGCCGGTATCAGGTGCCGAGGCGAGGCACCGCCGCCCTGAAATCAAAACACTTGCACGCGGCAAGCGCCGTGCCTATTTGAGGTCAGGCAATCGATATGAACTCTCAGTCGCTGAAGGCTACCGCAAAGACACCGGGCGCCAAAGCGACGGCTGAGAGTTGCCGGGTGGAGTGAGGCCATGATACTAAGGCTTGCTAGCGATGATATCGAAGAAGTTCGGCGAGCATTGCGTTTCGCCTATGGAGAAGTGATTCGGGAACTGGGGCAGTCCAGCGGCGTGGGTGTCAGTGAGGCGGGGATTCAGCTCTGCCAGCGGAAATGGAAGCTGGAAGCCGTGCTTCGCCAGCTCGATTGTCCCGTGGAACCGCCCCCGGTCCTCAAAATGGTCCCCCGACGAGACTACGCGACGCTGGGGCAAGCAGCCGCGTGACAACTCGTGGTGGGGTCGTGGACTGGCGCCGCTAACCTACCGCTAACCTAGGCCCAGCCTACAGTTTCGCTCCCCACTTCGGCTGTCTGCACTCGGGTTCTAGTCGTAGTACTCCAGACCGAGATGAGTGATCAGGTCCTCGCCCCGCATCCAGCGCAGGGTGTTCTTCAGCTTCATCAACTGGATGAAGATGTCGTGCTCCGGATAAACCTCCGGCGCGTGCATGGGCGCCTTGAAATAGAACGAAAGCCACTCCTGGATGCCGCGCATTCCGGCGCGCTGGGCGAGATCGAGGAATAGCACGATATCCAGCGCCAGCGGTGCCGCCAGGATGGAGTCCCGGCACAAGAAGTTGACCTTGATCTGCATCGGGTACCCGAGCCAGCCGAAGATGTCGATGTTGTCCCAACCTTCCTTGGCGTCGCCGCGGGGCGGGTAATACTCGATGCGAACTTTGTGGAAGAACTTCTTGTAGAGATCCGGATAGTGGTCCGGCTGGAGGATGTAGTCAAGCGCCGCACTCTTGGTGACTTCCTTGGAATGGAAGGAGCCCGGGTCGTCCAGCACCTCGCCGTCCCGGTTGCCCAGGATGTTGGTCGAAAACCAGCCGTTGAGTCCGAGCATGCGCGATTTGAGGCCGGGGGCGATCAAGGTCTTCATGAACGTTTGGCCGCTCTTGTAGTCCTTTCCCGCGATGGGAACCTGCCGCTCGCGCGCCAGCTCGAGCAGGGCCGGCATGTCGGTGGTCAGGTGCGGGGCGCCGTTGGCGTACGGCACGCCGCACTTGAGCGCCGCATAGGCATAAATCTGGCTGGGCGAGATGTCCGGATCGTTCTTCTGCAGCCCGCACTCGAAGTCTTTCAGGCTCTGGTGGACAGCTGCCGCCTCGTGATAGACCTCGGTGGAGCCGCACCACAGCATGACCAGGCGCGAGGCCGCGGTCCGCTCCTGGAACCGCCGGATGTCGTCCATCAACATCTCAGCTTTGTCCATTTTGGAGCCGCCAGTCTTGACGTTGGGTCCATTGATCAACTTGACGTAGCCTTGGTCGAACACTGCGGGCATGGGTTTGATAGCTGACAGGGTCTCCTTGAGCTGGTCGAGCAGCGACGTCTCCAGCACCGCGGCTTTGGCGGCCGCCTCGTAGCCGTCGTCTTCGAAAATGTCCCACGTTCCCACCACCAGGTCGTCCAGCCCGGCCAGGGGAACAAAATCCTTGATCAGCGGGCTGCGGTTCTCGGTGCGCTTACCCAGACGGATGGCCGCCAGTTGCGTGAGGGACCCGATCGGTTTGCCGAGCCCGCGCCGGATGGCTTCGATCCCCGCGATGAAAGTGGTCGTGACCGCTCCCATGCCAGGGATGAGCACCCCAAGCTTTCCCTCGGCAGGCGCAATCTTAACACCGTGATTATTGGGCAAATCAGGTCTCCTTTGAAGTCAAACTCCTGCAATCCAGAAGCAATTTGAGGCCCATGCGGCCAAGTTCAGCTTTGGGCTGGCATAAACGCGAACCCTTCGCCGCGCCGATCCCGAAGGCGGCCGCTTTCGGCGGTTGCCGCCGGTGGGTGCCGAGCTTCGGCCTATGTGCTTTCGATCTCCTCAACTCGCCTCGAATCGTCAGGTCACGGGTTGTCCTGTTCTGGACCGTGAATTGCCGGACAAGGAAGGGTGCAAACACGCGCTGATTCCGAATTGGTCGTGAGCGGCCTCAAAGGAGATACACAGGCTCTGTCGGAGTTGTTCGAGCGACATTACGCTTCGTCGGTGCGAGTAGCCCGCCGGATTCTGCGTTCGGACGAAGAAGCGCGCGATGCGGTTCAATCCGCCTATTTGGCCGCCTTCGAGCACTTCCGTGGGTTTCGACGCGAAGCTCAGTTCCGCACGTGGATCACCCGGATCGTCAAGAATCAGTGTTTTATGAACCTGCGCCGGCCGGAGCGGCGCAGGCCATGCTCGAACCTGGAAGATCGCGATGTACGAGATGCCGTAATGGCACATGCCAGCCAGACTCCCACGCCCGAGGATCTGGCGCGGGCACGCGAAGTTGACATGGTTCTATACGATGCCGCCAGTAAGCTCCCTGCCCGGCTGAAGGGTGTATACATGCTGTGTTGTATCTCCGGCCTTGGCGTCAGAGAGGCGGCGGACACACTGGGTTTAACTGTGCCTGCCGCAAAGACGCGTCTATTTCGCGCGCAGCATCGAATTCGAGCAGAAGTGGGGAGAAGGTTCGCAGTACGTAGTCAAGACAAGATAGTGCTTCCTGCCGCGCCTAGAGAAACCCTCACATCAACGCCGTTAGCCGCCTAAATGCCAGAGCACTGGCAGACCTTTGATATTCCTACGATCAAATCCTTGTGCGGAACGTGTGCCCTGCGTGACTGTTAGTTAGCCGAGTTTGCTGGCGATAGCTTGACCTGCAAACCGCCGGCGACCCCTGGCAATGCGGCGTCTCGGCACTTGCTACGGCACCTGCCATTCTTCAGCGTCACGCCTGTGCGCTTGAGTGATCGCTCGCTTGCAGAACATCAACGTTTGGAGCGCCAGGGCTCCGCCGGGAGAGATTCACCAGTCTTGGCAGGCGCCGTGCTCTCTGGATCGGTCAGAACAGGACAGAGAAGTCGCAAACGAGATGAAAATCCTTGATTGCGGCAAGGACCGAGATTTTATGAACTCTTCACTCAATGTACCCGCGGGGATGATGCCCGCCGGATGTGGCCGTCAGCGCTGGAGATTACTGTCGTTCTGCTGGATGTTTCTCACGTTGACCTGTTGCTTTGCGCAAGACGCGAAGTTAGTGCCAGGCACGCTCACAGGAGAAGTCTTCAACAAGGGCGCGGACGGACAACGAGCGGTAGTGCCTGGAGCGCTGATAAGCCTGCGCGGTCCGGTCGAGCGCCAGACGGAATCGGACGCAACCGGCCAGTACCGTTTTGAACCTCTGCCGCCGGGCCGGTACAACGCGGAGGCAAGCGCACCGGGTCTGAAAGGAACCGTACTCGTGGACGTGGCAGCGGGCGAAACCGCGACCGCGGAGATCCCGCTCGAGCTCACGACCGTGACCAGTTCGGTGACGGTGACCGCGTCGGACTCCGCCGTATCCACGGTCTCCACCGAATCCGCGCAATCTACCACGATCACGCAATCCACAGTGGAGGCCGCTCCAAATAGAAACGAGAAAGTCGAGAGCCTGCTACCCCTGGTTCCCGGAGTGGTCCGCGGGCCGGATGGGCGCATCAACATGAAAGGCGCGCGCGCCACGCAGGGCGGATGGCTCGTCAATTCGGCGAACGTCACCGATCCGGCGACTGGCGCCGAAGCGATGAACCTCCCTATCGACGTGGTGTCTTCAGTGCAGGTGATATCTAACCCCTATGACCCGGAGTACGGGAAGTTCACCGGAGCCGTGTCCAGCGTCGAAACCAAACCCGGCAATCTCGACAGCTATCATTTTTCAATTCAAAATCTGCTTCCCCGCGCCAGGGTCCGGGATGGCGATGTCGTCGGCCTTGAGTCGGTAACACCGCGCTTCACCTTTACGGGACCGCTGGTAAAAAACCGCGTTGCGATCACCCAATCGTTCGAGTACCGCTACGTGAGAACACCGGTACAGAGCCTGCCTCCTATGCAACGGGACATGAAGCTGGAGAGCTTTGATTCTTTCACCCAGTTGGATGTCTCGCTGACCGAGACCCATTCGGCGACGGTTTCCTTCTCGGTGTTTCCGCAAAAGCTGGCGTACATGGGGCTGAACACCTTTACTCCGCAGGAATCGACTCCCGACGTGCACCAGCACGGATACCAAAGCTCATTGCAGGATCGGTACATTTTTGGGGCGAACGGCCTGCTCACGTCTCAGATAAGCTACCAGAGATACGATGCCGATATTTTGCCAAACAGCACGGCTCCCTACCGGCTGCTCCTCGAAACCACGGAAGGCGGCTTCTTTGACCGGCAATACCGGGAAAGCAGCCGCTTTCAGTGGCAGGAGGTCTATCAAGCTGCTCAGCGGCATTTTCTCGGAACCCATTTACTGAAGGCGGGCATCGATTTTTCACATAACTCCTATGACGGGCGGCAGACTTTCTCGCCTGTGGACATCGTCGGCACGGGCGGTTACTCGTTAGAACGGATCGAGTTTGGGGCGCCCACCCGGTTCTCCATCGATCAGAATGAATTCGCCTGGTTCGCCGGCGACCAGTGGCATCCCGGCGAGCGAATTTCGGTCGACCTCGGGCTGCGGTTCGATCACGACTCCGTCACCGGTTCCACTCATGCCGCTCCACGGGCCGGCGTCTCCTATGCGCTGACGCGCGATCGAAAGACTCTGCTCAAAGCAGGAGGCGGACTGTTCTATGACCGCGTGCCGCTCAACATTCCCGCATTTCCTGAGTTCCCGGACCGCACCGTGCTCACCCTGGATCCAAACGGTGCCGTGATGGGCTCCACCGCGTACGCGAACACAATCTTCGGTCACCTCAGAAATCCGCGCAGCGGCACCTGGAACGTCGAACTCGATCGGCAGGTGCTTGAAAAATTGGCGGTCCGCGTAGCCTATCAAAACCGCACAACTCGTGATGCTTTCGTCGTGAACCCAAGCTCGGGA
>DATJYJ010000461.1:0-19612 GCA_035578025.1 Verrucomicrobiia bacterium
TGGCCACGGCTGCAAGAATGGGCGGCCGCTAAGGTGCGCATCGGCGTTAACGCCCTTTATCTCATTCCCGGCGGAGTGGGCGGCACCGAAACCTATCTTCGCGCGCTCTTGAATGCTCTCGCGGAGATCGACACCGCGAACCATTACCTGGTTTTCACCAACCGCGAGACCGGCGCCGGGTTGGTCCCACAGCATGCGAATTTCGAACACTGTCCGCAGGCCATTCGCGCCGCATTCCGGCCCGGACGTATCCTCTGGGAGCAGGCTGTCCTGCCGCTCGCCGCTGCCCGCACGCACGTGGAGGTCATGCTCAACCCCGGCTTCACCGCGCCGCTCCTGTGCGGCTGTCCGCAGGTCACCGTGTTTCATGACCTGCAGCACAAGCGCCACCCGGAATACTTCCGCTGGTTCGACCTGCCCGCGTGGAACTTCTTTCTCTACTGGAGCGCGCACCTTTCCCGGCTGGTCCTGGCCGATTCCGAAGCCACCGCCGCCGATCTCCGGCGCTGGTACCGTCTGCCGGACGTCCGCCTGCGCGTGGTACCCCTCGGTGTGGCGGCGGATTTCTTCGATATCGCGGAGCGGCGCAATCCAGAGCCATTCCTGCTGGCGGTGAGCACCCTTCATCCGCACAAGAACCTCGACGGCCTGCTGCGCGCTTTCGCCGGGTTCCGCAAGGAGCATCCCGAGTTTCGCCTGATCGTTTGCGGCATCCATGGCTTTTTCACCGGCGAATTGCTGGCCCTCCGCGAGAGGCTCGGCCTCAATGACAGCGTGGAATTCCCCGGCTGGATCCCGAATAAAGACCTCCACGACCTCTATGCGCGCGCCGGCGCGTTCGTCTACCCGAGCCGGTTCGAGGGCTTCGGACTTCCGGTGCTGGAGGCCATGGCCGCCGGCGTCCCCACCGCGTGTTCGTCCATCGAGCCGCTGTCCGGCATCGCGGCAGATGCGGCCTTGCAGTTCGATCCCGAGGATGCGGGCGCCATCGCCGCGGCCATGGAGCGCATTGTTTCCGACGCCAGCCTGCGCACCCGCCTGGCGCACGCCGGTCCTCGCCGTGCCTCGCAATTCACCTGGCGCGCGACCGCCGAGCGCACGCTTCAGGCATTGATCGAGGCGAAGGACTGACGCCGCCGCCTCGCGTTATCCTGAGTGTTGGCCGATACCAATCCCAAGCGCATCGTGGTCGCCATCGACGGGCCCGCCGGCGCCGGCAAGAGCACCATCGCCAAACGCCTTGCCGAACGCCTCGGGTTCACTTACATCGATACCGGCGCCATGTACCGCGCCGTGGCCCTCTGGGGACTGCGGCAGGGCGTGGACATGGCCGATATGCACCGCATGGAGCAGCTCGCCATCGCCGCGCAAATCGACCTTTCTCCCGGCCGCATCTCCCTCAACGACGAGGACGTCACCGAGGCGATCCGCACTCCCGAGGTCGCCAACGGTGCGTCCAAAGTGGCCGTTATTCCCGGCGTGCGGCGCGCCATGGTCGCCAAGCAGCGCGAGATCGGCCGGCGCGCCAGCGTGGTCATGGAAGGCCGCGACATCGGCACCGTCGTCTTTCCCGATGCCGAGGTCAAGATTTTTCTCGATGCCAGCCCGGACGAACGCGTGCGCCGCCGCTTCGCCGAAGGCCAGGCCAAGGGCGAAACGCTCAGTCAGAGCCAGCTCGCAGCGCAGATGCGCGAGCGCGACCAGCGCGACAGCACGCGCTCCGACGCTCCGCTGGCCCAGGCCCCCGACGCCATCTACCTGGATTCCACCTCGCTCGGCATCGGGGAGGTGGAGGAAGAGATTCTCAAAATCGTGCGCAAGCGCGTCACCAACGGAAGGGATTTCAGTTGAAGGATCTGCTAGTGATGAAGTTCGGCGGCACCAGCGTGGGCAGCGCCGAACGGATGCGAGTGGCGGCAGGCATTGCCGCGGAAGAGAAGAAAAAACGGCCCGTGGCTATCGTCGTCTCGGCCATGAGCAAGGTGACCGACCTGCTTCTGGACACCATGCGTCATGCCGAGGCGGGCGATCGCGCCGGCCTCGAAGCCGACCTCGCGCTGCTGCGCACCCGCCACGAAGAGGCCTGCCGCGAGCTGCTGCCGCCCGCCGAGCACGGCCCGGTGCTGGCCAAACTGCACGATGTCATCGACGAATTCGAACGTATCGCCAGCGGTATGGCCCTGCTCGGCGAGCGCCCGCCGCGCAGCGTCGATGAAGCCGTGGCCACCGGCGAATGGTTGAGCGTGATCCTGGTCAGCGAATACCTGCGCACCGCCGGCACGCCCTCAGCCGCGGTCAACGCGCGCGATGTAGTGGTGACCGACGCCGTGTTCGGCAACGCCTCTCCGCTCATGGATCCGACGCGAGTCAAAGCCGAAGCGGTGATCCGGCCGTTGCTCGAAAAAGGCCTGCTTCCCGTGGTCACCGGTTTCAACGGTGCCACCGCCGACGGCCGCCCGACCACCCTCGGACGCGGCGGCAGCGACTTCTCGGCCTCCATTCTCTCCGCCGCTCTCGACGCCTCCGAGCTTTGGATATGGACCGACGTCGATGGCATCATGAGCGCCGACCCGCGCCTCGTCCCCGACGCCGTGGTGCTCGAGGAGATCACCTACGCCGAAGCCGCCGAGCTGGCCTACAACGGCGCCAAGGTGCTCCACCCCCGCACGCTAGCTCCGCTGGTGGAGCGGAAAATCCCCGTCTGGAGCAAGAACAGTTTCGCTCCCGAAAAGCCCGGCACCCGCATCGTGCCGCGCATGGCCGTGGCACAGGGCACGCGCGCCGTTGCCTCCATGCGCAATGTCGCCCTCGTCTCGCTGGAGCCCGCCAGCGCCGAAATCAACGGCACGCAAGTGATGGCCCGCGCGCTCGACGCCATCGCCCGTGCCGACGTCGAAGTGCTTCTCGTTTCGAGTTCCAGTTACCGCCAGAGCTTCTGTTTCCTGGTCCGCGAGGATGAGCTCGACCGCTCCGTGCAGGCGCTGGAATCCGCTCTCGCGCTCGAGCTCGCCCACGGCTACATGCAGCCGGTTCAGGTGGACCGCAGCGTGGGGCTGCTCGCCGCGGTCGGCGAAGGCATGCAGGGCAAGCCCGGACTCGCCGGCCGCATCTTCACCGCCATCTCCCGCGTCCAGGTGAACATCATCGCCATCGCCCAGGGATCGAGCGAGCTTACCATCGCCGTGGTGGTCCGCCGCGACGGCCTCGAAAAGGCAGTCAAAGCCGTGCACGCCGAGTGTGGTCTCGGCAGCCGGCCGCCGGTCCCGGTGTTTCAATTTGGGCAGCCTGAAGGACGAACGCCTGGGGTCAAGCGAAGGTGAACCGCTAGTCCCGGCCAGGCCAGAATCCGGCCTCAAATAGAATTCGCTATACTGAAATTTCCCCTTTCGTTTACAGGAGTTCTCACTACATGTTTGATCTGTTTCGCAGCCGTGACAAAGCCGTGCGCATCCTCCTCGGTGCCATGCTGCTCCTGGTCGGGCTGTCCATGCTGACCTACCTCATCCCGAGCTACAACACCGGCTCGTCGGTCTCCGACCTCGTCATTGCCGAAATCGGCAAGGACACGATCACCCTCCCCGAGGTCCAGCGCCTGGTCCAGAATACCGTCCGCAGCCGGCAGTTGCCCGCGGAGATCCTGCCCAACTACGTGCCGCAGATGATCGACCAGATGGTCACCGAGCGCGCTCTGTCCTATGAAGCGCAGCGTCTCGGCTTCCAGGTCGGCGACGCCGACGTCGCCGATACCATCCGCCAGATCGCGCCCGGCCTGTTTCAGAACGGCCAGTTCGTAGGCAAGGAAGCCTACGCCGCCATGCTCGCCCAGGATAATGTCTCTATCGAGCAGTTCGAAAGCGACCTCCGCCGCCAGGTTCTGGTGACCCGCCTTCGCAACATTGCGATTGAAGGCACCATCGTCACGCCCGCGGAGATCGAGGCGCAGTTCCGCAAAAAGAACGAAAAAATTCGCGTCGAATACGTCAAACTGACGGCCGATAAATTCAAAAACGAGCTCCAGCCCACCCAGCAGGAAATCCAGGACTACCTCAAGGCCAACGCGTCCATGTACCAGGTGCCGGAGAAGCGGAACCTCACCTTGCTCGTGGCCGACCAGGCCAAGCTCGAAGCCAGCCTGAACCCGACCGACGCCGAGCTGCAGAAGATATACACCCAGAACCAGGATGCGTTCCGCACGCCCGAGCGCGTCAAGGCCCGCCACATCCTGCTCAAGACGCAAGGCAAGCCCGCCAGCGAAGAGCCGGCCATTAAGGCCAAGGCCGAATCCCTGCTGAAGCAGATCCAGGGCGGCGCCGATTTCGCCAAGCTGGCAAAAGAGAATTCGGAGGACAACGCCGGCGGTACCGGCGGTTCAGCCGCCAATGGCGGCGATCTTGGCGATTGGATCACCCACGGCCAGATGGTTCCCGAATTCGACAAGGCCATTTTCAGTCTCAAGCCCGGCCAGACCGAGCTGGTGAAGACGGTGTACGGCTACCACATCGTGCAAACCCTGGCCCACCAGGATGCCGGTATCCGCAGCTTCGCCGAAGTGAAATCCGAACTGGCCTCGCAGTGGAAGAAGCAGCGCGTGAACGACCTCATGCAGGCAGCGTCCGACAAGGCGCAGCAGGCATGGCAGAAGGATCCCTCACACCCGGAAAAGGTTGCCGCCGATTTCAACATGCAGGTCCAGCACTTCGATGGCTATGGCCCCGGCTCCACCGTCCCGGATGTCGGCCCCAGCGCGGATTTCGATCAGGCAGTCTCCACCCTCAAGAAGGGCGAGATCTCCCAGCCCGTCAGCGCCGGCACCAAGGTCGTGATTGCCATGGTCAGCGACGTGACCCCGCCGCACCCTGCCAAGCTCGAAGACGTGCAGAACCAGATCCGCGATGCGATCGTGCAGCGCCGCTCCGAAGGCGTCCTGCGCAAGCACGCCGATGAATTGATCGAGAAGGCCAGATCCATGGGCGGCGATCTCGCCAAAGCAGCCAAGGCGATGGGCCTGGAAGTGAAGACCTCGCCCGACGTCGACCGCGCCGGTAATATCGACGGCCTCGGCTCGGCCAGCTACATATCCGAAGGTTTCGGCCGCCCCGACGGCTCCATCTTCGGACCGGTCACGACTCCCGACCGCGCTACCATCGTGTGCGAGGTCGTCTCGCACGTGGCGCCCGACATGTCTCAGCTTCCCGCGCAGCGCGCCGCGATTCGCGACGAAATCAAGAGCCAGCGCGCGCGCGACCGCAACATGCTTTTCGAAGCCGGCATCAAGGATGCGTTGATCAGGCAGGGCAAGATCAAGATCCATCAGCAGGTTATCGATCGGCTGCTGGCCAGCTACCGCGCCGGTTAGCCGAATGATTCACGCCATTCTCGAGTTTCTGGCGTCCCTCAAAGACCCGGATAAGCTGATCCATCTGCTCAGTACCATCCTCACCGGCTGGTACGGGTACGCGGCTCTGTTCGCTGTCGTCTTCTCGGAGACGGGACTGCTGGTGGGGTTCTTCCTGCCCGGCGATTCCCTGCTGTTTACCGTCGGCGTGGTTTGCGGTGCCGGCCAGTTGGACCTCCTCACCATCAACGTAGTCCTGATGCTGGCGGCGATGCTGGGCGATTCCACCGGATATCTGCTGGGCCGCCAGACGGGCCCGCGCATCTTCAGCCGTCCCGATTCGCGCCTCTTCAAACAGGAGTACGTGACCCGCACGCACGCATTCTACGAAAGGTACGGCGGCAAGACCATCATCTTCGCCCGCTTCGTCCCCATTGTCCGGACGTTTGCCGCCTTCATCGCCGGGGTCGGCAAGATGCCCTACCTGCGGTTTCTGCCCTTCAGCGTCTGTGGCGGCATCGGCTGGATTTTCTGTATGACCATGCTCGGCTACCAGTTGGGCAAGGTCCCGATTGTCCGCAGGAATTTCGATGCGGTGGTCCTGTTGATCATCTTCCTTTCGCTCATGCCGACCTTCCTGGAAGTCATCCGCCAGCGCCGCGCCTCGGCTTCGGAGCCGCGACCGTGAGGGAGCGTCCGTCGGCCCTACCTACAGGAACTCCCAGGTGCGGAAGCGGTGCTGGTGCTCGGCCATGTCCACCCGCTTGCCCCGGAACCTTACCCCTTCCATCTCCAGCCGCGTTCGTTGCTCCAGCCCGGATTCGTACTTCAGCTTGATCTGCCCACCTGCGCCCACCACCCGCTGCCACGGCAGAGTGCCGCCCGAGCGCTGCAACAACTGCGCCACGTGGCGGTGATACAACGGATATCCCGCCGCGACGGCCACCTGGCCGTAGGTCGCGACCTTGCCCTTTGGAATCGAGCGGATCGCCTTGCGGAAGGCCTCGTCGCGCGTAAGGCTCTTGGGCGCTCGACGCAGCTTGCGCGCGATTTCGTGATGCTTCATCGCAGTTCCTTGTGGCGAAAGCAGGTCACCAGGTGATCGTTCACCATCCCTACGGCCTGCATGTGGGCATAACAGATGGTCGAGCCGACGAACGTGAAGCCGCGCTTGATCAGATCCTTGCTCATCGTGTCCGAGACCTCGGTCCGCGGCGGCACGTCCTTCAGCGTCTGCCAGCGATTCTGAACCGGCTTGCCGCCGACGAAGCTCCACATGTACGCGTCGAACGACCCGAACTCCTTCTGCACGGCCAGGAAGGCCTTGGCGTTGGTGACCGCCGCCCGCACCTTCAGCCGGTTGCGTACGATGCCCGGGTTCTCCAGGAGCGCCGCGATCTTGCGCTCGTCGTACCGGGCCACTTTGCGCGGATCGAAGCCGCCGAACGCTTTGCGGTAGTTCTCGCGCTTGTTGAGGATCGTCGACCAGCTCAGCCCGGCCTGAGCGCCCTCCAGCACGAGGAATTCGAAGAGCAGGCGGTCGTCGTGTACCGGCACTCCCCATTCGGTGTCGTGATACTGCTCGTACAACTCGCCCCGGGCCCATCCGCAACGTTCCATCAGGCTCTCCTTGCGGTTCGTTTCTCTCCGCGGCGCATGGCGAACCGCTGCAACTGCCCGGTCCACGGATTCTTCAGGCGGCACTCGCCGTCCACGGTGGCCTCGATCTCGATCGCATCCGGCGATCCCGTGACCACGAACCCGCCGCGCGCGAGGAGCTTGAAGCGCGCGGTCCACTCCTTCGGGCAGGCGGCGAACGGCTCGATCACCGGATCTTCGCCCGGTCCCGGCGGATTGCTTCGCAGCAGCGCGAGGTGCAGCGCTTCCGCCGCGCGTCCCAGGCGCTGCGCGTCGAGGGCTTGCGGGCCCTCGCGCAGAGTCATGCGATTGGCCAGCACCGCGCCGCCTTTGTATGCCGTGCTGCGCTCGGGCACCCGCGCCTCGATCTGGGCCGGGATCATGTAGCGCACCGCATCGGCCCGGCGGAGCTGCGCAGCGGCGATCGCCATCTTGGAAAGCACCGAGACGTTGGTCTGATGCCCGACGCCGTTGCGCAGGGAGGCGTTGAACGTAGCCATCGCCACCTCATCGTTCGCCAGGTCGAACAAAAACATCGGCAGGCTGTTGGCATCCGGGGTAAACCCGCCCGGTTTGATGACCGGCTTGCGGCCGCGCACAAACACGCGCGGGCCCGAGTAGCCGTCGGGTTTCAGCGCATCGGGATCGTCGCTCGTGGGCAACGGTGCGAGGTTGTCCAGGAACTCGCGCCACTTCGCCTGCAGGTCCCGATCGACATCCAGAATCTGCGACGCGCGCAACGCCACTGCCGTCACGCCGTGCATCGCCGAGATGTCTTCGTCGGTATCGCGCGCGCCATAGACGCTCTCGTTGCTGTTGGTGGAGTGAATATGCCACTTGCCGTTGTCGCCGCGCTTCACGTTGGGGTAATTGCGGTAGAACTCGGCCGCGCCCTTCAGCATCGGATAGGCGCGCGTGCGCAGCCACTTGCGATCCATGGTGAACTCGTAGCGGCGCCAGTAATAATAAGCGATCTTGGCCGTGGAGCCGAAGATGTGGTTCACCGCGCCGTACGGCCCATAGCCCCGGTCGGCCGTGACCCAGCGCCCGTTCTTCCATTCGCCGCTCTGGATCCAGTTCCAGCGGCTGGAGTGCGGGTGCCTGGTCGATGCGAATTCCTGAAACCGCTCCGAGCGCTGCTCCCAGGGCTTGCGCAGCAGGTAGAGGTCCTGCATTTCCGCCGCGATGTCGTCCGGCAGCTTCTCCAGCCCATTGAAATACGAGGTCTCGGCGATGTAGATGCCCTGGCTGCCCCACTGCTGGCGCGCCGCCGTGGCGCTGGCTTCGTACATGCCGCTGTACATATCGAACAGCGGGTCGAGCAGCTCCATCCGGTTGGACGCGAAGATCGCCTCGTAATAGCAGCTCGTGTTGGCGTACCAGTGCTGTGCGCCCCAGGTGCGGAGATCTCCGCCGGTGTTCCAGAGCATGCCGTTGAACTTGGGCGGGAACTTGCCGCGGGAGCTGGCGGCCATCAGGTACAGGAAATAGTGGTAATTCCGCGCCACGTCGCGCGCCACGCCGTCATCGCTCTTGAGCGAGACCCAGCCGCGCTCCCAGAAAGCGTGCCACCACGCAGCGGTCTCGCCGCGGAGCTTCCAATAGCCCTTCGCAGCCGCGGCTTCGAGCTGCCGCAGGGCCGCTGCCGCCACGTCCTCTTGCGGATCGAAGGTCGCCGCGCTGGCGATCAGCACCAGTCCGGGCGGCGCCTCCAGCCGGACCTCGGTCTCGTTCGGAATTCGCGGTTTACCCTTGCCGATGGCCACGGCCGACTTGCAGCAGTAATCGCCTTCGCGGAATTCCTGGGTGAGCACGATGCAGTCGCCGCGGATCTCCAGCCGGGACGCCGCCGTATGACTGCGCGTCTGCACCGTGACCACGTGATCGCGCGCCATGTTCTCGAGTTGGCCGCCGTAGTATTTGTTCTCGACGCGCAGCATGCGCAGGTTGACCGAGGCGGGCGCCTGCGTGTAGACGGCGATCACGTCCTGCTCCGGCCACGCCACCGCTTCGACGCTGTTCACCTTCAGCAGTCCGTCATAGACCGAAAGGGACTGCACAAACGCCGAATCGGGAAAAATATCGCGCCCGAATTCGATCTCGACGAATCCGCAGCCGCCGCAATAGTCGTTGTGGCGCTCGAAGAAGCTGTTCGTGTAGCTGTTGTTGGCATAGACGTCGACGCGGTTGATCTGCATGCGCACGGATTGCGGAGTGGTCCAGACCAGGGTTCCCATGCGCCCGTTGCCGATCGGCATGCCTTCCTCGCTGCGCGGCGCCGGCTTGTCGTAGATAAGGTCGGCGTCGGAGATGAGGAAGCGCAGGGCGTCGTCGCCGGATTGCGCAGAGGCCGCGGCGGCAGCCACGGGAGCCGCCAGGAAGGTGCGGCGCGTCACTTACACTTCTCCGCGTGCAGGATGTCCTTCTCCATGGACAGGTCCCAGCAGCCCGGCTCTTTCAGCTCTTCGAGGGTCAGGCCGTTCCACAACAAAGATCCCGGCACCCACTGCGGCGGCACGGTCACGCGCATCGCGGTCAGGGTGCGGCTGATGATCTGGATGGTCTTCTCTGCGGGCTGATATTCCGCCTGAACGCGCGCGGTCACGCCGGCATCGCGCCGCGGCAAGGTGAATCGCGTTTCGATACGAAACCGTTCTTTGCCGCGCTGCACCATGGCCACGGTGTGCCCCTCATCGGTGACCTTGTCCAGGATTTCCTGGTATTGCCTGGCATCGGCGATCGGCTTGCCGTCGAGCGCAACAATCCGGTCGCCGGTTTTGAGCAGGCCGTTGTACTTCTCGGGCAGGAAGGAGACGAGGATGCCCGGGCCGGGATCGTCCAGCTTCCATCCGAACCCGCCCAGGTCGAGCGCCGCGCCGTTGCCGCCGGGAATGCGCGTCGAGGGCAGAACGTCGTTGCGCTCGGCGGCATCGAACCTGGTCATCTGGATCCAGTAGCAGCGCGCGAACTGTGGAGACAGCGTTTCGCAATCGATGGACGCCGGAAATTCGTCGCGCTTGTGTTCCGCCAGCCACTGGAAGACGGTGGCTGTGTTGGCGTTCGATGCCGGGCGCCAGTCCAGATTGATCTTGGCGGCGATGAGCTTGTCGGCGATCGGCTTGCCGTCGTCGCCGCTGATCCAAAGCACGGGGACATTGGTGAAGTTGGCCGCGAAGATGCGGTTGGTATCGATGGCGGGTTTGGCCGATCCCCCCAGCGCCACCGCGGCAGCCCACAAATCCGGCAGGCGCGCGACGGTGTAGAACACCAGCGCCGCGGCATCGCCGCGCCCGGCGAGATAGACGCGCCCGGGGTCTACTGAACCGCCCTTGATGGCCGCATCGACCTTCGCGGCCAGCGCCAGCACGCGCTGGTCGATGTTGGCATTTGGCTCGGACTCGGCCGCGATCACCTGCCAGCCCAATTCACGCGCCCAGTTCTGCCACTGGACGGCGTCGGCCGCGTCGGTCAGCGCGATGGCGGGCGCCTTCTGCTGCGCGACCGCGGGGCCGACAAGCAGGCTAATGACGCAGACGCCCGCGAATCCGCTTGGCCAGCTTTTCGATGTCATCCGTCTTCTTAATAGTGCCCATGGAGACGACATAGCGGTCGTTCTTCTCCAGGTCGAGTTTCAATTGTTGCGCCAGGTCGATCAGGTCCGCCGCGTCCTTGAGGTTCTGCTGGTACTCGGCTTTCAGGATCTCGTCGCGCTGCGACTTGCCGTTAGGTAAGGTGACGTCTTCTTCGTCGGACCCTCCCCTGCGGCCCGCCCCGCCTCGCTGAGGCACCGCCTGGGCGGCAAGGCACACCACGATGAACGGGACCGCGCAACCTCGAAACACGTATTTCATGGCTGAACCTGCTGCTATGATGATAGCGAAAATGTCCCGTAAGAGCCGCGTTTTGCCCGTGTTCGCGACTCTGTTGGCGGCTGCCGCGAGCGACGCTCCGCAGGCGGGCAAGCTGCTGTTCTCCGACGATTTCACCCATGGACTCGCGAACTGGCGAGTCGAACTCGAAAAGCCCGGCGTGGTGGAAGCAAAGGGCGGCATATTATCAATGGACGTGCCGGCCGGCTGCACGGTTTGGCTCCGGCGGGAGCTACGCGGCCCGGTAATCATCGAATACCAAGCCACCATGATCCGCGGCGGCGGCGCCAACGACCGCGTCAGCGACCTGAACTGCTTCTGGATGGCGAGCGACGCGCGGGTTCGGCGGTCGGGAGCGTTCGCCGATTACAACACGCTGCGTGGCTACTACGTGGGGCAGGGCGGGAACGGCAATACGACCACACGGTTCCGGCGCTACATCGGCGACCCGGTGCTCCGCCCGCTGCTGCCCGAGCACGATTTGAAAGCGCCGCTGCTCCAGGCGAACACTCCCATCAAGATCCGCGTGGTGGCCGATGGCAGCCGCATTCAGTATTCCTGCGACGGGAAAATCGTCTTCGATTTCCACGACCCGGCGCCTTATACGCGCGGATGGTTCGGATTCCGGACGACCTTCAGCCGCCTGGAAATCCGAAATTTCCGGGTGTATCGGTGCTTGTAGATCAGGGCGCGGGCCGGAAACCTGCCCCCTTCTGCTCTTCCGAGCCGAGCACCTCGCACACCTTTTGGGCCAGGGCGTCGGCACCGAAGGGTTTTTGGATGTAGGCTCCGCTCTGGTCCAACAGGCCGTGGCGGTCGGCAATATCGTCGGTGTAGCCCGACATATAGAGCACCCGGAGCGCGGCGTAGCGCTCCTTCAACTGGGCTGCCAGCGCCGGGCCCGTGATGCCGGGCATGACAACGTCGGTCAATAGCAGGTCGATGACTCCCTGGTGGGCAGTCGCGGCTGCCAGGGCCTCGGCGCCGCCGTCCGCCTCGATCACCTGGTAGCCCGACTCGCGGAGCACCAGCGCCACGTAACCGCGCACGCTGTCCTGGTCTTCCACCAGTAACACCGTACCCCTGGCTTGGCGGGTTGCCGCGCGCGCAGGAACGGCAGTCGGTTCGGACCCGGACGCATCCACGCGGCGGAGGTAGATGCGGATGGTGGTGCCCATTCCCGGAGCGCTTTCCACGCGGATGTGTCCTCCACTTTGCTTGACGATTCCGTACACCGTGGCCAGGCCGAGACCGGTGCCTTTACCCGGTCCCTTGGTCGTGAAAAACGGTTCGAACAGGTGCCGGCGCGTGTCTTCGTCCATGCCCGTGCCGGAGTCGCTCACTTCCAGCATGACGAACCTTCCGGACCGCACCTCGCCGGACTCTTCGGCGTCCCCTTCCACCATGTTGACGTTTGCGGTTTCCACGCGCAGAAGGCCGCCATCCGGCATGGCATCCCTGGCGTTCACCACGAGGTTCAGCAGGATCTGGCTGATCTGGGTCGGGTCGGCTTGTACCATGCCGAGCGACGGCGCCAGCACGGTTACGAATTGAATGTTCTCCTCGATCAGCCGCAGCAGCATCGACTCGGATTCGGCGACCACGGTGTTCAGATCGAGCAGGCGCGGCTGAAGCAACTGGCGGCGGCTGAACGCCAGCAATTGTTGCGTGAGCGCGGAGGCGCGCTCCCCGGCCTTGCGCACCGCCGCCACGTGCGCGCGCAAGGGATCGCGCTCGCTCATTCGATCCAGTGCCAGCTCGCTGTAACCGTTGATGACCGTCAGCAGATTGTTGAAGTCGTGCGCCACCCCGCCGGCCAGCCGGCCGATGGACTCCATCTTGTGCGCCTGGCGTAACTGCGATTCCAGGTGCTTGTGCTCGGTAACGTCCTGGATGGTGCCGGCCATGGTGCCCAGGCGGCCGCCTCCGCCGCGGTGCAATTCGCCGATGCCGTGCACCCAGCGGACCTTGCCGTCGCCGTGCGAGATGATCCGGTATTCGCGATCGAACGGCTTACTTTTGCCCACTACCTCGTTCTCGAAATAGTCCTTCATGAACTGGCGGTCTTCCGGGTGAATCAATTCGAGCCATCCGGCGATGCTTCTCGGGTAGGATGCATCGATGCCGAAAATCTCGTCCAGCACTTCGGAGCTGCTCCACTTACCGGTTTTGAAGTTCAGCACATAGCTGCCCAGCCGTGAGATCCGCTGCGATTCTTTGAGCCAGGCCTCGCTGGCCTGCAAAGCCTCTTCCGTCCGTTTGCGCTCTGCAATCGCCGCACCGATCGATAGCGACAGGATCGAGAGGATTCCGATGAAGGCCTGCAAGACCGGTAGCGCATGGAACGGCCCCGACGATGAATACAGTCCCCGGCCCTGCATTGTGCCCGCGAGAGCGATCGCCAGGACCACCAGCACTGCCATTGTGACCTCGCGCTGCGTGAGTCGAACCGCCACCCAGGCGATAAGCGGGAGCAGAAGCATCTCCGCCGGATATTCGTCGTTCTCGGCAGAAGGGTGCCACCAGACGAAGATCGCCATGGCGAACAAGACCACGGCGGCGAACAGCAAAGCTGCTTCGCGCCAACGTGCCCGGTTCCACCGTGGCAGCCCCATGTGCCAGCAGGTAAGGATGACGGGAGCCATGACCAGAACGCCCCCGGAATCGCCGATCCACCAGTTCAGCCAGCGCGAAAATGCTCTCTCCCATGCGAGAGCCCCGCTCACGCACAAGCTGGTGACGCCCCAGGAGCTGCTCACCAGGCACATGGCCAGCGCGATGCCCACGAAGGTGAGGGTATCCCTGACGCGCTCGAAGGGATGACGCGCGCCGATGAAGCGGCGCACCAGCGCGGCGCCGGCCAGTACCTGAAGCGTAGCGCCCGTATCGATGCTCGCGCCGGTGGCAACCATGCCCAGGGCCGCCCGAAGGTTGCTGAAATCAACCGACGCCCAATTGTTGGACAGGAACGCGCCCAGCCAGAGGCCGGGCCAAACCCGGTTCCCGAGGATCAGCATCGCCGCCAGCGCGATGCCCGGCGGCGGCCACACCACGGTTTCGATCCCCGGCGGGGGCGCAAGGAGCCTCCCCAGCCTCCCCGTCACATAGTAGAGGATCGCGACGGCGATGATTTCCGCCAGAGCGCGACCCGCGCCATTTTTCTTCGTTGAGTCGATAAAGAGATTATATGGCGTGGGGCAGGTCCCCGACCTGCCCCACGTCCTGCTGTCCTAGTTCCCGCGCCGTCCCCCGCGCCCGTTCTGGTTCTGTGTGCCGCCTCGACCGGTAGTCCCCTGCTGCTGCTGGGCGCGCTCTGCCTGCTGCCGGTCGCGATTGATCTCCGAGATGTCGATGCTCTGATCGTAATCGCCCAGCAGGTGCTTGGCGAAATAATCCGCGCGCAGCCAGGTGACGTATTCGCCGTCGGTGGTGTAGCCGTGGCGCTGGCCCGGCAGGACCATCATGTCGAAGCGCTTGTTGGCCTTGATCAATGCGTCGGCCAGGCGGTAGGTGTTGCTCGGATGCACGTTGTTGTCGATATCGCCGGTAATGAGCATGAGGTGGCCTTTGAGGTTCTTGGCGATCTCGCTGTTCTTGTCGATGGAATACTCGAAGGTGACCTTGCCGTCCTTGTCCGTCACTTCCTTCACCCCATGGTGCTTCTCGCTCCAGGTGTTGTTGTAGATGTTGTTCTCGTGATTGCCGCTCTCGCTCCAGCCGACCTTGAAGAAATCGGGATAGATCAGCAGCGCCGCGGCGGTCATGAAGCCGCCGCCGGAGTGGCCCCAGATGCCGACGCGGTCGATATCGATCCACGGATAGCGCTCGGCGAGTTGTTCGATGGCCGCCTTCTTGTCGGCCAGTCCGTAGTCGCGCAGGTTGCCGTAGCCGTAGGTGTGATACCACTTGGAGCGGTGCGGATTGCCGCCGCGATTGCCGATTTCGATCATGATGAATCCGAAATTGGCCATGAACATCTGGTTGTTGGCCTGGCCGGTCTGGCTCTTCACCGTGAACGTCTTGTTCACGCTCTCGGTCTGCGGCCCGGGGTAGACATAGGCAATGATCGGGTATTTCTTCGCCGGGTCGAAGTCGAAGGGCTTGTACATCACGCCGTACAGGTCCGTAATGCCGTCGTCGGCCTTGACCTTGAAGGGCTCGGGGAATTTGAAGCCCGCGGCCATCAGCGGGCCCATATCGACGCTCTCCAGCGGCATGGTCGTCGCGCCCGCGTTGTCGTAGAGCACGGACTTCGGCGCGGTATTCACCCGCGAAAACGTGTCCACAAAGTAGCGCCCCGAGTCGCTCATGTTGACCGCGTGCGAGGCGTCTCCCGCGTCCAGCACCTTCATGCCGCTGCCGTCGAGCTTCGCGCTGTAGAAGTGAATGTAATAGGGGTCTTCGCCGTCTTCGCGCCCGTCGGCGGTGAGAAATACCTCGCGCGACTTTTCGTCGACGTACGAAATATCTTCGGCCACGAACTCTCCGGCGGTGATGCGGTTTTTGAGCGTGCCGTCGGCGCCGTAGAGGTAGTAGTGGCCCCAGCCGTCGCGCTCGCTCCAGAAAATCAGCTCGCTGCCGTTGTTGATCACCTTGAGGGGCTTGGTCTCGATGTAGACGTTCATGCGCTCCTGGATCAACGGCTTCACCTCGCCGCTGGCGGTGTCCGCCACGCAGATATCGAGACGTTTCAAGTCGCGGCTGAGGCGTTGGAAATAGATCTTGTCGCTGCCCGGCCCGGCCCAGAGCGACTCCGTCTTCTCATGCTCGCGCTGGCGCGCAAGAGGGCGATCCATCTCCACCTGCATGGTCTGGTCCTTGAACGCGTCGGCCTTGGCCAACAGACGCGATTTGGCCGCGACGTCGAAGATCTCCAGTTGCGACTGCGGCGCATTCGGCTCGCCGGGCATGGCGTAGGCGTACGTCTCCAGCGTCGGACGCGGATTGGCCAGGGCATTGATCACCCACAGCTTGGGGATCTTGCGCGAGTCTCGGCGGATGAGCGCAAACTTCTTCGAATCGCGCGACCAGGCGACATTGCCCACCGCCTGGCGCTGCCGCGTAGTGTCCTGCTGCTGGCCTTCCTGGTTCTGCTCCTGCTGCTGTTGTTGCTGTAGTTCCTGCTCCCCGCCGAGCCCGCCGCGGCCGCCGTATCCGAAGTCTTCCACGCCGTCGGTGGTGAGCTGCGTTTCCTGAATCGAGGTGTCGTTGGCGTTCTTGAGGGCCTTGGCGTAGTTCTCCGGGTCCATCATGTACAGGTTGTGATTGCGCACGAACAGGATGGTCTTGTCGTCCGGGGAGATCGACGCCCACGTCGGCTTGCGTTTCGGCGGATCGTCGAGCAGAGTCAGCTTGTTGGCGGCCAGCTCGTACTCGAAGACGAGCTGCTTCTGGTTGCGTCCGGGCGGCGGGCCGTAGTTGCCGCCGCCGCGTCCGCCGAACTGCTGCTGCGGGGTATCGGCGTCCTGCGATTCGGCGTCGTCCTGCTGCTGCTGGTTGGCGTCGGTGACGGCCGCGGCGGGCGGCTTCTTCTCGCCCGGAATTACGGCGTCGCGCGGCACGTTCACCTCGAACTGGATCGAGCTCTCGCCTTTGACGAAGCGGATGGTGGTGATGGGGAGGTGCTGCGAGTCGTAAGGCAGCCCGGTCGCGGTGGTCAGCGCGGCGGCCAGTTTGGCGGGGTCGAAAACCATGGTCTTGGTCTTCTTCGCCGGATCGACGATGTAGAACTTGCGCCCGCTGGAATTTTCGAAGGCGTACCAGAAGCGGTCGCCGGTGTCCATCCAGTGCGGGTTCACGGCGGTATCGAAAATGAGCTTGCTGACCTTGGCGCCGGTCCAGCGGCCGGCGAGCTCGTAGTTGGCCTTGGCGGGCTTCACGGGCGCAGCGGCGGGAACGCCGTCCGCCGGTCCGCCCGACATGGAGCTGGAGATCAAGACCAATACGCCGGCGGCGACCAGCGCGTAGTTAAGGTGAGATTTCTTCATGGCAACCGCTCCTGAGACTGAGACTCGATTTCCGACCAATATACCCCATTCGTGGGGCGGACGTTCGCTTCCGGCCGTCCGCCCACCGCGCGCAAGGCGCGTCAAGTTACCATAGACCCCACAGGAGACCTGGTTTGAAGTTAGCCGCCTTACTCGTTCTAGCCGCCGTGGTCCTGCCGGCGCAGCAACCCGCCATCCCCAAGATCAAGTACTCCGACACCAGGCTGGACAACGGCCTCCGCGTTCTGATCTCCGAAGATCACTTCGCCCCGGTCTACGCCATCTGCGTGTCTTACAAGGTCGGTTCGAAGGACGAGCGCAAAGGCCGCACCGGCTTCGCGCATCTCTTCGAGCACATGATGTTCAAAGGCTCGGAGAACGTCGGCCCCGGCGAGCTCGATTTTCTGATCTACACCAACGGCGGCAATTCCAACGGCACCACCAACACCGACCGGACCTCCTATTACGAGGTGCTACCCAGGAACCAGCTCGATCTCGGCCTGTTCCTGGAGGCCGACCGCATGCGCGGCCTGATCCTCACCACGGAGAACCTGGAGAACCAGCGGCAGGCCGTCAAAGAGGAGCGCCGGCTGCGCGGCGACAACCAGGCCTACGGCAACACTTCCGAAAAGCTGGAAGAGCTGGTCTACGATAATTTCGCCTATCACCATTCCGTGATCGGCTCCATGGAAGACCTGGACGCGGCCACGCTGGACGACGTCAAGCAGTTCTTCAAAACCTACTACGCTCCCAATAACGCGGTGCTGGCCCTGGTAGGCGACCTCAACACCGCCGACACGCTGGCCAAGGTGAAGAAGTATTTCGGCAACATCCCGCGGCAGGCGCCTCCAACCCCGGCCGATCTCACCGAGCCCCCCAAGAACGGCGAGCGCCGCGCCACTATCAGCGACCCGCTGGCACGCCTCACACGCATCGATATCGCCTACCGCGTTCCGCCCTCGGGAACGCCCGACGCCCGCGCGCTACAGGTGGCGGCGTCGATTCTCGGAGGCGGAGGCGGTGGATTCGGAGGGCGCGGCGGAGGCGGCGCCAACAGCTCCCGCCTCTATTTGAAGCTGGTGCAGGAAAAGGAGCTCGTCACGCAAGTCTCGGCCTCCACCGACCGCCGCGTCGGCCCCGGCATGTTCCACATCTCGGCCACGCTACGCCCCGGCAAGACTCCGGAAGAGGTGGAAGGACTGATCGGCGAAGAGATCGCGCGGCTTCATTCGGAGCCGGTTACCGACAAGGAGCTGGCGCGCGTGCGGCTGAACCTGCGCCGCGCCGCCGAACAGCGCATCACGGCGCTGGCCCGTGCGCAGGCCCTGGCCGACGCGGCCGCGGTGTTCAACGATCCCGAGCGCGTGAACAGCGACCCCGAGGGGCAAATGGCCGTGACGGCTGCGGACATCCAGCGTGCCGCCAAGGCCAACCTGCTGACAGCCAATCGCGTGGTGCTGACCACGCAGCCGGCCGGCGGCGTCCAGGGCGGCAGAAGGGGAGGACGATAACATGAGACGCGCACTCGCAGCGGGTCTGCTTTTCGCCTGCATCGGCGTCGCGCAGGAAGCCGAGCCCGCCGCCACGTTCCGCGGCATGGTACGGCTCAACCGGGCGCCGGTCTCCAACGAGGTACTCAAGGTGAAGCTGCCGCGGCCTGTCGAGCGCCAGCTTTCCAACGGGCTCCGCCTGCTGATTCTGGAGAGCCATCGCGCGCCCACGGTATCCCTGACGATTTCGATTCCTTCCTCGCCGCTGCGCGATCCCGAAGGATTGCCCGGCGTCGCCGAAGCTACCGCGGCGATGATGATGATGGGCACCGCCACGCGGACCCAGCGCCAGATCACGGATGCGCTGGCCGATATCGGCGCCACGGTCAGCTTCGGCGGCGGCGGCGGCGCCGGGCGCGGAGGACGCGGCGGAGGCGGTGGGGGCGGAGAGGGCACCATCACGGTCACAGCGCTCACCGAACACTTCGACGAAGCCCTCGCCATCATGAGCGACGTGCTGCTGCACCCGAGCTTTCCCGCCGACGAATTCGAGCGCTGGAAGGCGCGCCAGCGCAGCACGCTGGAGCAGATGCGCACGCAGCCGGCCACGCTTTCGAACGAAGCCCTGATGGGTGTCCTTTATCCAGGAGATGCCCGCCGCTCGCGCCTGACCGCGGAATCGCTGGGCAAGATCACGCGCGAGAATCTCGTCGAACACTACAAGCGCTACTACGTTCCTTCGGGCGAATGGGCCGCCGTCTCGGGCGAGGTCACCCCGCGCGATGCCGTGGCCAAACTCGAAAAGGCGCTCGCCGGTTGGAAGGGCGGTCCCATCGAGAAGCTGAAGCTGCCCATGAATCCGCCCATCGCGGCGAAGAAGGTCTACCTGGTTTCGCGGCCGGGCTCGGTGCAGACCGATCTCACGCTGGCCAACCGCGCTATCGAGCGCACCAACCCGGATTACATTGCGTGCCTGGTCATGAACCAGGTGCTCGGCTCGGGCCCGGCGGCGCGCCTGTTCCGCATCATCCGCGAGGAGAAGGGCTACACCTACGGCGTCAGCTCCAGCTTCAGCGCCACCCAGGTGATGCAGCACTTCAGTTCGTCCATGTCGGTGCGCACCGAAGTCACCGAGCCGGCCCTGACCGACCTGCTCAAGGAGTTCCAGGAAATCCGCGACGTGACGGTGCCCAGGGAGGAGCTGGAAGGCGCCAAGCGCACCCTGGTGGCCAGTTTCGCCCTCGGCCTGGAGAACCCGGCCGGCGTGCTGGCGCGCTGGATGCAGCAGCGCGA
>DATJYJ010000462.1:0-9899 GCA_035578025.1 Verrucomicrobiia bacterium
TCGCGCTTCGGAGGCGAGAGCCACACCGACTTCGCGTTCTCCACGCCGTAGCAGACAGTGCCTTTCTCGCCGCGCGGCACCTGGGGAGTAGTGGAGTAGAACTGCGTAATGCGTACCGGTTCGACGGTCGTTGCCGTCGGCGCGCTCGGCTTTGGCGCTGAGGAGCAGCCCAACAGGAAGCCGCACGCCAGCGCCGCCGGCAGGCGCAACTAGCGCACCACCTTGGGATCGCCCACCTGCTCGCCCAGGCCGGCATAGGAGTCCTTCACCTTGATGACTTTGTCGCCGTTGAACGTCACGAACGTGATCTTCCCCGGCGGCGTGCCATAGACCCAATCTTCGGTCTCCAGCCCATCCTTGGTCTCGCGCGACTTGTGCTGCGGCCGGCCCAGCGCCATGATGACCTCCTCGCGGTTCATCCCCACTTTGGCGCGCTTCTCCTTGATCGCGTCCTGGATGTCCGGCGGCAAGCTCTCGCTGTAAAGCTGTGTGGCCGAGTGTTTCTCGAAATCCAGCACCGGGGCCAACATCTTCTTGACTTCAATCGCCTTGATCGGCTCCAGCGGCTTGTGGAACAGGACCGCGATCGAGGTGCCTCCGGGCGCGTTGCTGTCGCTGCCCTGGTTAACCGGCACATTGGCGCCGCCCATGCCGCCCGAGATTTGCACGCCCTGATACCACTTCTTTCCGCCCTTGTAGCCGCCGTTGATCTGCAGGACGATGCGGTCGTCTTCGATATCCACCTTGGTCACCTGCACCAGGTCACCGGTGCGCGCAGCCGGTCCCCCTTCGCGCGCCACGCTGGTCCAGACTCCCTGGTCGTAGGTGCCGTCGGAATTGAACTCCAGTGCTTTGCGCGACCGCGGAAGCATGACCTTCACGGTGGCATATTCCGCGCTGAGCCCGCGCATCAGCTCGACGCGGTCTTCCCAGGTGAGTTTATTCGCCGCGGGCAGGAGCCCGGGCGACAGAGTCAGGACAGCGATGATGGCGACGGCTCGCATACCGTACTCTCCGCTGGCGGATCCGTGATCCTCGAAGATTGCCGGCGCACGGGAGCTTTCCAGATGTAAACGAACAGCAGCACCAGGACGGCGCCCGTGAGAACGCTGGCCTCCGGTCCATAGTCGCCGCCGCTCCACAACTTGCCGGCGGTCCACGACAGCTCGTAACCCGTCACCCTTATTCTAAGCCCGCTGATGTTCACGCCGAAGAGGGGCAGTGTAAAGTTCCAGCCGAAGTGCAGCCCGATGGGTAGCCAGAGGTCCCGGCTGCGCAGCCAGGCGTAGCCGAAGACAATCCCGAACCCGCCAGTGATGCCCGTGCTGAGCCAGGTAGAGCTGGGATTCGAACCGTGGAGCAGCGCGAAAAGCACGCCCACCGGGACGATTGCCGCCCAGGGTCCCACGGCCGCCGCCAGGGCCTGGAAACCGTAGCCGTGGACCATCAACTCCTCGCCGATCGCCCCGCCTGCCAGCAGCACCGTCAGAAACAGCAGGCTACCGGTGGAAAACTCGTCGCCTTCGACGCGGACCAGGTGAGCCGCGCCGAGCAGCAGCGGCAGGCCCAGCACGAGCGCCGCCGAGCCGATTCCGCCCGCCACGCCGATGGCCAGGTTCTCGGCCGACGCGTGGTTCGCGCGCAGACCCGCATCGGGAATGTGCAGGCTCTCGAAGATCCGCAGCGCCAGCCAGTTCGAAAATACGCCGGCCACCAGGTTCGACCCCACCGCCGAGATGATCGGGTTGTCGAACCACGAGAACAGGCTGCCGAACACCACCAGCGTGACGTAGCAGAGGAACACGTACACGCCGATGCGCACCGCGATATGTGGCCGCGCCTGTGGCGCGGACGATCGTTTCTTGTCGTCCGCGCTCCCGGGGCTACCTTCCACTCCCACCGATCTGCCTCACCAGTTCCCGCACCGCGGCGTCCAGTTGCGAATCCTTTCCTTCCAGACCTTCGCCGACTGGCTTGTCCACCGCGATATCCACCGGCCGCGGGTACCTCTCCATCTGGGCTCCGTCCGCCGTGGTCACGCGCGTATGCGGAAGGCGCAGCGAGGTGCCGTCGATCAGCGTTGCATTGCTGGTATAGATAATCCATCCGGCCGTCGGCTCGCCCACCACTTTGCCCAGCTTCAGCGCACGGTAGCCTTCGGTGAAGTCCTCGGCATCGCTCAGCGAATGGCGATTCACGACCAGGATCGTCGGTTTCTCCAGCGACCGTTGCCCCAGCACGATGCGCGCCGGATTGGCCGGCTCGTCGCGGTCCGCCATCTTGAGATAGCTGCGCCGCGTCAGAACGTCGATGGCATAGGCGTTGACGAAGCCGCCGTTATTGTTGCGCACGTCCACCACCACACCCTCGCGGCCCTGGTTCTCGGTGTCGAGATCGAGGTACAACTGGTCCAGCGCCTGCGCCGACATGTCGCGGATGTGCACGTAGCCGAGCCGCCCGCCGCTGGCCTTGGCGACATATGCCCGCTGCTGCTCCACCCATTGCCGGTAGACCAGGTCCTTCTCGGCCTGTGTCGAGATCGGACGCACCGCAACCTCGCGTTTGTCCGCGAAGGCCAGCGTCACACGGGCGCCCACCTTGTGCTCGGTCAGCTCGTCCAGGTTCGTGTGAGCCGCGATCTCGACGCCGTCCACCGCGGTCAGCACATCGCCCGGTTTGATGCCGCCGGCCAGAGCGGCGGGACCCAGCGGAATCACCTCGCTCACCTTCAGCTTTCCGCTGGAAGCGTACTCCGCGGCGTCGAACCGCAGGCCGAGCTTGCCGACAATTCCGCGCGGCGGGCCTTCGCCGCCGCCGGCGGTGGGAGCGCCGACTCCGGAGTGGGACGCGTTCAGCTCGCCGATCATCAGCGAGAGCACGCGGCGCAGCTCGTCCGGCGTGCGCGCGCCCGCCACGTGAGGTGCGAAGCGCTCGCGCAGGGCGCTCCAATCCACGCCGTTGAATTTCGGGTCGAAGAAGTTGTCGTTCAGGTACGTCCAGGCCTGCGCGAACACCTCGCGTTTCTCCCGTTCGAAATCGATGTCCATCTCGGCCGTGGTCGCCAACGGCCGCGCCGTCCGATTCTCGAGCGTGGCGATCGTGATCCTCCCTTGCTCCAGGTAGTAGATCTCTTTTCCATCCGGCGACAACTGCGCACTGTTTTTCACGCCCGGCGTCGAGGTCACCTGCCGCGCGACCGGAGGCTCCGTGGACATCTCGTCCAGGGAATACGTGTACAGGTTCTGCTGCCTTCCGCTTGTTGCTGCGATGAGCAGCGTCTTACCGTCAGGCGAGATCTGCTGCAATCGGCCGTCCAGGCCGGTAGCGAGCAGGCTCAGACGATTGCGGATTCCGTCGAACGCGATCTCCACCGGCTTCACCGGCGGCTTTTCGGCCGCCTGTCCGCGGCCGCCCGCCGGCGGCGTGTCCTTGAACAGGTCGCGAAACCGGTCCTCGCGGAAGCGCGGCGCGCGCGGAATCAGGTCGATGCGGGCGATGTTGTTGTTCTCGGTGCGCTGGTTGGTGTCGAACAGCAGGTAAGTGCCGTCGGGCGCCCACACCACCGTGCCGGCGAAGACGTTCGAGAGGAAGCTGACCTGCCGCGGCTCGCCGCTTCCCGAGGCCGCCACCACGTAGGCGTTGCGGAAGCCGCGCTCCCCGGTCGTGGCGTAGGCGATCCACTTCGCGTCCGGCGACCACGCGTAGAAGCGATTCGCCCCGGACGGCGGCCGCGGAAAGTGGCCCTTGGCGAGCACCCTGGTCTGCTTCGCAGCCAGGTCGTAAACACAAAGCTGCCTGCCGTCGCGCACGAAACCGAGAAGTTTGCCGTCGGGGCTCCAGCCGGGCGATGTGTCTCCGCCGGCGCCATCGGTGAGACGCGTCTCGGAGCTGGCGCCGAAGTCGTAGAGGTAGAGCCGGTAGCCGCCGTCGCGGTCGGAGACGTAGGCGATGCGCTTGCTGTCCGGCGCCCAAGCGATTTCGTCCTCGCTCGCGGCCGATCGCGTGACACGGGTGGCGGCGCCGGCGTCGCGCGCCGAAGCGGCGAACACCTGGCCGTGCGCCACGAACGCCAGCTTCTTCCCGTCCGGAGCCAGGACCAGGCCGCGGAAGCCGTTGTTCATCGTGAGGTGGCTGACTTCCGGGGAACTCACCGCGCCGTGGCGCGAGATCTCGATCGGCGCCGCCTTGCCGCTGCCCACGTCCAGCTTCCAGATGCCGAAATCGCGCTCGAATACGATGGTTTTGCCGTCGTAGGAAATGCTGGGCCAGAGCACCCGCCCATCCTTGAACTGGGTCACCTGCTTCGCCGCGCCGCCGCGCACGGACTTTTCCCAGATGTTCTCCGCGCCACCCTGGTCGCTCATGAAGTAGACGCGAGCTCCGTCGGCGCTCCACATGGGCCAGAGGCATTTGAAATCGCCGCCGGCGAGCCGTTCGTATTTGGCCGCTCCGCCCAGCGCCGCGAGCCAGATTTCGGATTCGTCGAGATGGCTGTGCCCGTGCCGCCACCATTGGCCGTTGGTGTTGCCGCGCGCGGTGAACGCGAGCATCTTGCCGTCGGGAGAGGGAGCCGAGAAGTATTCCGCGACATAACGGTCCGCGCTCACCGGCATGGGCGTACCGCCCTCAGCGCTCACACGGAAGATGTCGTTCATGCCCGCGATATCCTGCGCGGTGGACGAAAAGTACAGCCACTTGCCGTCGCGCGACCATCCGTCGAGCACCTCCGGCCCGTCGTCGAACGTGATGCGCTTCTGCACGCCGGTCGCGAAATTCAGCACGTAGATATCGCCGTTGCCGGTGCGGCTGGAAACGAAGGCCAGCCGCGTTCCATCGGGCGAATACATGGGCCGCGTCTCATTGGCTTGATGCGACACCAGAAGGTGCGCTTCACCCCCTGCCAGAGGCGCCGCCCAGATATCGCCGCCGGACACGAAGGCGACCTCCGCGCGGTTGGGCGCGGCTGCCGGTTCCGTGAAATACGGACGTCCCTCATCTTGTGCGCGGAGGCTCGCCGCCAATAGAACAGTCAATACCAATCCACCGATCAGCTTCATGGACCTTTATTCTAGCCGTTCGTGGGGCAGCCTTCCGCGCCTGCCCGCGTGCTACCGTCTTATAGATGCGACGGGCCTTTTGCGCGGTAGCATTTCTCGCGCTGATTGTCCTGCTTCCGCGAGCCATGTTCATCGGCCTCGCCGGCGACTACGTGGATCCCGTCAGCCGCCTGGCGTCCCAGGACGAGGCTCTCTACGTGAGCTCGGCCATTCACATGGCCGCGCACGGCGATTGGCTCACCCCGCACTTCATGGGCCGCTTCGCCCTATATAAGCCGCCGCTGCTCTATTGGTGCGCCGCGCTTTCCGCCAAGCTGCTCGGTATCGCGCGTTTGCCGCTGCGGTTGCCCGTGACGCTCTTCGCCGCTCTTGCAGTTGGCCTCATCTTCCTCTGGGCGGCCGAGGTCCATAGCTGGCAGGCCGGAGCTGCCGCCGTGCTGCTCGTCCTCTCGAATCACCTCTGGCAGGTCCTCGGCACCCTTTGCATGACGGACGGCCTGCTGGTCGCCTGCTTCATCGCCGCGATGTATGTGCTCTTCACCGATCCCTGGCTGGCGTCTCGCGCTTCGCTGGTCGGGTTCGCCGCGGCGGTGGCCGGCGCGATCCTGGCGAAAGGGATCGCCGGTTTTCTGCCGCTCGGTGTGCTGGGTCTCTACTGGCTTGCCGCGCCGCGCAAGTACAGGCCTGCCTTGGTCCGCGTCTGTCTCGCGGGCGTGCTTGCCTCGCTCTTCGCCGGGCCGTGGTTTGCTTACCAGGCAATCGCGCACCCGCACTGGTTTTGGGCCGAGCACGTCGGGCTCGAAATCCTCGGGTACGGGGGAGGCACTCCGCCGCAGACCTCGCAGGAACCGCAAGTGCTGTTCTACCTCGCGCGCCTGGCTGTCATGGATCCGGTCCTGATCGCGATCACGGTGGCCGCCCTGCCGTCATTTTTCGATGAGCTGCGGCGCCGCTCGCATGCCGCGACTCTGCTGGCGTGCTGGATCGCGCTTGCGGCCGCCAGCGTAATGGCATGGCAATATCGCAACGCCACCTACCTGCTGCCGCTGGTGCCGGCGCTGGCCATCCTGGCTGCCGCGCACAGCCCCTTCGCCCAGCGCCGTTATCTGCCTTGGATGCTAGCCTGCCTCGCCGGTGCGTTCCTGGTCAAATGCGGTCTGCCCGATATGCCGTGGGGCCTGGCCTTCCGCAAGGCAAGCGTACAGCCGCTGGCCGCGCCGCTCGCCACCTATTGCGAGCAGGACCGCGGCAATCCGCTGATCGTCGTCGACCTCGCCGACGATCTCTACGCCTCTGCGCTCCCACTGGCGCGTGTCCGGTACGCCATGGTGAATCCAGCGGCCTACGATTCGCAATATGGCATGCCCTTCGAACAGATGGGGATCGCCATGACCGTGGATCAGTTCAATCGTCTGCCCGAGCTCGAGCCTGGCTTTCGGGACCGCCTGCGTCAGTGGGGCATCGACAGCACGGACCCGATCGCTACCCTGATCCTTGCGGCCACACTGGAAGAATTGGGCGCTCTCGCCTTGGCTCATGGCGAGGCTGATTTTGTCATGCCCGCGCGCTACCGCGATGCCGTGCGGCTGGCGCCCCACGCGGTGGCGCCGGCAGGCGAAGGTTATTTTTTCCTGATCTCGCGGCAGCGCCGGGAGCGCAACTCGCCGCGCGGCTGGACATGCCGGATGTGAGTCATTTGGCCTGCGGCGTGGGCGTGGTCTGCTGATCGGCGTCGCCGGAGAGCGGATTCATGATGCGCTTGAATTCCAGTCCGTTCCCCTGCTGCTTCAACAGTCCGAACGGACCCAGCGCCCAGATCGACCCGGTGTTGCGCAGCAGCTTGTTGATGAACAGCTTGGTGACGGCGGGCTGGAGCTTCCAGGTATCGCCGGCGTCCTGGGTGATCAGAAACCCATCGTCGGTGGTAACCCACAACCGGCCGGCGGAGTCGTGGGCGATCGACGTCAGCCAGCCGGAAACCGGCACTTTCCTGGTTTCCCAGGTGGCGCCGCCATCCTTGGTGCGAAAGAACTGGCCGGCGAACCCCGAGATGTACCCGGCCTTGACATCGGAGAAGTAGACCGAGCTGAGCGACCAGGAGGCGCCCGTATTCTTGACCGGCTTCCAGACCTTGCCGCCATCGGTGGTATGCAGGACGGTGCCCGACCAGCCGACGGCCCAGCCGTTCAGGTTGTCCAGGAAGAAGAGGGCTTCCAGCGAGAGTGCGGTTCCGCTGTCCTGTTTCGCCCACGTCTTGCCGCCGTCCGCGGTGTGCAGCATGGTTCCGGTGTACCCGGCGATCCAGCCTTCGTTGCCCATCATCTGGATGTCCGTCAGATTTTCCGTGACGCCGGAGGTGCGGGGCTGCCAGGTGCGTCCGGTATCCTCGGTGGCGAAGATCTTCCCGCCATCGCCGACCACCAGGCCGTGCGCGGAATCGATGAACGCGATGGCGCGGAAACCGCCGGTTTGGGTGATGCGGCGCGTGGACCAGGTGGCGCCTTCGTCGGCCGTCACCAGGACCAGCCCCTGCTCGCAGAGGACCACGGTCTGATTGTTGGTGGGTAACGCGGCATCGCGCATCGTGCAGGTCCGCTCATCGGCGGCGAACAAAGGGAGAAGAGAGATCGGAATGAGCAGACCCCAGCGTGCCATGATTGCATTATATTTCACGTTGCTCCGAACAAAATGCGAATAAAGGGTGCGATTGGGTGTTGTTTTTGCCGCGCCCCCACCAAAAAGAGGTGCATAGTGACTTGAAGGCGGCTCGAAATGGCGTTACGATTCGGGCATGAAGAAGATTTCTACATCCCGATATCTTATTAGTGCTGTGATTTTCGCGATGGCCTGCGCCTATGCCTTCGCGCAGCAGGCGACCGTCAAGAAGGTGACCCCCGTGGGCGCCAAAGGGATCGACGGCAAGAGCCTCTACCAGGAATTCTGCGCGGTGTGCCATGGGACCGACGGCAAGGGCGGCGGACCGGCGGCCAGTGCGCTCAAAATGCCTCCCTCGGATCTGACGCAGATTGCGCGCCGCAACGGCGGCAGGTTCCCGGACACCAAGGTCATGTCCATCCTGAGAGGCGAGCAGCCGATCTCGGCTCACGGCAGTGCCGACATGCCTACCTGGGGCAAAACGTTCAACGAAGTGAGCGGAAACATGACCGTGGCGCAGGGGCGCATGCACGCGCTCGTCATGTATCTGGAAGAGATGCAGGCCAAGTAGGGCGTCTTCAGACGCCCCACAGGTAATCGTCTGCGCCCGATTTCTGGAACTCTTCGCGTCCGCGGGCCAGGGCGGCCACATCGAGATCGAAGAAGCGCGGGTTTTTGACCACGCGCTTCAGGGCGTCGATGACGCGGCCGTTCTCCAGGATGGCCGTGGCCTCGAGAAGGGTCCCCAGCATCACGATGTTGGCCACCTTGGAGGCGCCCATCTGGTCGGCGATCTCGGTGAATGGCAGAGCGATCGTCCGGACGTCCGGCCGGGTACAGCCCTCGGGAATCTCTCCGCCGTTGTAGAGCACGACGCCGCTTTCCTCCACGGATGGCAGGAACTTGTGAAGCGAGGGCTCGTTCAGCGCGAGCAGCACGTTGGGGCGGCTCACCAGCGGCGAGTCGATGGGCAGATTACCGATTCGCACCTGGCAATTCGAGGTGCCGGAGCGCATCTCCGGGCCGTAGGAGGGCAGCCAGGAGACCTCGTAGCCGGCTTCGAGGCCGGCTTCTGCAAGAACCTCGCCCAGCATCAGGACACCCTGGCCGCCAAAGCCCGCGACCTTGATGCGGAGATCGAGCTGTTGGACAGGGGCCGCCGAGGGACATGTCTCGCGGCCGTTCGTGAGCCCGAGAATACGGAAGATCTCTTCGGATGAAGGAGGCGGCGGTGGTGCGGGGCGCACGGCGGCCTGCGCTGTCCGGTCGCGCAGATTGCAAACGCCGAAGGTGGCCGCCATTTCGGTATCGACGAAGCGTTGGGCCTCTACCGGCTGCATCTTCCAGATGGTGGGGCAGGGCGACAGCACTTCGACGAAAGAAAAACCAAGTCCCTTGACCTGGTTTTCCACGGCGCGCTTGATCACCTTCGCGGCATTCATGATCTGCTTGTTGTTGCCCAGCGAGACGCGCTCGATGTAGACGGGAGCGTCCAAGGAATTGAGGACCTCGCAGACGTGTACCGGGAAGCCATCGTTGAACTGGTTGCGGCCGAACGGCGAGGTCGTGCTCTTCTTGCCGAGCGGCGTGGTCGGGGCCATCTGGCCTCCGGTCATGCCGTAGATACCGTTATTGACGAAGATCACGGTGATGGCTTCGCCGCGGTTGGCGGCATGCAGGATCTCCGCGGTGCCGATGGCGGCCAGGTCGCCGTCGCCCTGGTAGGCGATCACGATGCTTTCCGGGCGGCTGCGCTTCACGCCGGTGGCCGCCGCGGGCGCGCGGCCGTGCGCCACCTGAATGTTGCCCACGTCGAAATAGTAATAGCCGAAAACCGAACAGCCCACCGGGCTGACCAGGATCGCGCGATCTTGTACGCCGAGCTCGTCGATGGCCCGTGCCAGCAGCTTGCTGACGATGCCATGGCCGCAGCCGGGGCAGTAGTGAGTCTGGTGCTGGAGCTCGGCCTTACGCTCGAAAGTCTCGTAAAACGTATGCGAGCGCTGATGGGTGGGAGCGTAGCTAGCCATGGATCATCACCTCCTCCATGTGATGGGCGGTCGGCAGGGCGTGGGGAAAGGTGCGCTCCAGCCAGGCGAGCACCTCTTCCGCCGACGGCACGTTGCCTCCCACGCGGCTGAAGAACTCGACCGGCGTGCTGCCGGCCAGCGCCAGGCGGACATCGTC
>DATJYJ010000463.1:0-52393 GCA_035578025.1 Verrucomicrobiia bacterium
CGCGGCGTGCACGGGATCCGCAGTCACTCCGCGGCCGGCTTTGTAGCATTCGCCGAGCCCGCCGCACCCCCGCGGCCAGCCGTCCTCGCAGGATTTCCGGAACAGCGAGACCGCGCGTCCGTAGTCCCTCGGAACACCGCCTCCCGCGTGATAGCCCGACCTTCGCAGTTGGGCTGAGAATCCGGGCAAAAACCGCCGCGGCGGAACGGTAACGGCTTCACCGTCAACCAGAACATTTTCGCGATCGCTTGTAGTGCAGACCTACCCTCTATACAAGTGGAAAGAAGTCTGGCATTCTGCACTGGAGCATGTTCCTCCGATGTCACGGACGGAAGAAGGACGGTAAAGAACATCGCTACTACAGCGTCGAAGAAAGTCGGCGGTTGCAGTGCGGCAAGGTGGTGCAGCGCCGGGTGCTGTATCTGGGAGAGATCAACGACAGCCAGCAAGCATCCTGGCGCAAAACGCTGGAGGTGTTCGATGAACAGCAGCAGCGCTCGACCACACTGAGTCTGTTTCCCGAAGACCGTCCTGTTCCGGCAGATGTCCTCGACACGATCCAGGTAAAGCTGAGCGCGATGCAGTTAAGGCGTGCGCGGCCGTATGGCAATTGCTGGCTGGGATGCGAGTTGTGGCGGCAGTTGGAACTGGATCGGTTCTGGGAGCAGAAGTTGCCGCGCGGCCGGGAGAGCGTGAGTTGGGCGCAAGTGCTGGAACTGCTGGTGGTGAATCGGCTGGTCGAGCCCGGCAGCGAGTTTCGATTGCACCGGCAGTGGTTCGATCAAAGCGCCATGGACGTATTGCTGGGAGTGGATTTTGCGGTGGCCGAGAAGGACCGGTTGTATCGTTGCCTGGATCGGATTCTGGAGCACAAGCAGGAACTGTTCCGGCATTTGCGGCAGCGATGGCAGGATCTGTTCGGGGCACAGTTCGACGTGCTGCTGTACGATCTGACCAGCACGTATGTGGAGGGAGAAGCGGAGTTGAATCCGAAGGCCAAACGCGGGTACAGCCGCGATGGACGACCGGATTGCAAGCAGGTAGTCGTGGCGCTGGTGATCACGCCAGAGGGTTTTCCGCTGGCCTACGAAGTGATGGATGGCAACACGTCAGACAAGACGACGCTGCGCGGATTTCTGAAGAAGATCGAGAGTCTGTACGGTAAAGCGCGACGGGTGTGGCTGATGGACCGTGGGATTCCGACGGAGGCGGTGCTGGAAGAGATGCGCGCTTCTGAGCAGGAGATGTTTTATCTGGTGGGCACACCCCGCGGGCGCGTGGCGAAGTACGAGAAACAATGGCTGGACTTGCCGTGGCAGAAGGTGCGCGACTCGGTGGAGGTGAAGCTGTTCAGTCAGGATGGCGAGTTATACGTGCTGGCCAAGAGCGAAGGCCGGCAGGCGAAAGAGATCGCGATCCGGCGCAAGAAGCTGGCGCGACTGATGCGCAAACTGCGTGCCATGCGGCGGAGTTGTCCGAAGCGAGATCAGTTGCTGATGCGCGTGGGCGCCGCCAAGACGGAGGCCGGCCGCGCCTTCGGATACGTGAAAATCAATCTTCCCAAAGCGGGTCAGGAAGTGACGCTCGCGACGTTCACGTTTCAGGTCGACAAGACCAAGCTGAGAGAAGCGCAAATGCGCGACGGCCACTATCTGCTGCGCACCAACCTGGTAGCCGAAGATCCGGCGGTGCTGTGGGATCGGTACATGCAGTTGGTGCAGATCGAAGCGGCGTTCAAATGTTTGAAGAGTGAGCTGGGCATCCGACCCATCTATCATCAACTGGAGCATCGGGTGGAGGCTCACATCCTGGTTGCCTTCCTGGCGTATTGCCTCACAGTGACGTTGAAGCATCGACTTCAAGCTCACGCGCCGGGATTGACGCCGAGAGCGGTACTGGAGAAACTGGCAGCCATCCAAACGTTGGATGTTTGGCTGCCGACAACGGATGGCCGGTATTTGGTAATGCCGCGGTATACCGAGCCGGAAGCCGACCTCGCCGTATTACTGCACCAACTCAAAATCACACTGCCGAAACAGCCGCTGCCGCGGCTGGTCGCAAGTCCTGCCGCCGCTCCGCCTCAACTCAAAATGTAGTGCAGACCTCGGACTTGCTTCTACTGAAAACAAAAGGGTTCCGAGGCGCAAATGCCCCCAAGTGCGAAAGTCAGGTTAAAGAGCGTGCGGCAGTTCCAGCCCGGAGCTAGCTTGGCTAGCTGACCAGAAAATGCGAAAATCAGCGCGGCCAGCAGTGACCACTGAGTGGTGGTAGCGGGTACATATCCCACACGCTGCGAGGCGCCGGGTAGCATCGAGGCGTCCGCAGCGCAAAGGAAGAGGGCAACTCCGTGCTTAGGCGGTTCATGGCAGCGCAATCCGGATCGTGCTGATTTCATACGGCTGCATGCGCAGCGATTTCACGTCGCCGCCGGCTGCTTCCTCGAGCATGTTGGCGGCGCGAAAGGAGCGTTCGCGACCCAGGAACCGGACTGGCGTCTCGGCGGCTTCACCGCGCTCATCAAACATGCGGAGGACGATGACGTTGCCGCTGTCGGAGCGCTTCAAGGCGCTGACCACAAGGTTGTCCGCATCCACTGAGCAAAACGACTGTTCGGCCGGCAGCGTCTTCGAGGAAATGTCATTCGCGGAGCTGACCGGGATCAGTTCCGTATTGAAGGCCATACCCCTGCGCCACGCCTTCGCGGCAGCCCAGTCGCCGGGCCCCGAGGTCAGCGAGTAGCGGAAGACGTAGAGTCCGGCAGGAGGCATCTGCACGAGCACAGGTTTTCCATTACGGACGATGTTGGCCGGGTAGAAGCGGGTTCCGCGCAGCATGCCCGCGCGCAGGACGCCATCGGCCACGGTCATGAACTGGTGGTCGGCGCTCAATGTAACGCTTTCGCGTTTGCTGCTGGCGGAAACCCAATCCTGAATCTGCCGCCAGTCTTTCCAGATTTCGCGCGGCACTTCATCGCGATATCGCGGTCCGGCTCCAGGCATCATTTCAGAAGCGGCGGCCGAGCCGAAAGGCACGCCGATCCGAACGTCGGCCTCCTGGAGATCGAGCGGAAAGAGCTGCTCGACCTTCATGAAGTGGCCGGGTTTCCAATCAATGGTGTTTTCCAGGTCGATCCGCTTGATGCCGTGGTATACGATCAAACGCTGCGCGATCGGAACACCCGCCAGGTCGCCGGCTATTCTCACAACGGTCCTCACCGAATTGTTTTCTTCAAGCTCGACCGATGAGATCACGTTGATGATGGTTCGCCCTGTGCGGGGCTCGATGTAAAGCGAGTTCCCGCCGCGCTCTTCGGAAGCGGAGATCTCCAGCTGGCTGGCTACGCTGCGATTGAGATCTTTGTCGAAGATGTCGATGCGTCCTGTCGCCCTGTCCAGGGTGACCCGATAGTGCTCGTTCTGGATCTGGTGGGCGCCGACCACGCGCAGCGGCGTTTTGGCGTCGTTATCAGTATCGAGATTCAGCTCGGTGGCTTTCGGGAACGTCTCCTCCCGGTCCGCGGGCACGAGGTAATAAGTCTTATATCCGACGGACGGAACCCCGCGAGCGATGAAAACGAGCTGCAGTGCGCGCGAGATGTTCTCGGTATATTCCACCACATGAAACGGAATGGCTTTTCCAGTCTCGTCGACCAGCCGCATGGCTCTGCGGTAATTGGAGATTGCCGCCGGTTGCACATCGCCATAGAGCGTGACATGGGCGTTGACGACATCGTCGCGAGTCCAGTTGAGCGGGTTGAAGACGACGATGGGGGTGCTGACGGGGAAGGGAACGCGAACCCGTTCAGCGATGTTGCGCAGCGATTCGCGGAGGATCTGGCCGGCCTGGAGAACCGCGGCCTGGGCGTACCCGACCTTGCGTTGATCGCCGATTTCTCCGCCTTGTCCGAAGTTGTTGTGGTCCATGGACTCAAGCGCCTTTTTCCAGAGCGAATCGAACTGCTGCTGCGGATAGGTCGCGTAACCGAGGGCATAGTTGATGGCAGCGAATTTTTCGGCGTTCACCAGAGTGTCGGCAGCGGTGATCGCAGGAGGCCAGATATGGGCATTTGAGGTGGTGAGATTGGCCCAGGAAGACGGGATCTCGCCCTGCAATTCGGGAATGCCGGGCGTGTCCGAGGCCGCGCGGAAGTATTCACTGGGAGTGGCGAGGCGGAAATGCGACCCGGGCAACCGTCGGTTGAGGGCGGCGATATTCTCGACGAGTTTTTCGTTCGGCGCCCATAGGTCCGTGCCCCACCCCAAATAGATCGGGCCGCGAGTAGTGGCTTGGACCTCGGCAGTCTCTTTCGCGATTCGTTCGAACCGGGCGTCATCGAGGTCGCGGTGCAGGCCAAGGTCGACTCCCCAGCCGTATCCGGGTATCGTGTCCCATACCAGGACGCTCGAACCATCGGGCGATCGCCAGCGGAACAGCGACTTGTCGGGCGGGCCCATGCGGGTCATCACCATATTAGGTACGCCGGTTTTGGCCAGGATCTGTGGATACTGACGGGTGAAGCCGGGGATGTCGGCAAGGTGTGCCGCTTTGGGGTCGACGCCGAAGGCTTCGCGCGCGTGCGCCTTGCCGTAGACGACGTTGCGAAGCAAGGCTTCGCCGCGCGGCAGATTCTGATAGATTCCCGCCCACACGGGCGCGATTTCGATGCGCCCGCTCTTGACCAGCGCCTGAAAAGCGGCCAGTTCGGCCGAGCCTCTGGATGCCTCCACGAAGTTTGCCGCGTTCACTTCGTTCTCGATCAGGAAGCGAAACTCCGGGTACTCTCCGGCGAGGCGGACGGCCCGGCTGATGATACGATTGCTCCGGCTGAGGCACTCTTCCTGGGTGCCGCCCCAGTAGAGGTCGAGGTGGGAAAAGGGCACGACGTAAACCTCGCGGGCGGACTGCTGGGCCGGCAGCGCGGCAGCCAGCAGCACGGGAAGCATCATGGCCGACAGGCCGATTCTCATTGGTATCTCCGTCTGCCAGGATCCTAACACGCACTCGGGCGGCCAGGTATTCAATTCGTGCAAACCCTGATTCACCTTCCTTGAATAGACGCGCAGACGTCTTCCATAGCTCACTATTCGTGAATTCCACTTAACAGAAATTCAATTGCTAATAATTCTGCCGCGCCTTAATTTCGATATTGAAAAGTAAGTCAGGAAAGGCCCAGCATGCGAATTCTACGTCGAATCGTCCCAGCTTTCCTCATGATCGCGGCCGGGGGACCGGCGCAAACCACCAGCGGCACTATCGCCGGAACGGTGGTCGACCCCCAGGGCGCGCCTGTTGCGGGCGCGACCGTCGCCCTCAAGAACACCAACACCAACGCCACGTTCACGACGAGCACTCGCGTGTCGGGCGATTTCGTAGCCACCAATCTGCCGGCGGCGCCGTACGAAGTGGCGGTGGAACAGCCCGGCTTCAAACACTTTGTCAAGACCAATCTCGTGCTCAACGCCAACACCAACCTGTCGGTTGGCCAGATCCAACTCGAGATCGGCGCGGTTCAACAGGCGGTGGAAGTGGTGGCGGCAGGCGCACAGTTGAAGACTGAGTCCGCCGAGCAATCGACCAGCGTGGTCGGCCCGCAGATCGCCAATACCCAGGTGAACGGCCGGACCTTTCTCAGCCTGTTGAGGGTGGTTCCAGGGATGTACACCGACGGCGACTTCTCCGTGGCCAACAACCAGATCGGCAGCGTTTACGTAAACGGATCGCGCGGCGGAACATTCAATCTCACCTTGAACGGCGCGAGCAACATCGACACCGGCAGCAACTCCAAGATGATGGCAACGGTGAGCCTGGATTCGGTGCAGGAGTTCACCGTGCTGACCAGCAACTTCGACGCGCAATACGGGAAGAATTCCGGCGCGCAGATCATGGTGGTCACCAAGAGCGGCACCAACCAATTCCACGGAAGCGGTTACTGGTACTATCGCGATCGAGGCCTCAACGCCAACAGTTGGATCAATAACCGGGATACCACCGCGACCGCTCCCCTGCCGAAGGCGCCCTATCACTATAACTACGAAGGTTACACGATCGGCGGCCCGGTCTACATACCCGGTAAGTTCACGCGTCTCCGCGACAAGTTGTTCTTCTTCTGGAGCGAGGAATACCAGCAGCAACTGATTCCCCAAACATCGCCGGTCAACGTCACCATGCCGACCACCCTCGAGCGGAAGGGCGACTTCTCGCAGAGCCACGACAGCAGTGGAAATCCAGTGACGATCAAGGACTATCTGAACGGCGGGGCGCCGTTTCCAGGCAATGTGATTCCGGCCAATCGCATCTATGCGCCGGGCCAGTCGCTGCTCAATTTCTTCCCGCTTCCCAATGTCAGCGGCCAGAACGCCTACAATTATCAGACCGCGATTTCCGGCACGGAGCCGCGCCACGAACAACTGCTGCGGATGGACTATAATGCCACTGCGAAGTGGCGGTTTAGCGGTTCTCTGACGCGCCTGCCCACCGACGCTCTCAGCAGCCCGTACTGCCCTTCGGGTTACTCGTTATGCCCGAATTTTCCGATTCAGTACCAGGGGCAGAACCAGAACATGGTTTACGATCATCCAGGCTATGTCCTGACCTTGGGCGCTACCACCACGATCGCCCCAACCATGGTAAACGAGTTTCTGTTCGACATCGCTCATCATCCGGTGACCGTGCTGCCGGAGAACGACGCCGCGCTCACCCGCACCACCACGGGCATCAACCTGCCAACGCTCTATCCGCCTTACGAAGATTGGATTCCGCAGGTACAGTTTGCCGGCACGAAGATCCAGAATCAGCCGAGTTTTAATACCGGCGGCGGCGCCTGGACCCCCTTCCGCACCTATAACTCCACAATCGAGGTCTCCGACAGCATCAGCAAAACGATCAGCACCCACCTTCTTCGCGCGGGCGTCTTCGTGCAGCGCAACCGCAAGAACCAGAGTGCCTATGTAGCCACCGGGGGCAGCTACGATTTCGGCGACTCGTCCACCAATCCTTACGACTCTGGTTTCGGCTTTGCAAACGCCATGCTCGGCGCTTACTCCAGCTTCCAGCAGGGGAACCAGTATGTTACAGGCCAGTACCGGTACACCAACGCTGAGTTTTACCTCCAGGACACATGGCGGGTGCGCCCGAGGGTGACCCTTACTTATGGTGCCCGCGCATACTACATTCAACCGTACTATGACAAGAGTCTCAACGCGTCCAATTTCATTCCATCGGCCTGGAACGGTTCGCAGGCAGTGCGGCTGTATTGGCCCACGCTAGATGCCGGCGGCAACAAGGTGGGTATCGATCCCGCCACGGGCCAGATTGTGTCGTCCCTGTTGATCGGCAAGGAAGTGCCCAATTCCGGCAACATTGCCAACGGCCTGATCCAGGCCGGCAAGGGCATCAGCCCTTACCTGATGGATAGTCCGGGGATTCAACTAGCGCCGCGGGTCGGGCTGGCGTGGGATCTCACCGGCAAGCAGAACGTGGTGTTCCGCGTCGGCGGCGGCCTGTACTACGACCGTTACCAGGGGAACAACGTTTTCAACATGGTGGCCAATCCGCCGACCGTCCTCACGCCGATCATGTACAACGGCCTGGCGGGGAACGTGGCCGCCGGCGGAAGCACCTACCTGTCGCCTATGAGCCTGAGTGCCATCGACTACGGCGGGAAGGTGCCCAGGGTAGTCAATTACAGCGCGGGCTTCCAGGTCCGGCTTCCGTGGGCTGTGGCTTTGGATACGTCATATGTCGGCTCTTACAGCCGGCATCTGCTCCAGACCACCAATATTAACGCGGTGCCTTACGGAGCCACGTTCCTGTCTCAGAACCAGGATCCGACCAAGGTGAAAGCCGGCCCCAACGCCATCCCCGGCTCGAATGCCTACGATAGCAATTTCCTGCGGCCGTACCAGGGCTACGGCGATATCACGATGTACGGCATGGGCGCGACTTCGAACTTCAACTCGCTGGCGGTCCGGGCCGACCGCCGCTTCGCCAAGGGTGTTTTCCTGAGCGCAGTCTTCTCGTGGAGTAAGTGTCTGAGCACGGCCAATTCCGACGGAGACGGATTCCGGGTCGACAACCTTACGCGCTTCCATCTATACGCGCCGTGCAGTTACAACATACCGTTCAACTTCGCACTGAACTACGTTTACCAGATTCCGGGCGCCAGCCATTGGGGTTCGTGGAACAACGCAGCCACGCGCGTGGTATTCGACGGCTGGCAGATCTCGGGTCTGACGCAATTCCGTAACGGCCTTCCGAAGACACCGACGGAGAGCATTCCGAGTTACGGCAACGCGCAGATCACCGGCTCGGGCTCGCTGGGTCCGGCCGTCTGGCTTGCCGGAAACCCGCTGAACGGAACGACGGGCAGTCCGTACAACAGGATCAATGCGGCTGCGTTCCTGCCTTCGCCGGTAGGCAGCATCGGGATCGATTCCCCGGTTTACTACATCGTGCAGCCGGGGGTGAATAGCTGGGACCTGTCCCTGCAGAAGGAGATCAAAATCAGGGAAAAGATGGCCTTTCAGCTCCGCGGCGACGCGTTCAACGCGTTCAATCACACGCAGTTCAGCGGTTTGAATACCCAGGTGAACTTCAAATCCATCAGCGACCCCACGGTGACCAACCTGCCGTTTGGCGCTAACGGGACCTCTGCCCTCAATAAGTCGGGCATCGGCACCATCAACGGTGTGCGGTCTCCGCGCATCATGCAGATCATGGTGAAGTTCGTCTTCTGAAAAAGCCCGCGGCGGGCGGCTGAAATTGCGCCGCCCGCTCCGGTGCGCTGATATTCGCAATCAACTCAAGGCGGACCATATGGAACGGAACCTGATAACCGAAACCCGGAGCATGGAAGACATCTGCGCGCGTTACAAACGCCTGTATGCCGGCGCCGTTTACGACGTGTTGGAATCGCTGGGTTTTCCCAACCAGGCCCTGTCGCACGAGTTGACGGCTCTCACTCCGGGGATGAAGCTTGCCGGCCCGGCCTTTACCGTAAAGGGTACGCTCACCGCCGAGCGGGACACGGCCGGACGGCACCAGCGGATGAAGATGGTGTGCAGCATGACCTCTCCGTGCGTCGAGGTCCGCGATCAAGGCACCCCATTCGCAGTGGCGATCTATGGCGAGCTGAGCGCCACAACGGCACGCGCGCACGGCGCCGTGGGCGCGCTGATCGATGGCGGGACGCGCGATTCCAGTCATCTCATCCAAATGGGCTTCCCGGTCTTTGCGCGTTACCGCTGCCCGGTGGAGGCCTTCGGCCGCTACACCATGATCAAGTGCCAGGTCCCGGTGCGGATTTCCGGCGAACTGAGCGAGACCGTGGAAGTGCGGCCGGGGGATTTCGTCTTCGGAGAGGAAGATGGCGTGATCATCATTCCCAAAGAGCTCACGGTGACGGTGCTCGAGGAATGCGAGCGAATCAAGGGCCTGGAGGACCAGGCCCGGCGCGATTTCGCCCGCGGCGACGACCCGGTCGAGGTGTTTCAGAGGTATCAAAGGTTTTGACTCCGGGGCGGCGCTTGGACTTTCAACTGGACGGAAAACTCGCCATCGTCAGCGGTGCGACCCGGGGAATCGGCCAGGCCGCGGCGATCGGCCTGGCCGAAGCCGGCGCGGATGTCATAGTCATCGGCAACAGCCGGACTCCGGACGAAACCAGGATCGCAATCGAAGCGGCCGGGCGAACCGCGGTGGCCATGCAGGGCGACGTCTGCGATCCAGCCTTTCGCGAGCGCATCGTGACGGAAGCCGTGGCCGGCTGGGGCCGCATCGATATTCTCGTAAACAACGCAGGCACCCAGATCCGCACGCCGGCGGTGGATTTTGCGGAGGCCGACTGGGATCGCGTTCTGGAGGTCAACCTCACTTCCCTGTTCCGCATGTGCCAGTGCGTGGGCCGCCGGATGCTGAAGCAGGGTTGCGGGAAGATCGTCGACATTGCCTCGCTCCAGAGCTTCACGGGCGGCATCACGATTCCCGCCTATGCCGCTAGCAAAGGCGGCGTGGCGCAGGTAACCAAGGCGTTGGCCAACGAGTGGGCGCGTCACCATGTGAATGTCAACGCCATCGCTCCCGGATACACCCTTACGGACCTGACGCGCCCGCTGTATTTGGATCCCATTCGCAGCAAGGAAATCGGCGACCGGATGCCCATTGGTCGCTGGGGGCAGCCCGCCGACCTGAAGGGCCCCGTGGTCTTCCTCGCGTCCCCCGCGTCCGACTTCGTTCATGGCCACATCCTGCTCGTGGATGGCGGCTGGATGGCGCGCTGATTTACAGAGGTTGAGTATGCAAGCGGCACTGTATTGCGGCAAGGAGGACATCCGTGTTCAATCGATACCGGAGCCTGAAGTTGGTCCGGCGGATGTCCTGGTCCGGGTGGTGTCCACGGGCATTTGCGGGACCGACATGCAGATCTATGGCGGCAGGCATCCGCGAGCGCGGGCTCCTCTGGTTCCGGGGCACGAGATCTTTGGACGGATTGCCGATGCGGGAAACGCTGCGGGCGCGAAGTGGCGCACAGGGATGCGGGTTGCGGCCTATCCGCTGCTGTATTGCCGGTGCTGCCGGCCGTGCCGCGAAGGTAACACCCACGTGTGCGAGAAGCTCGGGCTGACGGGGATCGACTGCGACGGTGGATTCGCGGAATACGTGAAAGTAGCTCCCCATCAGCTCATCCCCGTTCCCGACGAAGTATCCGACCTCCAGGCAGCCGTGATTGAGCCGCTGGCAGTCGCGGTCCACGCCGTCAACGAGTCGAACTTCCAGGTCGGGCAGACCGCGCTGGTCACGGGGGGTGGACCGATCGGAAACCTGCTGGCGCAGACGCTCCGCGCGGCCGGGGCGCGCCAGGTGGTGGTATCCGAATGCAAACCCTTCCGCCGCGAGATCGCCGGAAGCCTCGGTTTTGCGGCTTTCGACCCGTCGGCGGAGACCGCGCCGGAGGCGCTCGAACGCCTTACCGGCGAGCGCTGCGCCGACATCGTGTTTGAAGCCACCGGCCACGCCGCCGCGTACCACGATGCCGTCGCCTGCTGTTCGGTGCGTGGGCAGATCAGCTTCGTCGGGATTCCAAAGACGCCTCCCGCTCTGGACATTCTCAAGATCGTGTACAAGGAAATTCAGACCACGAGCGCGCGAGTCTACCGCTTTCGCGACTACCTGGGAGCGATCGCGCTGCTATCGCGGGGCGTGGTTGACGTGGCGCCGCTGGTCACGGATCGAATTGCGCTTGCGGAGGCGCCCCTGGCCTACCGGAAAATGCGGGATGCCGATTCGAGCGCGAAGATCCTGGTGGTGCCCGAATAGGGTGCCGGCGTCCGATGGCCGGATCTGCGCCGGCTGGCGCCGCAACTCCACGTTGCTCCTTTCCGTGGCCGCTTCGCGGATAATCAGCCGGCCTTCCCGCTCCTCCTGCCGGCGGGCGGCGCGGGAGTCGCCAGGAGCCGGAGCTGCGCTGCGTCGAGTTTCCGGGCGGTTTCGATGAAGCCCTGCACCGGACGCGGGACCAGCCGCGACTTCCTGCGCACCAGCGCAATTTTGGAGAAGAGCGGCGGCTCGGCCGGGCGGATCAGAGTCAGCCGCCGCTCCTTGATGTCCCGGTCCACGACCCAGAAGGGCAGTAGCGCGGTCCCCATGCCGGCGCGCACCATGGAGCGGATGAATTCGGAGTTGTCAAACCTCATGGTCACGTTAGGCTCGAAACCGTGAGCCGCAAAATAGCGGTCAATCGGTTCCTCCATGCGAGAGCCTTTGCGGAAGAGAATGAAGCGGTGATGCTTGAGGTCGGAGAGGCGCGGGCGCGAGGGAGGCTGGCGTTGATGCGACACCATCAGCAACTCGAAATCCCACCACGCCTCGACACAGAAGTCCTGCTTCTCGACGAGATCCGGGGAAACCAGCAGCGCGAGATCCAGCGAACCGCGGCTCAAGCCGTCCAGCAGCACCGGCGTGTTGCCGGTTTCCACCAGCACCTCCACGCTTGGATTCTCGCGGCGGAACAGCTTCAGAATGGCTGGCAAAACATAGGCGCTCGGGCCGGTGCCGACGCGCACCAGGCCGCGTTTCATGCCCTTCCACTCCTCGACCGCGGACAGCGCGGAGTCGTATTGCGCGAGAAGCTCTTTTATGTACGGCAGCAGGACCTCGGCCGCCTGCGTCAGTTGCAGGCGGCGGCCGATCTTTTCGTACAGGACCACGCCCAGCTCGCTCTCCAGGATCTTGAGCTGCTTGTGGATTGCGGGCGGGCTGAGGTGCAGTCGGGCGGCTGCCAGAGCGATGCTGCCCAGGTCCGAGAGCGCGACCAGGCTGCGCAGTTCCTTGAGCTCCACGATTCGCACCGTAGCACGTTTCACCGGAAGTGATCGATGGCGGCGGAAAGTTCAATCCTTCGATTCAATGGGAGCGAATCCGCATTTTCCAAGGGCGAATTGTCTTTCGCCGGGCTGTGAACTACTATCGAGTTTCATTCGAGCGAGGTGAACGGAGATGAGCCGTATGAACCGGCGAGGCTATATCCGGGGAACTCTGGCGGCGTTGACCGCTCAAGCGGCGCCGGCAGGTTCGCCGTCCGCCACCCCGATGCGCAAGGCCGGTGGCTCGCGCCGGGGCCTTCAGCTTGCGGAGTTGTTCGCTCCCGAGGAGGACCACAAGATCCGGCTGGCAAGCCAGATCGGGATCACTCATGCCATCGTCACCACCACACGGGTGCTTGGGCCCGCGCCCCGCGAGCGCTACGCGGAGCTGCTGGGTGGTCTTCGAAAGGATCTCGCGGCCGCCGGGCTGATCTTCGCCGGCGTGGAGAGTCATCCGGTTCCTGCGGAGAAGATCAAGCTGGGGCTGCCGGGGCGCGACGAAGAGATCGAAAACTACAGCGCGGCCATCCGCGCCTTGGCCGAAGTCGGGGTCCCGATGGTCTGCTACAACTGGATGGCGGGGCTTGGCTGGTATCGCACCCGGGCAGATCTTGCGGGCCGCGGGGGGGCTTTGCTCAGCGAATTTGACCGGGCCGACGCGGAACGCGCGGGTCCGACGGAGTGGGGCACCGTGCCCGAGGAAAAGATCTGGAGTAACCTGGAGTACTTCCTCAGGGCGGTCATTCCAGTGGCCGAAAAGGCGGGTATCCGAATGGCGCTACACCCCGACGACCCGCCGGTTTCGCCGCTGCGCGGCATCGGGCGCATTCTGACCAGCGCGGCCAATTATCGCCGGGTGCTCCGGATGGTGCCCAGCCCCGTGAACGGGATCACGTTCTGCCAGGCGAATTTCAAGTTGATGGGCGAAGATATCGCGGCGCTTGCCCGGGAATGGTGCGCGCAGAAGAAGATCTTCTTCGTGCATTTCAGAGATGTGGAAGGTACGCCCGGCCACTTTCGGGAGTCCTTTCACGACAACTGCCCGGTCGACCTGGCGCGGATGTTGCGCATCTACCATGAGGCCGGCTTCGAAGGCCCGATCCGGCCGGACCATGCGCCAACGCTCGATGGCGAGTCCAACGACAAGCCGGGCTATGCGATGGGCGGAAAGGTGCTGGCCATCGGATATATGAAAGGAGCGATGGACGCCTTGGGGATTCCGTACTGGAGGTGAGCGGCTCTCCGCGCGCGGTCTGGTACGCGAACCTGTCGGGCTGGCAATGAAAGCAAATCTCGCTCTTGGACTGCCGTATCGGAAGATGCGGTGGCTACTGGCGGCATGGCTGGCGCTTTCCACCGTGTTGAACCTGATCGACAAGCAGACGCTCTCGATCCTGGCCCCGCTGCTGCGTGACCGGTTCCATCTCAGCGTGCAGGATTATTCGAACGTCGTGACCGCCTTCATGATCTCCTTTACCGTGATGTACACGGTGGGGGGCAGGCTGGTGGACTGGATCGGCGAGCGGTTGAGCATGGCGGCATGCATCCTGTGGTGGAGCACGTGCACGATCCTCACCGGATTCGCGCAGGGGGCGCTGAGCCTGGGCGTCGTCCGGTTCTTGCTTGGTTTGGGCGAACCGGTCAACTATCCCGCGGCATTGCGTGCCTGCACCCGCTGGTTCCCAAAATCGGAGCGGGGCCTCCCCATCGCGCTGTTTTCCTCCGGCGGGGCAGTGGGGAACATTCTGGCGCCGCCGCTTCTCGCCTGGCTGACGCTGAAGGTCGGGTGGCGTGCCGCGTTCTTCCTGCCGGGTGCGCTCGGCCTGATTTGGCTGGCGGTGTGGCTGGTGATCTACCGCGTTCCTGCCGGGCACCCGGGCATCACTCGGGCGGAGCTGGAGCAGCTCGGGACGGAGAGCGCGGCGGGCGGGATGGACAGGCCAGGAGGACTCCGCGAGTGGGCGGGGCTGCTCAAGAACCGGAACGTGCTGGCCCTGGTGCTCTCGCGGTTCGTCACCGACCCCGCGTGGTATTTCTACGTCTTCTGGACCCCCGAATATCTGAAGCGGGAGCGAGGCTTTAGTATGGCGGATATCGGGATGTACGCCTGGATCCCGTTTGTCGCGGGCGCGATCGGCGGCATGACAGGCGGGCGCGCTTCCGACCTGCTGATCCGCCGGGGTGTGCCGGCGGTGAAGGCGCGATGCCTGATTCTCTACTCGGCCGCGGCAATCGCTCCACTCGGTGTGCTGACCGGTCACGTGCCCTCCGCCGCCGCGGCCATCGCGCTGATCGCGGTGATGGCGTTTGTGGCCTACACCTGGTTTATCAACACCGCTGCGATGATTCCCGACCTGGTAGGTGAAAGTGTCGCCGGAAGCGTGCTCGGCTTCATCGGCACTGCGGGCAGCGCTGGCGGGGTGCTGTTCACCCCGCTTGTGGGTTATCTGGTGGCACACTACTCGTACGCGGTCGTGTTCGCGATGGTCGGATCGATGCACGTGGCCGGCTCTGCGATCCTGTGGGGGCTGCGCCGTGATGCCATCCCGGCGATTCCCCAGGCAGAGGCGGCGGCATGAGGCTCGCCGGCAAGGTCGCGCTCGTCACCGGCGGGGGCAGAGGCATCGGGCGGGCGATTTCCATCGGGTTCGCGCGCGAGGGCGCTGCGGTGGTAGTCAACTACAGCCGCTCTCGGGCGCCGGCGGAAGACGCAGTTCGCGAAATCCACGCTCTCGGCGGACGGGCGGTCGCGGCGGAAGCCGACGTCGCCGCGCTGGATCAGCACGACGCATTGATCGAAAGCGCCATACGGGAATTCGGCGCTTTGGACATCCTGGTGAACAACGCCGGTATCGAGATCAATGAGCCGGTGCTGGAGTCGACTCGAGAGACATGGGATCAGACCCTGGCGGTGAATCTCACGGGGGCATATTTCCTGGCTGTGAAGGTCGCGCGCACCATGGCTCGCGCCGGCGGCGGCAAGATCGTGAATATCTCGAGCGTGCACGATGTCGAGCCTCTGCGCGACCGGGCGGCATACTCCATCACCAAAGGCGGAATGCTGATGATGGTCAAGTCCTTGGCGCTGGAACTGGCCGCGCACAACATTCACGTGAACGCCATTTCACCGGGAGCGATTTTGACTGATATGAACCGTAAGCACCTGACCGATCCCGCGCGCCGCGACCGCCTGCTGGCGGCCATTCCGCTGCGGCGGATCGGCGAGCCGGGGGATATTGTCGGCGCGGCCATCTTCCTGGCCAGTTCCGAGTCGGACTACGTGACCGGCACCACGCTTTATGTAGACGGAGGGCTGTTGCTGCTCTGAGGATCACATCGAGGCAGGGGGCCATGAAAAGGCTGGTGGCGGCGGTTCGATTCGTTCCCTGGCCACTATTTTTTCAATAACTTACAAGCCTTCCAAAAGCGGATTTGGCCCCCAACCTCAGCCCGGACTCGCTTGGAGCCGTCACTTGGGTGTAGGGCGGACAGAGATATCATGCCACCTGATCGAAGGGATGAATCTCCGAATGTATGCGCCGGCAGACCCGCAACCAAAGGCTGCGACGCGCGCTATAATCCCGATTAATGGATGTGGATCTCCGAATCGGAGTCTACTTCGCCGTGCCCCTGATGGTCGCTGTCATGCTGAGGGGGCAGAACGGTCCCACCTTCTCCTACATCTATACGCAAGCGCGCGTTCCTCATCCGGCTGCAACTCTGACCGGAGGGGAGCGTTTTCCTGCGGGCGCCAGATTGTTCTTGGTCTCGAACGGCCTCAAACGGGAACTTGCGCCGCGCTTCGCAGCATCGGCCGATGCGTCGGTTTCTTTCGATGGCCGCCGCATCCTGTTTGCGGGCAAACGGAAGGCGGCCGAACCCTGGCGGATCTGGGAGGTGGCGCTCGACAGCGGCACACCGCGTTGCATCACCAGGGAAGACGAACAGGAAGATGCCATCGCGCCGTACTATCTGCCGGACGATCACCTCGTCTATTCGCAACTCACTCCGAGCGGCTTCCAGTTGATACGGATGGAGCTTTCCGGCCGCGACTTCCTGCAACTGACATACGGCCCCGGCAATCACATTGCGTCCGACGTGCTGCGGGACGGCCGCATCCTGTTCGAAGCGGAGCATACCAGCGGCGCGCGCGACATCTTCACCGTTTATCCGGATGGCACGGGCGTGGAAACCTACCGGTGCGATCACGGCCCCGACCGTCATGGCGCCCGGCAACTCATGTCGGGCGACATCGTCTTCGAAACCGGCCGCCGTCTGGCGCGATTCACCTCCGCGCGCGCCGTGCAATTGGACATCGCGCAGCCACAGGGAGAGATCGCCGCACCCGTTGCCGAGATCGCCTCGGGCGATTGGCTCGTCGCCATGCGATCGGCCGCTGCCATGCCGTACGGATTGTATCGGTGGCGCGGGGGCGAACCGGTCCTTGTGGCCGCCGACGCGGTACAACCCGTCGTCGTACAGCAGCATCCGGCGCCGAAGCGGTTTCCCTCCGCGATACGCGAACGGCCCGGCGCCAACCTGCTCTGCCTGAACGTGTACACTTCGCGCGCGGCGATCGCGGCAGGTTCCGTCGCTACCGTGCAGGTTTGGGCGCTGGATGAAAGCGGTTCGCCCGTCGTGCGGGGGCAGGCGCCCGTGGAGCGGGACGGTTCCTTTTACGTGCAGACACCCGGTGAGAAGCCGATGCGGTTTGAACTGCTCGACCGCTCCGGAAAAACGGTTGCGGCCGAGAAAGGCTGGTTCTGGGCCCGTCGCGGCGAGCAGAGAATTTGTGTCGGATGCCACGCCGGGCCGGAACGGGCGCCGGAGAACGCAGTGCCGGAGATTCTGCTTCGCAGTATCGAGCCGGCAGTGATGGGAATATCCATCCATACCGCTCAAGGAGGTGCAAAGTGAGATGCCGACGAGTTTCCCTTGCCCTTCTTTGTCTTGCGGCGGCAGGCGGCCAAACTTCGCTGGGCCCCATTCGGTTTGAGGAAGTGAGCGAACGCGCCGGCATCCGCTTCACCCATAGTTTCGGAGCGCAGAAACTGGGGTCGCTTCTGGAAAGCACCGGCGGAGGCGCCGTCTGGTTCGATTACAACAATGACGGGCTGATGGACCTGTACGTAGTGAGCGGGAAACCTCTTGCACAAGGGATGCACCCGTATCCGCTGCGAAAGGCGCCGTCTGTGCCCCCGCACAATCACCTGTACCGCAACGACGGCAAGGGCCACTTCACCGATGTCACCGATCAGGCGGAAGTCGGCGGCGACCTGTTCAGCATGGGCGCCATCGCCGCCGACTATGACAACGACGGTCACACCGATCTGCTGGTCACCGGCTATGGCAGCATAGTTCTCTACCGCAATAAAGGCGACGGCACGTTCGAGGATGCGACGGAGAAGGCCGGGATCAAGGTGACCGGCTGGTCCATCGGCGCCGCCTGGCTGGACTACGACAAAGACGGTTGCGTGGACGTCTTCATCGGCCGGTACGTCAAGTTCGACCCGGAGTATCGCAATTACTATGCGGCGGACAATTATCCCGGCCCGCTCGACTACGAACCCGAAAGCAATGTGCTGCTGCACAACAACTGCAATGGGACCTTCACGGATGTCAGCGAGAAGGCGGGTATCGCGCGTTTCAAGAGCCGGGCCATGGGAGTGACCGCGGCCGATTTCGACGGAGACGGCTATCCGGACATTTACGTGGCCAACGATAAGACCGAGAATTTCCTGTTTCACAACGAGCAGAACGGGACGTTCAAGGAGATCGCGGTGCCCGCGGGCGTGGCATATGGCCAGAGAGGGGAGAACACGTCTGCCATGGGCCCGGTGTTCGAGGACTTCGCCCACGACGGACTGATTGATCTGTGGGTGTCCGATTCCAAATACAACCGGCTCATGAAAAACCTGGGCCGGCTCAAGTTTCAGGACGTGACCGAGCGGGCGGGCATCTCACAACTGGCTGCGCAGTATGTAAGCTGGGGGACGGGTGTACAGGACTTCGATAACGACGGGTACGACGACATCTTCATCGCGCATGGCGGGCTGATCCACATGATCCCGCAGGAGCACTCGGTCTTCCGAAACCTGGGAAACATGAAATTCGAGGACGTCTCCGGCGGCGCCGGTCCGTTTTTCGAGGTGAAGAGCGTGGCGCGCGGCGCGGCCTTCGCCGATTACGACAACGACGGCAAGGTAGACGCGTTCCTTGTGAACCTGGGCAGCCCGGCATTCCTGCTGCACAACACGTCGCCCGCAAAGAACCACTGGATCGCCGTAAAGCTCGCCGGCCGCAAGAGCAATCGCGACGGTGTCGGAGCGCGGGTGGAAGTGGTGGCCGGAGGCGTGCGGCAGCAACATGAACGTGTGGCAGGTTCCGGTTACCTTTCGCAGAACGATCCGCGAGTGCACTTCGGATTGGGCGCGGCGGCGAAAATCGACAAGCTCACAGTCGTCTGGCCCAGCGGAATTCAGCAAGTGGTGGAGAACCCCGGCGTCGATCGGGTGATAACCGTCGAGGAGAAGTGAATATGCGGTTGCGGAGCGCCTCGCTGGTTCCGATATGGGCCCTCGCCTCGATCGCAGCCACCGTGCCCGCGACCCGCTATCCCTCTCCGATCGAGCTGGCGGTGTCGAAGGACGGAACGCGGTTGTACGTGGTCTGCCAGGGAACCGACGAAGTGGTCGTGTTCCAAGTGCCCGCCGGTTCGATCGTGCAGCGCATTCGCGTGGGACGGCAGCCCAAGAGCATTGCGTTTTCCGCGGACGCGAAGCGAATCTATGTAGCCAATTCCTGGAGCGACAGCATCTCCGAGATCGACGCTGCATCGCTCAAAGTGGTCCGCACGTTGCCGGCGGGAGCGGAGCCGACCTCGGCGGTGCCGGACCGCGAGGGGCGGTTCCTATATGTAGCGAACCGCATCGGCGGCGATATTTCGGTCGTAGACTTGGCCAGCGGCACGGAAGCCAAGCGGCTCGTGGCGGCGCCGGGCGCGAGCTATCTCACGCTCTCGCCCGACGGCAGATCGGTTTATGGCACGCACATCTATCCGAGCCCGCGGAACTTCCGCTCGCCGCCCGAATCGGAAATCACGGTGATCGACGCCGCGCGGCAGGTGGTTGCCAACCGCATCAACCTGCACAACGCGGCGGGCGTTTTTCACTCCGCGGTTTCGGCAGATGGGCGGCTGGGCATGATCGCGCAATTGCGCCCGAAGAACCTTGTCCCTTTGGCGCACGTGGAACACGGCTGGGTGATTGGCAATTCGATTTCACTGTTCGGCGACGACCTCGGCGAGATCGTGCAGATCCCGATCGACGAACTCGACCGCTACTTCACGCCGCCCTTCGCAATTGTCATCGCACCCGATAAGAGTGCCGCCTACGTTTCGACCACCGGCTCGGACAGCGTGACCGTCATCGATATCCCCAGGCTGCTCGAGTTTGTGCGTTCGAAAAATGCGACGGAACGGCGCGCGCTGACCAACGACCTGTCGGCATCGGCGAATTACGTGGCGGCGCGGATTCCGGTGGGTCAGGCTCCCAAGGGTCTGGCCCTTGCTCCCGGCGGGAAGCGGCTGTACGTGGCCAACTACACCGGGGACACGGTCTCGGTTGTCGATACCGCCGCACGAAAGGTGCGCGCCACGCTCTCGCTCGGCGAACCTGCGACGCTGACGCCGGAGCGCCGTGGCGAGCAGCTTTTTTATACCGCCCGCTTCGCTTTCCAGGGTCATTTCGGATGCGCCAACTGCCACATCGAAGCCACGCTGGATGCAATTTCCTGGGACCTGGAGCCGGACGGGTTCGGCAAGGATATCGTGGATAACCGGTTGCTCGAGTGGTTGGATGGCACCGCACCCTACAAATGGAACGGCGGGAACCCGGACCTCTTCACCGAATGCGGGCCGCGAACGGCAGCCTTCTTCTACCGCTCGCAGAGCTACAACACCGAGGAGTTGACCGATCTGGTCAAATTCATCAAATCCATTCCGCCGCGGCCGAACCGTTTCCGCCTCCCGAACGGGGAACTCACTCCGGCTCAGGAGCGCGGCAAGGTCATTTTCGAACGCACGCGCAAGAAAGATGGCACTCCCATACCGGAGTTCCGGCAGTGCCCGGTATGCCATGCCGGACCGCACTACACCAATAACGAGCAGGTCGATGTAGGCACCGGCAAGCCGACGGACCGCTCGCCAGTCTTCGATGTGCCACAGTTGACGAACATCGCTCTTTCCGCGCCCTACCTGCACGACGGTTCGGCGCGAACGCTCGAAGAGATCTGGACGATCTTCAACCCCAAAGACCAGCACGGTGTCACGAACGATCTCCAGAAGGATGAGCTGAACGACCTCATCGAGTTTTTGAAAACGCTATGAAGAAAATATGCGTGCTTGCGTTGTTCGCGGCGTGCGCTCCCGCAGCCCCGCCGGAGATGCCGCGTTTCCGGTGGGAGAGCTTCACCACGGCCAACGGACTGCCCGACGATCACGTGTTTAACGTAGCCGTCGACGGGGACCGCGTATGGGCAGCAACGGAGAACGGTCTCGGGCTGTACCAGGGCGGCAAATGGAAGATCTACCGTCCCGAGGACGGACTGGTCCATCGCGCCGTTCTTTTCGTGGCGCCGGACAAGCGCACCGGCGACGTCTGGATCGCCACCATGGGAGGGCTGAGCCGGCTGTCGGGGGGCCGCTTCGACAACTTCACGCAGCTCAACAGCGGGTTGCCAAACGACGTTGTCTACGGCGTGGCGGTGGAGGGAGACAACGTGTGGGTGGCCACCGCTGCGGGCGGCGGCCGCTTGAATACGCGCACCGGGCAATGGGCGCTGTTCAACGAGCGCAATACGCCGATGTACGAAATCTGGACTTACGCCGTGAGCGCCACGCCAAGCAAGGTTTACTACGCCGTGTGGGGCGGGGGCGTTCTCGAATACGACGTGAAGACCGAGCGATGGAAGGACTACAACGATCCCGATGGCGAGACCGAGATGGTGCTCTATAAGGATCAGGGCCTGATTCACGAGATCACCACTTCGGTGAGCTATGCGGAGAAGGACAAGATTCTCTGGGTGGCCACCTATTTCGGCGCCAGCCGTTACGACGGGCGCAACTGGAAAAACTTCCTCGACAAGGACAGCGGCCTGCCGAGCAATTTCCTCAACCAAGTGAAAGGCCTCGATGGACGGCGGGCGTGGTTCTCGACCGACAAGGGCCTGGCCTTCCTGGACGGCGACAACTGGGCCGTCTACCGGCCGGCCCTGGACACACATAGACCGGAAATGCTGATTCGCGATGCCGCGGGAAACACCACCCCGGTGGCTGTGGAAACGGCGCCCGCGCACAATTACATCCTCGGCGTGGATTTTCAAGGCGACGATATTTGGGTCGCTACGGCCAAGGGATTGAGTCATGGAATTCGAGTCAAATAAGGTTTTATCGATGACGATCGAGGAGGCGCTGGCCACGAAAGCGATCAGCGCCCCGGAAGCGCTCAACGAGGCATTCCGTTACGCACGTCCCAGTTCCTTTTCCCGCGGGCTGCGGGTGGATCTGAACGGTCTCGCCATCCTCTTTATATCGGGCACGGCCAGCATCGGCCCCAATGGCGAGACGCTGCACGTGGGGGACTTTCGCGCGCAGACGCGGCGCACCTACGCAAATATCACGGCCCTTCTCGCAGCCGAAGGCGCGACCTGGAAGGATGTGGTGCGGACCACGTGCTACCTGCGCGACATCGAGCGGGACTACACCGCATTCAACGACGAGCGGACCGCGTTCTACCGCGAGCAGGGCCTTGATCCGCTGCCGGCCTCCACGGGAATTCAGGCCATCCTGTGCCGCCCGGAGCTGCTGGTGGAAATCGAGGCCATCGCTTTGTTCCGCACCGGCAAGAAGGAGTGACAAACATGGTGCGTCCTCTATTTCTGCTCCTGTTTCTCTCCGCGATCACGGTTCAGGCGCAGCCTCCCGCGGTCTGTTCGTGCGGCGCCAACCCGTCAGGACCGCCTCACAATCGCGAGTTGCATCCGTACGCAAAGGCTCCCGAGGACATGCGTCCGTACTCCAGCTTCGCGGCGCCGTATTACGAGAATTACGGCAAGCTCGTGGAATACAACGGCGCGGCGCGCGACGCGGCCACCGTCAAGCCCGAACAGATCGACGAGGTGCGCATCGGCTTTCTGGGTCCGATCGAAGACCATCCCAACCGGAACCTGGGGTTGGCGATGTTGCACGGCGCACAGCTTGCCATCGATGAGGCCAATGCGGCCCGCGGATATGGCGGGAAGCCCTTCAAGCTAATGGTCCACAACGATCAGGCGGTGTGGGGCGCGTCGAGCAACGAGATCGTCAAGATGGCCTACGACGAAAAGGTCTGGGCCATGCTGGGATCCATCAGCGCCGATTCCACTCACATCGCGCTGCGGGTCACGCTGAAGGCGGAAGTGCCGATCGTCAATAGCGCGTCCACCGATCCCACCATCCCGGAAACGATTATTCCCTGGTACTTCACAACGATTCAGGACGACCGCGTGCAGAGTTATACGCTGGCGCGCCGGATCTACACGGACCTCGGCTTGCAGCGCGTGGCGCTATTGCGCGCGAACGACCGGTACGGGCGTTTCGGCGTGCTCAAGTTCAAAGATGCTTCGCGCCGGCTCGGCCATCCGGTGGTGATCGAGCAGAAGTACATGCTCGGCGACGCGGATTTCCGGCGCGCCTTGCGCATCATCGGCGAATCCGGAGCGGATGCGGTCGTGATCTGGGGCGACGCCGCGCCTGCCGGCGGGATCCTCAAACAGATGCGGGAAATGGGAATGAAGCAGCGGGTCTTCGGCTCGTTCCGCGTTCTCGGCGACGACATGTTGCGTATCGCGGGCAGCGCGGCGGAAGGCCTGGAAATCGTGTACCCGTTCGATCCGACCCGCGACGACCCGGCCTGGGTCGCATTCCAGCACCGATACCAGGCGCACTATGGCGCGCCTCCGGAGGCCTTCGCGTCACTGGCGTACGACACCATGAGCATCCTGCTGCGAGCCATCTGCGAAGCAGGTTTGAACCGAGGCCGCATCCGCGACGCGCTGACCGGCCTCGAGCACTACAAGGGCGTCACCGGCGAAATGACCTTCGATCCGAACTGCAAGAACATCGTTCCCATGTACCTGGCAACCGTTCGCAGCAGCAAATACGAATTCCGGCGATATCCTATGGATGCGCCGTACGCGAAGGTCGGCGAAGCTTATTACAATGGGCCGCCGGTCGCCGATCTTCCGCCGGGACCAGTTCGGATCGGCATCTTCGGACCGAATGCCGATCGAGAAGTTGAGACCGTTTCCAAACTCCTGGTCCCGTATGCAGGACGATACGCGCTGACGGCCGTGCCGTCCGATGTTCCCTGGGGGCGGGCGTCCACCGGACTGGTCAAGCTGATCTACGACGATCGCGCCCTGGTCCTGATCGCCCTGGATCGGAACTCGAGCCACCTGGCCGAGCAACTGGCGGCGAAGGCTTTCGTGCCGGTAGTGGCGATTTCCGCCGATCGAAGCCTGACGTCGGTGAACATTCCGTGGCTCTTCCGCATGCCGCCGGAGACGGGGTTGGCGGACGCGCTGCGAATGGTGATCGGCGCTGCGGAGAGGTCTGGCGGCAACCGTCAACAGCTGCGGTCGATTCTCGCTTCTACCTATTGGAGTGGCCTGCCACCAACGGCGAGATAAAACGGACCGCGGGGCGTGTGTTGTATTCCGCGCGGTAGGCGCGATGAGCTTCGTCATCCGGGTAGCGCTCCGTCGCGCGGTACGGATACGCGCTCATAGCGTGGAACGGCAGCGGCTCGACGGTCTGCGAATAGGCCGTGTTGGCATCGGAGTCTTTGGCCCAACCGTCGATCAGCAGCAGAAAATCGCGCCGCCAACCTTGCGGCAAAGGCGGCAAGCCGGTCGCCGGGAAGCGCAACTGCAGCTCGTCTCCGGAACCCATGATGACGAAACGGTCGTCCGGGGCGAGCACGAGATCCCGAACGTCGCCATATCGCGTGTAGAGGCCGGGGATCTGGTTCCACATCGCGTGGCTCGTCCAGTTGGCATACTCGAAGGCTTCCGGCTGTTCCCTGCGTTGGTCGATGACGGTTTTCGAAAAGCCTCGCAGGCGTAGTTGCGCGGACTGAGCGTCCATGCGCGTCAGGTGGACCGGCGGCGCAGATGCATCGTCGCTCAGGAAGATCTCGTCCCAGTACACGCACAGGTTGGTCACGATGCGGATTTCGCGCGAGGACGAAAGGAACTTGCCGCTGAGATCCACGGCGATGGTTTTCGGTTTGCCCGAGGGAATGCCCATGTCTTGCAGGACGGTCCGCCATTGGCCGGCGCCGTCTCTGACCTGCAGGTACGGAAACACGAGCCCGCCGTTGGGCCGCTGCGAGGCATTCAGGAAGGTACTGCCGTCCGCCCAATCGACCCACCCGTGAAGCATCAGCACGGCGGAGTTGCGCGGCGCGGCCTGGACTCCGAAATCCAGCGTGAGCGTGTGCATCTCGGCCGTGCCGCTGTGATCGTGCGTGAATCCGGACGCGTAGACCGCATCCTGGCGGAGAATGCTCTGCAGAACGTCGCGCCCGTGGCCGTCGTGCGCCGCGACCGGGTGAATGCGCCGCCGGCATCCGAACAGGCGGAACTCTGGAAACGGCGGGGACTTGAATTTCTCGTTGGTGAAGATCTCGATTTCGCCGGGATGGTCCAGCGCGATGAGCTGTGCCTGGTCGAGATAGGTGACTTCGTGCAGTTCCTCGCTGACGCGGACCTCATACCGGCCTTGCACCTCGGCCAAAGACTCACCCGGAATGGAAACGTATTCGTCGTGGTCAACTGGAAAATAGTCGCCGTCGCTGGAACTCGCGCCGAGGGGGGCGACCCCGAGGACGTCTGTGATGAACCGAAAGGCCCGGCCATCCCACGTGAAAACCATCGGGCAGGATCCGGCAAGGCGAGGTGCCTCTTTGACCGGCAATGTGTGGCCCGCGCCTACATCGAGCTGATTCTGAATCATGCCGTTAGGCCAGGTGATCCGCACGACCTCGGCCTGCCTGCGGCCTCCCATGCCGAAGAGCAGCGGCACGCCATCATAAGCCGCTTTTTGGTAATGGTCGCCGGCCTTGATTTCCACCTCCGCGCCGGCGGCGGTCTTGAGGTTCTTGATTCCCGCCAGCGCCACGCGCAGCCAGGTGTTCCTAGACGCTGTGCGGTTCAACAGCACATGAACGCCGCCGTCCGGCGACACCCCCGCGATGTCGGTCCGCCCGTCGCCATCGAAATCCGCCCGGGCAACAACGGAGAAGCTCGCGTATTCCGTGGGCCGAACCGGCTTACCGAGACGTGCCAGACCCTGGTTGCGGAGCACGCCGTTAGCCGCGACAAGATCGAACAATCCCCGGTTCTCCAGGTCGGCGAACGTGTATGTGCCGTTCGCGGGCGTCGTCATTGCCTGGAATCTCCCCTGACGGTTCAAGGCGAGCGCAACGCCGGCGGACGTAGAGAACGCGAGGTCAACCCAACTATCGTTGTCGATATCGATGGCGTGCAGCCGCGTGGAATTCGCCGGCAGCGCTTCGATCGTCTCCGCCTTGAAATTGCCGCGCAACTGATCGCGGTACAGGATTCCCTTCCGGTAGGCGTAAGAGAACGCGAGGTCGATGCCCCTCGCACCCGGAAAGCTGCGAAAGGCAACGGCATCCAGGACGCTGGCCCACCCGAACGGAAAGTGCGAAGTGAAGTCTTCGAAGGAGCCGTCGCCCTGGTTGCGCAGCAACACGGAATTGTCGCCGAGCAGAAACAGGTCGAGATCGTAATCGTGGTCGAAATCGAGCCACACGGCTTTGCGAAACCGGCCAGACGGCAGTTTGATGCCGGAATCCACGAAGGCGCCCTTCATGTTCCGCAGAATGTGAGCGCCATCGGTGGTGATCACGCAGAGGTCCACCAGACCGTCGTTGTCATAATCTCCGGCGGCGACGCCCATCACGTCCTTGACCCCGAGATCCACGGGCCTGCCTGCGGGCCCGAGATAAAGAATCATGCCGCTCCGCGACCACGCCAGCAGGTCGGGATTGCCGTCTCCGTCGGCATCGAGCACCAGCAGCCCGGCTGTTCCGGGATCGAGCGAGCCTGCGAGCTTACGATCCTCGAATCGAAGCGGAACTGCGGGCGCCGTATCCCGCGCGGCGGGCGGAGCCACAACCGGATCGTACAACTCGGCGTAGACGCACCATTCAACATCCTCTTCCTGGGCTCCGGAACTCTGCTGCCGCTCTTTGACCGCCTGAAAGTCGGCGAGGGCGGCATCAGCTTCGGCGTCGAGGCCGTGCAGGTTGAAATAGGAATAGATCTGGAATCGCGGCGCGACGAAGCCGGGATCCAGGCTCGCCGCCAGCCGGAACTGTTGGAGGGCATCGGCCCAGCGGTCCTCGAGACCGTAGAGCAGGCCGAGATTGTGGTGTGAGACGGGCTCATTCGGGACGAGCGCCACCATGCGTTGGAACTGGCGAATTGCGTCCGCGTTCCGCCTCAGGCGTTTGTACGCGACGCCAAGGTTGAACCATGTATGTGGTACCGCGGGATCCTGCCTCTGTGCCTTTTCGAGCTCGGAAACCGCAGCCTTCAGATCTCCCGCGCGCAGCAGCGCGAGACCGTAGTTCAAGCGGTCGCGGAACGAGTTGGGGGCGAGATCGAGCGCCTTCTTCAGCTCGGCGGGAGCTTCGCCGATGCTGCCGGGCGTCTCAAATAGCGCCTTCCCAATATGGCGGTGCCGCCAGAGTTCCGCTTGGGCCGTTTGTCCCGCGCCGGAGGGCAGGTAAACGAAGAGAGCCAAAACAGAACCGGTGAACAGCGCCAGCCAGGCCCATTTCGGCATAGACTCATTGGAACACGCCGCGGCTACCGTAGTTTCTACGTTCCCAGTGAGCCGCTAGGGGTCCCGTAGGATGCGCTTCCATTCCACCTTCGGCTTTTGAAAATTGATAAGCAGCGCAACTCGAAGCCCGGACGCCTTAAGATAATTGATGCATTGGGCGAGGTGCTCATTCGCAAAGCGGTCCACGCACTTCAATTCGACGATGACCTTCTCCTCCACAACCAGATCTGCCACATACTCCCCAACGTACTGCCCTTTGTAGCAGACCGGAAACGACACATGGGGCTTGGCGCTCAGGCCGCGCAACCCAAGCTCCCGAATCATAGCCCGCTCATAGACCTTCTCCAGAAACCCGGCGCCGAGGACATTAGCGACCTCGAAGGCGGAGCCGATAACCGCCTCAGTGCAGTTCTCTTCCAATCCGTGTGCATCCGTGTCCATCCGTGGCCTCTTCAATGTAGTTCCACGACACGAGCGAGAATCTCACGCCAGGCACACAGAATTTTGGCCACGGATGCACACGAATGCACACGGATCTTCTGGCGTCCAGAAAATTCCCGGATAATCAGCTACCAAACCTGGACCGCCAGGACCTGCGGATGCCCTCCCGTGCGGTTCACCACCGGCACCCGCAAGACAAACTGGAGGTTCTTGCGCTGCCATCCGCCGGGCAGTTTCGCTGCTGCTTCGGCGAAGTACTCGGGCCTGGTGAGAAACTCGCCTGCGACCATGGTCCCGTAATGCGTGATCCCGGCGGCCACCACTACCGGACGGTCGGTGGTGGTGTCCACCACGCGAGAGACAATCGCATAGTCCGCGCTTACGTCCCAGTATGGCCACGCTCCACTGAGCTTCCATTCCCTGCTCTCGGGATGTAGCCGGTCGCGCACGTAATCGGTCGCATGCGCCTGGTCCTTCTCGAAGGTGAATCGCAACTGTCCCCCGGCGTTCTGGGTCCATTGGTTATCGAAGGCGCCAATCAGAATGGCAGGCGTCTCGCGCAGATCCGCAAAAGAGGTGGATCTCTCGCCGCGGATGCGGTATGGCTTACCGTACTTTTCCAACAGGGTGGCAAGGCGTACCAGGCAGAAGACGTCGCCCATGGCAGCATAGCGGTCCGGTAGAATGACCAGGTCTTTCTTGGGGATGACATCCGTCTCCGGATCCGATTCGTTCGGCGCGGTGCGAATACCCTGCAGCGCGTCCTGTGCCTGGGCGGATTTTAGATTGTAGACGATGGGCTGGCCGAGCGATATCAGCAGCGTTCCCGGCGATTTGAGTACGGGCCGCCACAATTGGTCCAAGGCCGTTTCCTTGGCTTGGGGAGAGAACAAGGTGCCGGCTGCCACCAGCACCGCCGCGCCCGCAATACTCAGCCCGATTCGGAACCGCAGGTGGCGTTTGGGGTTGTTTGAAGAGTGCGCGTCGTTGGAGTTGGTATGAAACTCCGCAATATAGGAGCCGGCAAGCAGATCGATGCGCGGCTCGGACTCGTGCCCGGCCTCCTGATAGTATTGCGCGAGCTTCTTGCGGATCTCACCGGCGGTAGCGCGCACCACCGGGTCCTGAGAGGTGTCGTAATCCGGCGGCCGCTCGAAGACGTCGATGCCCAGCGTCCGCTCTTTCAATTGCGCGGTGTCGCCCGCCACGGTTTGTTCGACGATATGGCGGAACAGGATCTGGCACCGGCGACTACCGCGAAACTGCGGGCTGCCCAGGATCCGTTCCAATTGTGCGCGAATGAGCGCCGCTTTGTTAGGCGGCAATTCCTGCGGCGAGGCTCGCTCATCGGACTTCCGAGGCATAGAGCGGTCTGCTACGCGTCATGCTAGCACTAAAAACGGACGTAAGATACCTCTTTTCCGCGGGGCAGCCCGACAACCGATAACCCGTTCAAATCAAAGGAGCCGAAAAGGTAACATCCCGTAATGTTCTAACCGCCGGTAAAGCAGGTCGATAGTCTGACATCGTACGTGTGCCCGGGCGCCGGCGACCCGTCGGTCGGCGGCCGGTTTGTGCTCGAGGTGAATTCATGCGTCTCGACCGGATTGACATCGCGATCATTCTGGCTTACCTGGCGACTTCCGTTTTGGTTGGCTACTGGGTCTCCCACCGTGCATCCCGCGACATGAAAGCCTATTTTCTCGGCAGCAACACGATGCCGTGGTACGTGCTCGGCGTGTCCAACGCATCCGGCATGTTCGATATCGCCGGCACCATGTGGCTCGTCTACCTGATGTTCGTCTACGGTCTGAAAAGCGTCTGGATCCCCTGGCTCTGGCCGGTGTTCAACCAGATCTTCCTGATGGTCTACCTTTCCGCCTGGCTGCGGCGCTCCAATGTGATGAGCGGCGCTGAATGGATCACGACGCGTTTCGGCTCGGGGAAGGGCGCGCGGCTTTCGCACCTGATCGTCGTCGTCTATGCCTTGGTCAGCGTGATCGGTTTCCTGACCTATGCTTTCAAAGGAATCGGCAAGTTTGCAACCAATTTTCTGCCGTGGCAGCTCAGCGCCAACCAATATGCGCTGATCCTCATGGGAATCACTACGTTCTACGTCGTCAAGGGCGGCATGTTCAGTGTCGTCGTCACCGAAGTGATCCAGTTTTGCATTCTGTCGGTTGCATCCATCGCCATCGGGCTAATCGCCATCGCGAGGGTCTCTCCCGAGATGCTGCATCGGGTGGTCCCCGCCGGTTGGGACAACCTGTTCTTCGGGTGGACGCTCAACCTCAGATGGAGCGGGCTGATCGACTCGGTGAATTCCCGGATCGCCCAGGACGGGTATTCTCTTTTCGGAATCTTCTTCATGATGATGCTGTTCAAGGGCATCCTGATCAGCATGGCCGGGCCCGCGCCCAACTACGACATGCAGCGCGTCCTCTCGACGAAGACTCCCCGGGAAGCGTCTCTGATGAGCGCCTGGGTGAACGTGGTCCTGATCTTCCCGCGCTACTTCCTGATCACGGGCCTGACGATTCTCGCCCTGGTGTTCTACAACGACCAGATTCGGGCGATGGGTAACGACATCGATTTCGAAATGGTCCTTCCCTACGCTCTCGGAAGGTTCGTTCCGGTCGGCCTGCTGGGGTTGGTCATGGCGGGACTGCTGGCGGCGTTCATGTCCAATTTCGCAGCCACCGTCAATGCCGCTCCGCCATACATTGTCAACGACATCTATAAGCGCTTCATCAATCCGGACGCGAGCCCCCGGACGTACGTGCGCCTCAGCTATCTGAGCTCGTTCGCTGTGGTGGTTGCGGGAATCAGTTTCGGGTGGTTTGTCGGATCGATCAATTCGGTGATTCAGTGGATCGTTTCGGCGCTGTGGGGCGGATATACAGCCTCGAACGTTCTCAAGTGGTATTGGTGGCGGTTCAACGGCTACGGCTACTTCTGGGGAATGATCTCGGGCATCGGGGCATCGTTGATATTGCCGGTCGCGCTGCCGCACACGTCGCCGCTGAACGCATTTCCCCTGCTGCTGGCAATTTCGGTGGCGGGGTGCCTGGCGGGCACCCTGCTTACGCCGCCGGAAGACGACGAAGTATTAAAGAGCTTCTATAAGCGAGTGCGGCCTTGGGGCTTCTGGGGGCCGGTCCTCCGCCACATCCGGAAAGAGGATCCCTCCTTCCGCCCCAATCCGGATTTCCGCCGCGACATGCTCAACATCGTGGTTGGAGTTTGCTGGCAGACCAGCCTGGTGGCGTTGCCGGTTTATGTCGTCATCCGCAGTAGCCGGGCGGCGCTGGTGTCTCTGGCCGTGGTTGCAGTGACGTCGGCCATTCTGAAGTTCACCTGGTACGACCATCTGCGCGAGGGCGAGCCGATAACAGAAGTCGCGGAGTTGCGGGAACCGGCTCCGTCACTCACCGGGCACGCGTAAAGGATCCAGATATGCGATACGGATACTTCGACGACGACAACCGCGAGTACGTGATCACCCGCCCCGACACACCTCTTCCGTGGATCAACTATCTCGGTTGCCAGGCGTTCTTCGGGATCATCTCCAATACGGCGGGCGGCTACTCGTTCTATCGCGACGCACGCCTCCGCCGCGTGACGCGCTACCGATACAATAATGTGCCGTTCGACCTGGGCGGCCGCTACATCTATGTGCGCGACGACGAATCCGGCGATTACTGGTCGCCATCCTGGCAGCCGGCCTGCCGCGACCTGGAAGACTACCAGTGCCGCCACGGCATGGGCTACAGCATGATCGGCGGAGGCTATCAGGGCATCGAGGCGCGAACACGCTACTTTGTTCCGCTGGACGAAAATCTGGAAGTCTGGCAGTGTTCCATCGCGAACCGGCGCAGCGTGCCGGCCGCACTCTCCATCTTCTCTTCGGTCGAGTTCTGCCTGTGGGACGCCCAGGACGATGCCGCCAATTTCCAGCGGAATTTCAGCACCGGCGAGGTGGAAGTCGAAGACAAGGTCATTTATCACAAGACCGAGTACCGCGAACGCCGCAATCACTTCGCTTACTTCGCGTGCTCCGCCGCAGTCGCGGGGTTCGACACACAACGGGAGGCCTTTCTCGGAGCATATCGCGGGTGGGACCGGCCGCTGGCCGTGGAGCGGGGCGCCGCTTCCAATTCCATAGCGCACGGCTGGGCCCCCGTGGGCTCGCACCATGTCAAACTGAACCTGCAGCCCGGCGAGATGCAGCAGATCATTTTCCTGCTGGGCTATTTCGAGAACCCCGTCGAGCGGAAGTTCGATCCGCCGGGCTCACAGACCATCTACAAAGGCGGCGTCCGCCGGGTCATTGCCAAATATCTCGACGCCGCGAACTCGGAGAAAGCTTTCCAGTCGCTGCGCGCGCATTGGTGCGACCTGCTGGGCGTCTGCCAGGTGGACACGCCGGACGTGCACACCAACCGCATGGTCAATATCTGGAACCCCTGCCAGTGCATGGCCACGTTCAACGTTTCGCGATCGGCGTCGTTCTACGAGTCCGGCATCGGACGCGGCCTCGGCTTCCGCGATTCCAGCCAGGACCTGCTCGGCTTCGTCCACATGGTCCCGGGGCGCGCCCGCGAACGCATCCTGGATCTCGCCGCGACGCAACTCCCTACCGGGGGCGCCCACCACCAGTACCAACCGTTGACCAAGCGGGGCAACAACGATATCGGCGGCAACTTCAACGACGATCCGCTGTGGCTGATTGTCGGAACGGGCGCGTATCTCAAAGAGACCGGCGACTGGAGCATCCTGGACGACCAGGTTCCCTACGACAACCAGCCCGGCAGTGAGCAGCCTCTTTACGAGCACCTGGAGCGCAGCTTCCGCTATACCCTTTCCCGGCTGGGACCCCACACGCTTCCGTTAATCGGCCGCGCCGACTGGAACGACTGTCTGAACCTGAACTGCTTCTCCGATACCCCGGGCGAGTCTTTCCAAACCACGACGAACAAAGAAGGCAAGGTGGCGGAGTCCGTGTTCATCGCAGCGCTCTTCGTGCTGGCCGGGCGCGAACTGGCGGCGATCGCGACGAATCGCGGTCTCGCGCAGCAGGCCGCAGTCTGCCTGGATGAAGTCGAGCGCATGGAGCAGGCCATCGGTGAGCATGGCTGGGACGGCAACTGGTTCCTGCGCGCATACGACGATGCCGGGCGCAAGGTCGGCTCCGCAGAGTGCGAAGAGGGGAAAATCTTCATCGAACCGCAGGGTTTCGCGGTGCTGGCCGGGATCGGGATCGAGGATGGCAGGGCGCGAACGGCTCTCGATTCCGTGCGCGAACTGCTGGCCACGGAGCACGGCATCCTGCTGCTTCAGCCGGCATATTCCCGCTACTACCTGAACCTCGGCGAAATCTCTTCCTACCCGCCCGGCTACAAAGAAAACGCCGCGGTTTTCTGCCATAACAATCCCTGGGTGATGATCGCCGAAGCGCGGTTGGGCCATGGCGATCGCGCTCACGATTACTATCTGCGCATCAATCCTTCCGCGCGCGAGAACATCGGCGAGATCCATCGCTGCGAGCCGTATGTTTATTCGCAGATGATCGCGGGCCGCGACGCCCCAACCCACGGCGAAGCCAAGAACTCCTGGCTGACCGGAACCGCGGCATGGAACTATTACGCGATTTCTCAGTGGATTCTGGGGATCCGGCCGGTATACGACGGCCTGGAGATCGCTCCAGTGATTCCCGCAAGCTGGCCGGGCTTCCGGGCGACGCGCAAGTTCAGAGGCGCGACGTACCACATCACGGTGCGCCGCACCGGTCCCGGGAACCACGTCTCGCTCAAGGTGGATGGAACGGACATCGCGGGCACCACGCTGCCGCTTCCGCGCATTCCAGGAGCGAACATGGTCGTGGAGGCAGCTATCGGGTAATCGGATACAATTGGGACGGTATGCTTCGAGCGGCGTGTCTGTTCCTGTGCGCCAGTTTTCTGCGAGCCGAAGAGCCGGTGAAGTTGGTCTTTGACCGGGCGGCAAAAGCGCTCGCCGCCGAGGACTACCAGGCTGCGGAGCGCGGATTCCAGTCCGTTCTGCGCCAGGAACCGCAAAACGTCGCCGCCCTCAGCAATCTCGGCGTGATCTATTCGCGCACCAGCCGCGCCGACGAAGCCATCTCCATATATCAGAGGGCCCTTAAGTTGAGCCCCGATGACAAGGCGATCCTCCTCAACCTCGGGATCGTATATCTCCGGCAGCAGGATTATTCCCGGGCCCTCCCGCTGTTCGAACGGGTGACGGCGCTCGATCCCGCAAATCTACAGGCACGCCAGCTGACGGCAGTCTGCCGCGCCTATGCCGGCCAGTTGGCGCCGGCAATTCGGGATCTGGAAGCGCTGCGCGCCGCCGCTCCGCGTGACGAGAACATTCTCTTCCTGCTGGGATTCGTGTATCTGAAGAGCCGGGAACCAGACAAGGCAAAGGCGGTCTTCCAACAGATGTTCGAGGCCGCCGGACCGGTTCGCGCGGAATTTCTCCTCGGAAAGGCTTACTATGAGTCCACGCAATTTGCCGAAGCGGAGCAGCGCTTTCTGGAAGTGATCCGGCTCGATCCGGATTTCCCCGGAGTTCATCTCGAATTGGGGAAAGTCTACATCAGCCTCCGCCGGACCGACGACGCAATCCACGAATTCCAACTTGTCTTGAAACACACGCCCGACGACCCCGACGCGCACTACTTCTTGGGGGGCGTACTCGTCCAGGCGGGCCGCTTCGCCGAAGGTGTGCCTCACCTGACGCGGGCCAAAACTGCCAAACCCGACTTCTGGGCGCCGTACTTCTATCTTGGCAAGGCCAAACTTCGGATGGATCAACCAGCCGAAGCCGTCCCATTGCTCCAGAAAGCAGCGAAACTGAATCGCGACGACGCGTCCGTATACAACCTGCTGGCGCAAGCCCTGGAGTCGTGCGGTAGAGCATCGGAAGCGCGCGAGGCGCTCCGGCGGGTAGACGAACTGAGAACCGCTGCCATGCAGGCCGATAGCGCGGACAGCAAGCTGGCGGGAGCCCACTGATCGTGAGGCCGCAGGCACTGGGCACATTCGCATTTCAGTATTAAAAGTTCTCTTGATCCATATTTTCATAGATGCGGGGAATGCCGGACAAAACCTCGCGCGAAACCGGTTTTCCCCGGCTGTAACCTACCTCGGGCCACCGGTTTCCTAATGTTCCAATTGGCCATTGATTCTAAGTCATTTATTGCATTCGAAGACCGTAAGATACGGTAACGTACTTGTCGCGGCTTGTTTTTCGGAATACACAAACAAGCGAACAGGAGTTGCTTGTTGAGGAGCCCGCGACCCGTGTAGCTCGGGGCGAGAGGCACTCGCGGCTCAGCAATAGGGGCACCTTTCACAGGAGAGAAATTCAATATGAAAGGAAGACGCAATTGGAGGTACACGGAGAGCGCCATACAGGCGCTTCTGCTTGTTCTGCTGGCGCCGGCCCTCATGGCGCAATCCCAGAACATCAGCGGGACCGTGGTGGACGCTACCGGCGGTGTGGTGCCGGCGGCAACGATCAGGATCGAAGACGTTGCCAAGGGAGGACTCGCGCGGCAAACAACCACGGATGACTTGGGCCGGTTCCAGGCCATCAATATCGAGCCGGGCAGGTACCAGATCACAGTCGAGAAAACCGGATTCAAAAAGGCTCAAATTCCTATCACGTTGGACGTCAACACGAAGATGGATGTTGGCCTGATCCATCTGACGGTCGGCGACATGGCGGAAGTTGTTTCGGTGGAAGCCGATGCCACTCCGCTGATCACCACCAATACGATGGAGAAAGCCTTCATCGTGGACCGGACGCAGATGGCCGAACTGCCGATGAACGGCCGCAACTTTACGTCCCTGATGAATACCATCCCCGGAATGACCAGCTCCGCCCAGAACGATTTTAATGTCAACTTCAATGACGTTTCCCAGTTCCATTCCTTGGGCGGACGGGGCTCCCAGAATAACTTCTATCTCGATGGGTCGCCGAATATCGACGTGGGCGACAATCAGTCGCAGTACACGCAGGCCAGTATCGACACCATCGCGGAATTCCGCGTGCTTCAGAGCAGTTTCAATGCCGAATACGGCCGCAACGCGGGCATGGTGATCGCGGTGCAGACCAAATCGGGCGCCACCAAGTTCCACGGCACGGCCTACGAATATTTCCGCAACAACTGGCTCGACGCCAAATGTGTGCTGTGCAATACGCTGCAGCCGCAACTGCGTTACAACCAGTTCGGCGGCAATTTCAGCGGCCCGGTGTACATCCCCAAAATTTCGCCTTGGAACAACAAGAAGGTCTTCTTCTTTTACAACCGGGAGATGACGCGCCGTACCAACCCGTCGAGCTCCTATGCGGACGTCCCCAGCCCCACCATCCTGAGCGGCAACTTCACGCCGTGGCTGCTCTCGACAAACATGCAGTACGCGCCGCAGTTTAAGAACGGCACGGTTTTCGAGCCGGGAACCCTGGTCCGCGACGGCGCCGGTAATATCACTAACGGCGTGCCATTCCCGAACAACACGGTCCCGCAATCGATGTGGCAGCCGCTCAGCGCAAACCTGCTGAAGATCTACACCGGGATCCCTGGCTATACCAGCCTCCCCGCCGCGCCGAACCCCGGCTACGTGCGTTACTTCTTCAACAACCCAGACAAGCTGGAGAAGAACCAGGACCTGCTGCGCATCGACTACGCCATCAGCAGCAAAATGAGCGCCTTCTTCCGTTGGGTGAACGACTACCAGAAAGAGACGATCCAGACCGGAATCTGGACCGGCGAGCCCTTCCCCATCCAGCCGCAGGCGCGGCCGAAGCCGGGCAGTTCCTGGTCCTGGAACCTGGTGACCACGTTCACGCCCACTCTCGCTTCGGAAACCATTCTGTCCTATAATCACCAGACTCAGTCGCTTTCCGTGGTGGGCAACAATCCTTTGAATCGCGACGCGTTGGGCGCGAACTGGACACAGCTCTACCCGGCGACCAACATCACGAACTCGGTTCAGGACGTCAATACCGGAGCCGGAGTGAACTTCTCGTTGGGCAACCCGGGATGGCACAACACCGGCAAGGACTACGCTCTAACCGAGAATCTGTCGTACATCAAGGGATCGCACACCTTGAAGTTCGGCATGTACTACAACCGCGACTTCAAGACACAAACCGGCAACTGGGGATTGGAGGGAAGCATCAATTTCGGTTCCTCCTCTTCCATGCCGAATGACACCGGAAACGGGCTGGCCAACCTGATGCTCGGCAACTTCAACAACTTCACTCAGGCCAGCGGTCACGTCTATCCGTGGTTCCGCTTCTGGCAACTGGACTTTTATGCCCAGGATAGCTGGAAAGTAAGCAAGCGGCTAACGGTCGAATTCGGCGTCCGGGTACCCCACCTGACCCCAACCTACACGGTGACCAGGGGCGGGACTCCGGGCGGCGAAGGCACGTGGACCCTATATACAGTGGACACCAGCAAGTATGACGCCTCCAAGAAACCGACAATCAATTTGTCCAACGGATACCTGGTCGGCGCGCCAATGACCGTGCTGTCTCCATTGGGGTTGGTCTGCGATCCCTGCTCCGGCACACCGGCCGGATTCTCGCCGTCGAAGACATTCGTCGAGCCGCGAGTCGGCTTCGCGTATGACTTAACCGGCGATGGCAAGACGGCCATTCGCGGCGGCTTCGGGATGTTCAATGAGCGGCTCCGCCAGAACAACTTCAACTTCGGAGCCGGAGCGCAGTGGCCCAATCTCATCTCGGGCAGCGTGTACAACGGCAACGTTACTTCGATCAACACCAGCTCCGTGGGGAATCCGAACGCGCCTATCCAACCGCCTGGAATGACCGTTTGGCCCGCCAGCAATGCGATGCCTACCATCTACTCCTGGTACGGGGGTGTGCAGCGGCAGTTGCCCGCGAAGTTCACCCTGGACGTGTCATATTCCGGCAACCACGCCATTCACCTGATGGAGCAGCGGCAGGTCAATGCCCTGCCCGCCGGCTGGCTGCAGAACAACAACCTGCTCCAGTCGGTCAATTACTACTCCAACGCCCTTCTACCCTATCTCGGGTGGGGTAATCTGACCTCGGTAGAGACGACCGGCTATTCGCGTTACGACGCGATGATGCTGCGGCTAAGCCGGCGCTTCTCCAACAACTTCTCGGTCAACTTCAACTACACCCACGCCAACATCAAGGACACGGTCGACAACGACTCGGACGGGATCAACAATCCGTTCAACATTGCCCAGAACTATGCCAACGCCGGTTACGACCAGCCTAATGTCGAGACGCTGGACTTTGTATACATGTTCCCGAAGGTGAAGGGTGCGCTGGACACCCCGGTTGTACGGCAGATCTTCAATGGTTGGGAACTGAGCGGCATGTTCCGCGCGCAATCGGGAATGCCGATCAACGTCACTTCCAACGGCAATCTGTACGGCGTCAACGCGGGTACTCCGTACCCCAACCTCTCCGGCGATGCCTATGCGGGACAGAACAGCTTCCAATGGCTCAATCCGGCAGCTTTCACCCGTCCCGCCGACGGTACCTATGGCAATCTCGGACGAAATGCTCTCCGCCTCCCGGGTGTCCGCAACATCGATATGAGCCTCATGAAAAACTTCAACTTCACCGAGAATACGAGGCTGACATTCCGTTGCGAGGTTTATAACCTCATGAACCACCCGCAAGTCTGGGGCATCAACACCGGATTCAGCGGCGACACACCAGGCGCCGGGATTTCGGCCAGCGACAAGAACTTCGGGCAGGCGAATTCCTATCGCGATGCCCGGACGCTGCAACTTGCGATCCGGTTCGCCTTCTGATTTCCGATTGGCAGAGCGACACTTACCCCGCCGCGCATGCGGCGGGGTTTTTTGTGTGTGCAGGCGCCGCGCCGGATGCTAGGATCGTGCTTTACCGGCGGGCGATTCAGCAACATGACCGCCATCACCAAATTCGCGTGGGCCGCTCTGCCAGCCGCGGCCGTGTGGGTGGCCGCCTTCGGCCAGAACGCCGTCGCCCCCATCCATTTCAGCTACCGGCCCATCGACTTCCGGCTGGATAGCTGTGAAACCCCGCGGCGCCATGCCCCGGAAACCATGGCCGGCGGTGTCGCCGTTTTCGATTTCAATAACGACGGTTACCTGGACATCTTTTTCGTAAACGGGGCCGACATACAGACGCTCAAAAAGACGTCGGCAAAATATTCCAACCGGCTGTTCCAGAACGACGGCAAAGGGAATTTCACGGATGTCACCGAGCACGCAGGCCTGGCCGGCGCGGGTTACGACAACGGGGTCGCCATCGGCGACTACGATAACGACGGCTTCGAAGACATCTTCATCGGCGGCGTTCACGGCAATCGTCTCTACCACAACAATGGGGATGGCACGTTCACCGATGTCACGGAAAAGGCAGGCATCGCCCGGCCGGATGCGCAGTACGGACCCTTGTGGTCGGTGGGCGGCGCTTGGGTGGACGTCAACAACGACGGCCTGCTGGATCTGTTCGTGGTGAACTACCTGGCCTGGGACATCCAAACCGAGCCGGCGTGCGAGGCGGCGCCCGGCCGCCTGGACTACTGCCATCCCAAATTCTATAAGGCCACACCCAACCAGCTGTTCGTGAACAACGGCGACGGGACATTTCGCGACGCGTCGGCCGAATCGGGAATCCGCGCGCACCCGGGGAAAGGGATGGGCGTGGGCATCGCGGATTTCGATCTGGACGGGTGGATGGATCTCTTTGTCGCCAACGACAAGATCTACAATTCGTTTTTTCACAATGCGGGAAGCGGCAAGTTCGAAGAGACTTCGTTCCGCGCCGGGGTCGCGATCTCCAACGATGGACACTTCATCTCGGGAATGGGAGTGGATGCCGGCGACCTGGACAACGACGGCTACCCGGATATCGTCTTCGCGGCCCTGGATTACGAGACCTTTCCCGTGTTCCGCAATCTGGGCAAAGGAAAGTTTGCCGATATCACCGCTGCCAGCAACATGGCGCGGCTGAGCGCAACCATGGCCGGGTATTCGCCCAATATTGCCGATTTCGATAATGACGGCTGCAAGGACGTGTTTGTCTCGCGCGGACACGTGCAGTCGCTCGGTTATTCGGCGCAGGTCCCGCAACCGAATACCGTCTTTCGCAACGCCGGCAGCGCCAGATTCGCGGCACTCACGCAGGAGGCAGGCTTCGGCGCGCAGCCTGCTTCGCGCCACCGCGGTTCGGCCGTTGGCGACTTCAATGGTGACGGCCGCCTCGATCTGGTGGTGACTGCGCTTGCCGCTCCTGCGGAGCTTTGGATCAACGACAGTCCCGGCGCCAATCACTGGCTCGAACTCCGCCTGGAGGGGACAAAGAGCAATCGCGATGCGATCGGCGCACGGATCAAGGTGGTTGCCGGCGGCACAACACAGTACAGTCAAGTGGCCTTCGCTTCCGGGTACGCATCCTCTGGCGCCGGACCGGTCCATTTCGGCTTAGGTTCCGCTGCATCCGCCAGCGTCGTAGAGATCCGCTGGCCGTCCGGCATCGTTCAGGAGCTGAAAGATGTAGCGGCGGACCGGATAGTCAGGATCAAAGAGCCTGCTCGCTGACGTAAACCGTCTTCATCGGTTCCGATCGGCGTCACCGCGTTATGATACGTTTCGAGAGAGGCCGGAGTTGGCGCTGATTCAGTCCGCGTGGATGCTGCTGCCAGTCGCCGCAGGCTTGTTGTGCGCTGAGGATCCGCGAGCTGCCGCGGAAGCGAATACGGGCCTGGAGTTGGCGCGCGCAGGGAAATATGAACAGGCGATCGCGCACTACCGGGCGGCGCTGAAGCTGAATCCGGCAATGCCGGGTTTGGAGCTGAACCTGGGCCTGGCGTATTTCAAACTGAACCGGTTTGCGGAGGCGATCAATGCGTTCGAGCAGGCGGTGAAAGCGGAGCCGGCGAGTTTTCAGGCACGGGTGCTGCTGGGGATGAGCTACTACGAAACGCGCCGGTTTCGAGACGCCGCGGTGCAGCTCAAACGGGCGGCGGTCGAGCAGCCGGACAACACCGAACTGCGGTTCAGGCTGGCGCAAAGCTATATGTGGTCGAAACAGTATGAGGCAGCCAAGGAGGAGTTCCGGTTTTTGCTGACCAAAGACCCGGATTCCGCGCCGGTGCACCTGCTTCTGGGAGAGGTGCTCGATGCCGCCAACCAGCAGGAGCAGGCCACGGCGGAGTTCGAAGCAGCGGTGAAAGCGGGGCCGCATGAGCCGGAGGCTCACTTCGGGCTGGGTTATCTGTATTGGAAGCAGAAACGGTACGAGGAAGCGCGCACGGAAATGGAAGCCGAGCTGGCCGATCAGCCGCAGCACACACAAGCACTGGCTTACCTGGGAGATGCGGAGCTGCATTCGGGGAACGAGGAGCGGGCGGAGGAACACCTGCGCCGGGCGTTAAAGCTGGATGCGAAGCTGCGCCTGGCGCACTTGGACCTGGGGATCGTGCTGGCGGAGCGGAACGCGAACGATGAGGCGGCAAAGCATCTTCAGGAAGCGATTCGGTTGGATCCTTCAAAACCGGATGCGCACTACCGGCTGGGGCGCTTGTGGCTGGCGATGGGGCGCGAGCGCGAAGCGGAAGCGGAGTTTGCGCAAGTGAAGCAACTGGCGAAGCCGGACCAACCCGAAGCGCCTCCGGAGCCATTGATCAACGTGCCGCGAAAGCAGTGACAATAGAGCCCCGCCCGCGTCAGGGGAGCGCGAGCGGGGCCACAGCCCGGGTCGATCAGAAATAGGCCTTCATGCCGAGCTGGAAGACTCTGGGGTCAAATGCGGAAGTGACCTGGCCAAAATTGCTGGCCGTAAAACTGTTGCTCACGTTTTGCCACTGCGTGTGGTTGAACACGTTGAAGCTCTCCACACGGAGTTGGATACTGCTGCCTCGTTTCTCGCTGAGAAGGAAGCTCTTGAAAATCGAGAGGTTGGTGTTGAACCGGCCCGGCCCGGTCACTGCGTCGTAGCCCAAGGTGCCCCATTGTCCGGCGGCCGGCTGCGAGAAGGCCGATGTGTTGAACCAGGCGTTGATGGTGTGCGGATAACTGACACTGCCGTTCACGTTGGGCCGGTTTTGGCCGATTGGTAAGCCATTGCTGTTCGCGGCTCCGCCCAAGGTGATGTTCAGCGGCAAGCCGGTCATCGCGGTTACGTAACCCGCAAATTGCCAGCCGCCGAGCAACGAGCGGGCTGCCCGGCTGCTGGCGTGCCGGAACGCCGGGATGTCGTAGGTGAAGTTGGCGTTGAATACACTCGACCGGTTGAACCATGCGGGTCCCGTTCCATATGCACGGCTGTAGGGATTGGCAATGTTCTGCAGGTCCCCGCCACTGCCGTTGCCGGAGGAGGAATCGATCGCTTTTGAATACGTGTAGGCGGCCTGGAAGGTGAGATCCGACCGCAGCCGCGAGTTGAGGCTGACCTGCAGCGAGTTGTAATGGCTGTTGGCGTCATTGGCATACAGAGTGATGCCGCCATAGCCCGGATATGGATTCACGTTGTTAAATTGGACGGTGTTGTTGATGAGGGCCGGCAAGACACCAGGCGATGGCAGGTTGAGCAATTCATTTTCGCTCTGGTGCCGGCTCTGCATGCCGACATAGGCGACGGTCAGCACGGTCTTCTGGCCGAGCGCCTGCTGCACGCCCAGGCTGAACTGCATGCTCATCGGCAGCTTGTAATCGGTGTTGTTGAGGCCCTGAATGCTGGCCGGTAAGATCGGTGCTACTAGCGTCTGTCCGGTGAGTAGGCTTGTATTCGGACTCGACAGGGACACGCCGCTGTAGGAGACGCTGTCGCTGAACGGGATGTTGGCCCCGGAGTTGTACATGTCGTTCCCCTGGATACGTTCGTACATGATGCCGAAGCCGCCGCGCAGGATAGTCTTCGCCTTGCCCGTGAGGTCGTAAGCGAAACCCGCGCGCGGGCCGAAAGCCGCCCAGTGGTTGTTCACGAGACCGTTGGAAATGCCGTTCACGCCGGCAATGCCCATCCCGTTCCCGTAGAACTGTACGCCCTTCAGGATGGGATTGGGACTGGTGATTAAGCCGGGGCTGGAAGGGCTGATCGTGCCGTCCGGCAGTAGGATCGCCGCCTTGCTGGGATCGTACAGGTTGGAGTAGAAGTTCGACATGCGGTTCGTGGCTTCATACGTATGCGGAACGCCATCCCACCGCAAGCCCAGGTTCAGGGTGAGGCGGTTGTTCACCCGCCAGTTATCCTGAACATACAGTGCATAGGACTTGTTGTTCCAGTGGCCGAAGTCCTGAACCGCCTGCTCGGTGTACGAGTTCGAAAAGCCCAGCAGAAAATCGGCAAAATCGTTTCCGGTGTACGTGCCGTTAAAGCTATAGGAGCCGTTGGTGTTGCCGAAAAGCTCCTGGATCTTCGTGTACCACATGATACTTCCACCGATTCTGAGCTGGTGGCTGCCCCTGGTCCAGGAGAGGTCGTCGCGCCACTGGTACGAATTGGCAGTGTTGGTCCACGGCCAGGCCTGGGTCTGATACTGCGCGCCGGTAGAGCCGGTAAGGTTGATTTGAGGAATGCGGTTATCGGCGTTTGGCCCGGGGAACAACCGGGGGATGCTCAGGCCGCTCGGCTGCTGGTACAACCCGGTGAGGGCGATATTGAGCCGGTTGCCGTTGTAATTGAACGCCACCTCATTAACCAACGAGGGGTTGATCGTTTGAATGATGTGACCCACGGCGCTATAGGTGGGATTGCCGAACGTGTTGCCGATGGTGGGCACATTGGCGCCGCTCCACATCGGCGTGGTGAAGCCCTGATTGATCTGCTCGGCAATGAGGTGCCCGAAGACCGTGAATTTGTCGGTGAAGTGGTGGTCGATACGGAGGTTTTCGTCCCTCAAGTCAGTCGGGGCGGTGACACCCTTGATAAATTGGGTGCCGCTGGTGGGGGCCGGGAAGATGCCGGCCTTTAGCAGGATTTGCGCGTTCGGGTCGAGCAGGCTGGCCGGAATGGTGTTATTCGGGAACGACTGTCCCGGCGTCAGGCCGGCAGCCGTGAACTTCGCCAGAATCGACGGCGCCACCTGGGTAGCGGAGGGCACATGAATCGTCGGTCCGCCAGCCATATTGCCGCCATACCAACTGGTCAGCGGCACCGTTTGGTTGATGACGCCGCCTCCCTGCACGTACTTCCGCCATTCCATGTTGTAGAAGAAAAACGTCTTGTTCTTGTCCTTGTTGTAGAGCTTGCCGAAGGTGACCGGGCCGCCGACGTTGAAGCCGAATTCGTTGAAGCGGAGTTCGGGCTTCGGTTGTGCGGCGGCGTTGGTGAAGAAGTTACTGGCATCCAGCCAGTCGTTACGGAGGAACTCCCAAGCCGCGGCATGGATCTGTTGCGTGCCGGACTTTAGGACTAATGTCACGGTTCCCGACGAAGAGAGGCCATATTCGGCACTATAGTTCGACGTGAGTGCGCGGAATTCGGCTATAGACTCGAGCGATGGCATGACGCTGAGACGACCCTCGCCGCCGCGATCATAGTCCTCGCCTCCGTCAATGAGAAAGTTGCTATGGCCCGGGCGGTTCCCGTTGAAAGCCCATTTGTCGTCCGAGCTTACGGGCAGTTGTAGCTGAAAATCGCCACTCATAGCGTTGGAAACACCCGGCAGGAGTGTAGCTAGCAGATAGATGTTGCGTCCATTTGTGGCAATATCCGCCACCTGCTGGCCACTAATCATAGAGCTTACTTCGCCGGTATCGGTCTGTACCGCGATTTGCCCGGCTTCTACGGTCACCTCTTCGGTGGCGGCGCCGACTTGCAGCTTGAAATCGACGCGAACGCGGTCCCCGACTTGGAGCACCACGTCTTTCTGCTCAATCGGCCGGAATCCGGCGGCTTCGGCGCGCACCAAATAATGGCCGATGCGCAGGCTGGGAGCGACGTATTCGCCCGCCACGCTGGTGGAGAACACGCTAACCCGCCCCGTTTCACTGTTTGTGATTCGAATATTGGCGTTGGGAACCGTGGCGCCGGTCGGGTCGGTGACGGTTCCGACAATGGTCGCTTCCTGAGCGGATACCTGTAGGGCGACCACAAAAAGAACACTCAAAAGTACCCCGAATCGAGGCACTCTGCGATAGTTCATATTACTCTCCTCGAGCGATATCGCTCGTCCAACCCGAACGGATGTCGGGCACGAAGAACGACAGCCACTTATGCCTCACGTGGCTTCAACTAACCAATGCCTGATCGAAAGTCTAGGAGCAGCCTGTACAGCTTTCAAGTAGCGTACCGTATGCTACGTACAAGAAAGCCCCGACGCACGCAGATGGAGGGCATGCAGTCCGAGATTGCCATAGGTCCATCGGCGGAAGGGATGAACGCTGCCGGGTGAGCCCTTGGAAGTTCAGCGATCGACATTCCCGAACGCGCGCAGAGCCGCACACGACCGGCTGGACGAATGCTATCCCAAATTCCATAAGCCATACCCGACCAGTGATTCCTGTACTACCGCGACGGGACGTTTCGCGACGCTCTGGACGGGTGAATGGATCTCTTTGTCGCCAACGACCCGATATCGTCTTCGCCGCTTTGGATTCCGAGACCTTTCCGTGTTCCGCAATCTGGACAAAGGAAAGTTCGCCGATATCACAGGCGCCAGCGGCATGGCACCGCTGAGGCAGTCGCTGGAGTATTCGAGGCAGATCCGCAGCCTGATACGGTCTTTCGCATCGCCGGCAGCGCCAACTCGTGGAAGTCACGAGCGAGCCGGGCTTCGACGCGCCGTCACTTTCGCGCCACCGGGTTTCCAAGCTCACGACTCAATTAGCATTACTGGCCGGCCAAGTCGGCGGAACTGAAGCCAAGCGAAGTGGTCACGATGGAACGGGAGGTGTTGGGGGTAAATCAAATATTACCAATGACTTGAACTGGCGGAGAGGGGGGGATTCGAACCCCCGGTACCGGTTTAAGCCAGTACGACGGTTTAGCAAACCGCTGCTTTCGACCACTCAGCCACCTCTCCGTGAGATGAAAATGGTCTCGTATCCAGCATCCTACCACATCGCGTTCGCCAACCGCTCCTTTGTCCCTTACGGCGGAGGGCGCATCGAATCCGGATGGCTTTGACTGCACAGTTCGCGCGCGGCTGGCGTCTCCTTTTCTTATGGAGTTTTCTCTCGAGGGCAGCAGGCTCGCGATTCTGGCTGTTCCATTTCTGTGGGTTCTCAGTCCTTGCCCGGCTGCCACGCCGGCTCCTGTAGTCCAGAGCGTCACCGACTCGGCCGGTTACGGCCCGCGCGTTGCTCCCGGTTCGCTGGCCTCGATTTTCGGCACGAATCTCGCGAGTGGCGAGGCTTCGGCGACAGGCTTTCCGCTGCCCACCAGTCTCGGCGGCACGAGCGTGACGATGGGAGGCACGACAGCGCCGCTTCTGTACGTCAATTCCGGACAAATCAACTTTCAGGTGCCATCTTCGCTCAAGAGCGGCACTGTCAGCCTCACGGTGCAAGGCCCGAGCGGGACGAGCGCATCTTTCAACGTCACGGTCACTTCGTCGGCGCCCGCCATCTTCCAATACGGGGACAACCACGCGGTCGCCCAGAACGGCGGCGCGCTCAACAGTTCTTCGGCCCCGGCCGCGTCGGGCTCGGTCGTCACGGTGTATCTGACCGGCATAGGGGCGGTCGATAACGCGGTGGCCGATGGGGTGCAGACTCCGTCCTCGCCGCTTTCCACGGCGACGGCAACGCCGACGGCGACTATCGGCGCGCAGAGCGCCACGGTCCAGTTCCTCGGATTGACGCCCGGCTTTGCGGGGCTGGCGCAAGCGAACATCCTGGTACCCACGCTGCCAACCGGGGATTACCCCCTCGTGCTGACCGTAGGCGGATACCTGAGTGCTTCCGCAACGCTGTCGGTTTCGGGCTCGGGCTCGCCGTATACCAGCCCGCTCCAACTCACGGGAGCGGCGCAGTTTGTGAATACGGCGAACAGCACCATCGCGCTCTTCAATAATGTGGCTTACGTTTGCGGCACCAATCGCATCGTCATGGTGGACGTGACGAGTCCGTCGGCGCCCAGCGTCATCGGCGAATTAGGGGATGCCGTGCTGAACGGCAACGGCAATTCATGTGCGATCAACGCGGCTGCCTCGACTCCCTACCTGGTGGAGATCATCGGAACGCCAACGAGCGCGCAGTCGTTCGCAATTTACGGATTGAGCAATCCACGCGCTCCGAACCTGCTGGATATCGCGAGCACGAATTACATGCAGATGGTGGCAATGAGCTTCGCGGGAAATTACGTGTACGTTACGACCAGCTTCATCACTTATTACACCAATGGGCACGCGATCATCGCCCAGAACGGCGATTTTCTGGTTTTCGACTTCACCAATCCCGCGTATCCGCTGTTTCTGGGGTCGCTGCAGCCGGCGACGCCGAACCTGAAACCGGACGTGGAGGCGATCAATCAGGTTTATGCGTATGTCGCCGGCAGCACGGCCACCGGCACGAGCACGAGCGGCCAGGGACTGCTGAATGTGATCAATGCCGCCACGCCCTCCAATCCATTCCTGCTGAACCAGGTCACGGTCAGCCAGGCTGCGATCCTTCTGAGCTTCGACATTTCAGGGAACACTCTACTAGCCGCCGGCAACACGGTGGGGCAACGCAACCCCGGGGTTCCCGACTTCGCTTTCACCGGCAATCTGACCCTGACCACGATGGACCTGAGCAATGTCCAGGCCCCCGCGGTGATCGGCACCTTTACCACGAATCTTCAGGTGAACGGCACGTTCTACGTGGCGGCTTTTCCCAACAGCGTGTTTGCAATTGTGAATAATCCGCCGGCCACGGACACCTTTGGACCGCCGTCGCTGATGCTGGTAGATGCGCGTCAGCCCGCGACGATCGTGCCATACCCGATTCAGACGCAGTTCGGCTTTAGCGGAATCGTGGCGACAACCGCCAACTACTTGCTGGCCCCGACCTTGTTCGGATTGAACATTTATCAGTTGCAGTTGTGAGCGGGGGCCGGCGCGGATTACAATAGGAATACCGATTGTGTGCGCCCGTAGCTCAGCTGGATAGAGCGTTTGCCTCCGGAGCAAAAGGTCGGCCGTTCGAATCGGCCCGGGCGTACCAAATCCCAAAGAACTTGGCGATCGCCAAGAAAACTCCAGGTACACAATCGGTACACAAAATGAGGCGGTGGGTGAGGTTTTGTGGCAGCCCTAATGACGGTGGTCGGCCGCTTTGGCGGCGTTCTTCGAGTTGCGAGCCCGGTTTGCCGTTTCGCCAGACTGCCTTGGTTTGTTCAGGATCTCTGCTTCGAGCGCCACGGGCGCCGTCTTACTGATTCAGGGATGCTCGGCTGATAGTACTTCAACGTGGTCAAGGGATCGGCATGGCGCATCTGCGACTGGGTACGGCGATCCTCTTGTGCGGCGTTTTGACGTGCCGCCGTTTCTTTCTTCACGAAGAGATCAACGAGCTTGCCAGCTCGATCTTCAATCGCGTGGACCGGACCTGGCTGTCCGAGGATACTTCCCTGCTCCCACAAGGTTGGATGCCGGAAAACGGTTTCCTTCCCTACCGCTGGGACGGCTAGAGCGAACACATGATGATGTATCTTCTCGGACTGGGCTCGGCGACACATCCACTGCCGGCGGAAGCATGGGACGCGTGGAAGCGCGTGACCTTCGAATACGACGGACTACAGCGAGACTCTCTGGGGTGTTACCGCCTCCGATTCCGAACAACACGGATACGTGGCCTGGTGCGGACCGTCAGCCATTGGCCCGATCGACGGGACGGTGGTTCCCAGTGCGGCAGGCGGGTCGTTGCCCTTGCTCCCTGTCGTGTGCCTGAAAGTCCTGCGAACTGTCAAAGGCTCTTATGGCAACGGCGCATGGTGCCGGCTACGGCTTCGTGAATGCCTTCAGTCCTCTCGAGCGGTGGTACGACAACGACGTCATCGGCATCGATACCGGTATTACGCTCGTCATGGCGGAAAACGCGCGCACCGGCTTCATCTGGGAGACTTTCATGAAGAACCCCGAAGCCCAGCGCGGCATGGAACGCGCTGGTTTCCATTCATACACGACTCAATCCGAACAGCCATACCAGAAATGACGCGAGGCTCGCGCCCTTAAGGGCCCGAGCTCCGGAGTGCAAGTTTTGCAATTGTGATGTAAATCGCCGCCACCGGCCATCGCACACCTGGCGCAGGATCCGATCGCGACTTACAGGTATTCCGTTTATCCAACAGGCGTTGTCCAACGGTTCGAAAATGCACAGAGGATTCGGCATGCCAGTTGCACCAGCAATGCCGTCGGCCAAGGCAGAGGAGACCGCCAATGTTCGGATGGATGATCCTATTTGCGTTAATGACCATAGTTGGCTCAGTGATGGCGCTGCTAGGTGCTCCCGCATTCTCCTCGATCGTGGCGCTGACCTTCGGCCTGCTATTCCTGATCGGTCTGTTTGCGCGTGTGATCGGTGGGCGAGCATGGTGAAGGAGCGGCCGACACGATGAAGGCGAAACCGCTTCGCACGGTTTTGGCCTTCTACGGCTCCGACGAGGCTGAACCCGGAGGAGTCCATCAGTCGTTGGATGCCATCCCCGGAGAAAAGCTTTATCGATGCGGCCCTGCACGGTCGACGGAGCTGCCGGCGAACCAAACCTGGACCAGATACAGCGAACTGCGCCTCGAGGACGAATGCCTGTTCATGATCCGGGCGACGCCGGCAAATGTCGATGCCGTCGTTCAGCAGTTCCAGCGCGTTGGATCCGCCGCGGTCTTTGTGTTGTCCGAGCCTCCCGGTATTCCGGGAGCGGCGCCCCTCTTGCAGCGCTCCCGAATCGACTCGAACGAACATTTCGCCAGTGTCTGCGCCGGTTGCCGAGGATCCGGCAGCATCGCGAAACCGACGATTCTTCCTCAGCTGGAGAAAAACCTGGAGATCCTGGAGGCCTCGCGCGGCGTCCTGGCGGAGGCTGTCCGCCTGGATCACGTCCTGACATCGGCGGCAGAGTGGCTGCTCGATAACGGCTATCTGATCCGCACGCAGATCGCCGAGATCAGGCGCCATCTGCCCCGGCGATATCATCAGATTCTACCGGCCGCAGAGTCCGGCGTGCCGTATGTTTACGAGCTCGCGCAGGAATTGGCGGCACATACCGACTACTCGGTCGATGAGGCCAACCTCGAGGACTGCCTGCGGCGCTACCAGGAAGAAGCGCCCCTTACCATTGCGGAGCTGTGGTCGTTTCCCCTGCTGTTGCGCGTCGCACTGGTCGAGGCGCTGACCCACATGGCCGCACGTGTCAGCGAAACACAGGAGCTGCGAGAAGCCGCCTATTTCTGGGCGAACCGCCTGGCCGCGGGTTCGAGACGCGGGCCGCAGACATTCCTCAGGATTCTACAAAGCATGGAGGCCGAGCCCATCGCACGAGAGCCCTACTTCGTCACGTCGCTGGCCGAACAACTGCAGGACGAAGAGGAGGCGCTGGCCCCGCTGCAGCACTGGATCGAGCAGCAGCTCGGCCAGTCCCTGACGGAAATTGTTCGCACCCAGCACGGCAGAGAGGCCAGCGCGTCGGTCTCCATCGCCAATGCCTTCGGCAGCCTGCGCACCCTCTCGCGCATCGACTTCACCAATCTGTTCGAGCCGGTCAGCCTGATGGAGGCGGAGTTGCGGTCCGACCCGGCGGGCATCTATCCTCACAGCGATTTTTCAACCCGCGACCGCTGCCGGCAGGCCGTGGAGCGCATCTCGCGGAACAGTGGAGTAGGAGAACTGGATGTCGCGCGGCGCGCGATTTCACTCGCGGCGCGCGGATCCGACGCGCGAACCGGGCAGGTGGCCTACTATCTCATCGACGATGGCTTGCTGACGCTGGAAGCGGAATGCCGCGCCCGTCTGCCATTGCGAACACGCCTGCTGCGCGGCGTGCGCCGCCACGCAACACCCATATATCTGTCGGGCATTGCGGGACTCACTCTGGCTTTTGTCGTCCTTTCCCTGGCACTGGCGTGGCATGCCGGCATGCGCGACCGGGCCATTCTGCTGGAACTGGGAATACTGGCCTTATTTCCGCTGAGCGAATTGGTCGTACAAATCGTAAATGCACTGGTCATCTCGCTGCTTCCGCCTGAAGCGTTGCCCGCTCTGGACTTCCGAGACCGCATCCCGGCGGAGCACGCGACCCTGATCGTGGTGCCGATGATGCTCACGAACCTCGACGTCGTACACCGCGAGTTGGAGAAACTCGAGGTGCGATTCCTCGCCAACCAGGAGGACAACGTCTACTTCAGTCTGTTTTCCGATTTCGGGGACGCGCCGGAGGAGACGGCAGCCGACGATGCGGAATTGCTGCGCGTGGTCCGCGAAGGCGTTGCCGGACTCAATGCTCGGCACCCGAACGGACGGTTTCTCCTGTTTCACCGCAAGCGGCAGTGGTCGCAGAGTGAGCAAAAGTGGATCGGGCGCGAGCGGAAGCGCGGCAAGATCGAAGAGCTGAATGCGTTCCTCAGCGGCGAAGGGCCCGCGGAGCTTCTATGCGAGGGAGCCCCGCCGGCGGCGGTTCGTTTCGTAATCACGCTCGACTCCGATACCCAACTGCCGCCCTGCGCCGCGCGCCGCATGATCGAGACCATCGCACATCCTCTGAACCGCGTAGTCATCGATCCAGTCACAGGCGTCCGGCTGCGCGGCTATACGATCATCCAGCCACGCGTGAGCATAGCCCTGCCGGGAGCCACCGCGACGCGCTTCACCCGAATCTTCGCCGACACCACCGGCACCGACCCCTACTGCCAGGCCGTCTCCGACGCGCAACAGGATCTGTTCGGCGAAGGGCTCTTTCATGGCAAAGCCATTTACGACCTGCAGGCGTTTCGCGCGATATTGAACAACCGATTCCCGGCTGAGACGCTGCTCAGCCACGATTTGATAGAAGGCACATACACCGGCGTAGGCCTGGCCACGGGCATCGAGCTATTCGAGAACCTGCCGCTAAATTACGCCAGCTACAGCCAGAGGCAGCACCGCTGGATTCGCGGCGATTGGCAGATCGCGCCGTGGATATTTCCACGGGTGCCGGCGGCTTCCGGCAAAAGTGAACGGAATCCTCTCTCCATCATTGGCCGCTGGCGAATTTTCGACAACCTTCGCCGGAGTCTGGTTCCGATCGCATCACTTTTGCTGCTCCTGTTGGGCTGGCTGATCTCGGCGGCTCCGGGCGTCTGGAGCCTGGTGGTCGGGCTCGCGATCGCGATTCCGGCAGTGGCGCCGTTGCTGGATCGCCTGGCGCGGGTGCTGCAGGGCACCATATACGGCTGGCGCGGCGCGGCCGATGAGCTCATGCGCGCCGCGGTCATGGTGGCATTCTTGCCCCACCAGGCGTGGCTGGCCGCCGATGCCATCATGCGGGTTGCGTATCGACGGCTGGTAAGCCATCGCAATCTTCTGGAGTGGCAGACCGCCGACGGAGCTGCGGCATCGATACACAAACATGCCGCGGCCGCCAGACGGCAGTTGCAGATCATCTGCGGCGTGTCCGTGGCGCTGATTCTGGTACTGCACTTCAGGAACGCTTCGGCGGCCGCATCCTTCTTCCTGGCTCTTTGGGCGGTCTCACCAGC
>DATJYJ010000464.1:0-5314 GCA_035578025.1 Verrucomicrobiia bacterium
GTCCGACGGGCAGTTCAAGACGGGATCGGTGGGCGCGATCGCCGTGGCGGACTCCGACCCCAACGTCGTCTATGTGGGAATGGGCGAGGCCTGCGTGCGCGGCAATGCCACCCATGGCGATGGCGTCTACAAGTCGGTGGACGCAGGACACACCTGGCGCAACGTTGGCCTGCAGGACTCCTACCACATTGGAGCGGTACGGATCCACCCCAAAGATCCGAACACCGTCTATGTGGCAGCCCTCGGCCACTTGTGGGGACCGAACGACATGCGCGGCGTCTATCGCACGACGGACGGCGGCGCCACCTGGAAGCAGGTGCTCAAGCGCAGCAACATGGCTGGCGCGGTGGACCTCGCCATGGACCCGTCGAATCCGCGCGTGATCTATGCGGCCTTCTGGGAGATCAGCCGCAAGCCTTGGCGCATGGACAGCGGCGGGCCGGGCAGCGGCCTCTTCAAGACTACCGACGGCGGTGACAACTGGACCGAGATCTCGCGCGCGCCGGGACTGCCGCGCGGCGTGCTGGGGCGGATCGGCTTAACGGTTTCACCCGCGAATCCGGACCGCGTCTGGGCGCTGGTGGAAGCCACCGACGGCGGTCTATTCCGGTCCGAAAACGGCGGACGCACCTGGACCAAGGTGAACGACCAGAACATCCTGCGCCAGCGCGCCTGGTATTACTCGCATATCTTCGCCGACACGCAGAACCCCGACACGATCTACGCGCTGAACGTGGGAATGCACAAGTCGATCGACGGCGGCCGGACGTTCTCTACCATGCGGCCGCCGCACGGCGACAATCACGATCTCTGGATCGCACCCGACAATCCCAACCGCATGATCGAAAGCAACGATGGTGGCGCCACCGTCACCAACGACGGCGGGCGCACCTGGTCCACCGTGGACAACCAGCCGACCGCGCAGTTCTACCGTGTGGCGCTGGATCAGGATTTCCCGTATAACATCTACGGGGCGCAGCAGGACAACACCACCGTGCGTACCGCTAGCCGCACCGGCGGCTTCGGCATCACGCAGGCGGACTGGTACGACGTGGGCGGCGGCGAAAGCGGCTGGATCGCGCCCGACCCCAAAAATTCGCAGATCGTCTACGCCGGCTCGTACGACGGCCTGATCACCCGCCAGGACAAGCGCACCGGGCAAATGCGCAACATCAACGCATGGCCCGACAACACCATGGGCTACGGCGTCGAAGCCATGAAGTACCGCTTCCAGTGGAGCTTCCCGATCGTATTTTCTCCACACGATCCGAAAGCCCTGTACATCGGCAGCAACGTGATTCACCGCACCACCAACGAAGGCCAGAGCTGGGACGTGATCAGCCCGGATCTGACCCGCAACGATAAATCGAAGATGGGATCGTCGGGTGGGCCCATCACCCAGGACAACACCAGCGTCGAGTACTACTGCACGGTCTTCACGATCATCGAATCGCCTGTAGCCAAGGGCGTGATCTGGGCGGGCTCGGACGACGGGCTGGTACACGTAACGCGCGATGGCGGCAAGAAGTGGGACAACGTGACGCCGCCGGGCATGCCCGACTGGATCCGCATCAACTCCATCGATGCCTCGCCGCACGATGCGGGCACGGCGTACGTCGCCGCCACCAACTATCAGCAGGACGATTTCCGGCCGTACCTCTACAAGACCACGGACTATGGGAAGACCTGGAAGAAGATCGTGAGCGGAATTCCCGAGAATGCCTTCACCCGCGTCATCCGCGAGGACCCGAACAAGAAGGGCCTGCTCGTGGCGGGAACCGAGATCGGCCTCTTCATTTCGTTCGACGACGGCGAAGGCTGGCGCTCGTTCCAGCTCAACCTGCCGGTCACCCCGATCACCGACCTGCAATTCCACAAGCGCGACCAGGAACTGGTGATCGGCACCGAGGGCCGCTCGTTCTGGATTCTGGACGACGTGCCGCTCCTGTATCAGTTCCACGGGTTCGACACCACGGCGACGCGCCTATTCCAGCCCAAGGACACCTACCGCTTCGGCGGCGGGCGCGGGTTCGGCGGCGGTGGGCGCGGCGCGGGCGCGGCCGTGGGCGAGAATCCTCCGGGCGGCGCCCAGGTGATGTTCTGGCTGAAAAACCGGCCGCAGGGCGAAGTCACGCTCGAGTTCCTGGATAGCGCGGGCAAGAGCGTCAACAAGTTCACCACGCGCGAGCAGCCGCGCCCGCAGGCTCCGGCCGGCGAAGAAGAGGATAACCCGTTCCGCGGTGCGCCGCCCGCGCGCCTCACGGCGAACGCCGGACTGAATCGCTTCACCTGGAACCTGCGGTACGAAGACGCGGTCACTTTCCCCGGCATGATTCTGTGGGCCGGGTCCACCAACGGCCCGCGCGTGTCGCCGGGTAAGTACACGGCGAAACTGACCGTGGACGGCCAGTCGCAGAGCCAGGCATTCGAGGTGAAAAAGGACCCTCGCCTCGACACCACGCCCGAGGACTACGCCAAGCAGGTTTCCCTGTCGCTTCAGGTGCGCGACAAGCTCAGCGAGACCAACGACGCGGTAATCCGCATTCGCGAGCTGCGGAAGCAACTCGATGAGTACGCCAGGCGCGATTCGAAGAAGGTGGCGGACGCGGCCAAGGCGCTTTCGGCCAAGCTGACCGCAGTGGAAGAAAATCTCTATCAGACCAGGAACCGGGCGAGCGAAGATCCTCTGAACTATCCCATCAAGCTGAACAACAAGCTGGCGCACGTGCTCGGTGTGGTGCAGAGTTCGGACAACGCACCCACTCAGCAGAGTTACATGGTGTACGAAGATCTGGCGACGCAGGTGAATGCCGAGCTGAAGAAGCTGGACGTGCTGTTGACAGCGGACCTGGCAGCGTTCAACAAGCTGATTCGCGATGAGAACGTGCCCGCAGTGATGGCGCCTACGCGCACGCCTGCGCCGGCAGTTCGATAGATTCGCGAACCACGGCAAGCTGGCTTTCCAGCCGCGTTCGTTGCGGTGCCGGAAGCTCCGCTACCACGAGAAGCCTCCGGGCGATACCGTACGCGCGTGCGGCGTCCCGATACCGCCCCTGTCCGGCGAGTGTCATGGTCTGTTCGATTTGTTTCTGCGCCAGGATGCTCAGCTCCCGGTCTGTTTTTGCGCGTAATCGCGCCAGCGCCTTTTTCATTGGATCCTCCACGGCGTCTTCAAACTATATAGACGCAGAAGAGGGGTATTTCGATTGGGAAAAGTGAGAGGAACGGATTTAGCGCTCACGTTGCGCGCTACATTAGCGCCTGCTCCACAGCCTTAACCAAGTCCGCCGATTCGGGCGTGACCGCGGACTCGAACCGGTTGATCACATTGCCGTTTTTGTCGATCAGGAACTTGGTGAAGTTCCACTTGATGTCGCCTCCGGTTTTGGACGAAGGGTCCGTCAGGAACTGGTAAAGCGGTGTCTTGTCTGCGCCTTTGACGCTCACCTTGCTCATCATCGGAAACGTGACCTTGTAGGTCCGGGAGCAGAAGGTCTTGATCTCCTCGTTGGTGCCCGGTTCCTGCGATCCGAAGTTGTTGGCGGGCACACCCACGATCACGAAGCCCTTGTCCTTATATTTCTCGTAGAGCTTCTCCAGCCCTGCGTATTGGGGCGTATAGCCGCATTTACTGGCAACATTCACCAGCAGCACCACCTTGCCCTTGAATGTCGAGAGCGGCGTGGCAGCGCCGTCGATGGAATTCAGAGTGAAATCGTAGACGCTGGAAGCGCCGAAACTTGTCATAGTCATAGCCAGGCCCAGAATGGCAGTTTTCATCATGATGTTGCGATGCGCGGCAGGGCCGTCCGGTCGCAAAGTGTAACAATTTCTTTACTGCTTCGCCTTGCGGCCGTCGTCGCTGAGCACCGGCGGCGTCACCGGTTTGTCATCTCCATAGGTGGCAACCAGGTACTCGAGTAGGGCATCGCGATCGCTGAACTTTGTGCCCCAGCCCGCCATCTTATCCAGTTCGCGGCCCCAAGCCGCCCGGCTCAAGCGCTGCGAGTGAATCAGGCGCAGGCTGTGGCAGGGCAGGCAGACACGCTGTTCTTCCTTTTGGCCCCTCTCGAGGGTTGCCTGGTCGGCGCCCCACGCGGCCGCGGCAATGGTGAGTACCAGTAGAAACCGCATTACGCTTTCTCCACAGTGATCCCGACACGGTCGATGCCGTTCCACAAATAGCCCGACGGATTCCACGCCGGCACGATCGGCTGCACCCTCCCCGCGGTGTCGGTGGCGCGCGACATCAGGGTGTAATAGCCGGGCACCTGCGGCGTCCACTGGAGTGTGAAGAGGCGCCAGGCGAACGGCAGTTTCTGCGTGGAAAGTTCCGCTGCCTGCCAGCGGGCGCCGCCGTCGGTGGACACGTCCACGCGCTCGATGGCGTTCTCGCCGGCCCAGGCAAATCCACGGATGGTCTGCGGCCCTAACGCTGCCTTGGCGCCGTCCTCGGGCGCGGTCAAGGTGGACTTCACCGGCATTCCCTCGATGACTTCGAGTTCGGCCGGAACCGCGGCAGACCCCGGGGGACGCGCGTACTTGGGGTATCGATATCCGGGATTCATAAAGAATCCGGAGCTCATCTCCGCTTTCGGTGTCAGGCGTGTGACCCACTTGACCCAGCTCGTTCCGTCCCAGCCCGGAACAATCAGCCGCACCGGAAAGCCGTGGATCTGCGTCGACTCGCCGTTCATCTTCAGCGCGAGCAGAGTCGCTGGATGCATCGCCTTCTCCATCGGCATGGAGCGGAGAAAGTCCGGCGTCTGCGCGAGGCCGGTATCGGCGCCGTCGATCTCCACGTGCTTCGCGTTCGCGTCCACGCCCGCGGCCTTGAGCACGTCGCCGAGGCGTGGGCCGGTCCATTCGGCGTTGCCGACAGCGCCGCGCCCCCACTGAATCCCCGGTACCTTCGGCGAGTAGAAGGCGCGCCCGTTACCGGTGCATTCGAGCGTGGCGGGTACGGTATGCTGCGGCAGCTTCTGCAGGTCCGCGAGAGAGAGTTGCGCCGCTTTGGAAACCATCCCGCTGATTTGAACCCGGTGCGCGGCGGGGTCGATCGGCGCCGGCCGCGGGATGTGCTGGCGGACGAAAAACGCGTCAACCGGCGTTACCCAGCTATCGAAGTACTTCAAGGGAGTTTCCAGGTCTTCAGGCCGGTCGTTGTGGACGATCATGGGACGCTTGCCGGGAATCGTGACCGGCCCGTCCTGGCTCCTTAATTGTCGTGCCGCCGCGGCGGCCATCAAGGCCGCGAACAGTTCCCTCCGGTTGGCTTGCATCGCTCTCACAGCGTAATGCACCCGCCGAAGGC
>DATJYJ010000465.1:0-5064 GCA_035578025.1 Verrucomicrobiia bacterium
CCGGCCCAGGAGAAGGAGAGCGTGTCGCCGTCGGGATCGGAAGAAGCGGAGCCGTCGAGATTCACCATGGCCATGCCATTGGCGCCGGCGGTGACGGTCTGGTCGGGACCGGGATTGGCGAGGGGCGGGTGATTGGTGAAGGCGATTCCGCCATCGGTGTCGAGAGTGAAATTCTGGCTGCTCAGAGAACCGGGCGAGGCCATACCGGAGTTGAAGATGTGCTGGCCGAACGGTTTGGACGTATCCACGGAATAGACGTGGACGGTGTAGGGCCCGGAGTCAGTGCCGACACTCCGGACGGAGTAATCACCGGGGACGGGCTTACTGATTGCATAGAATCGCGGATGCGAACCCGCGCCGGTATCTGCGCCATCCTTGCCGAAGTCGTTGACCGATGCGCCACTGATCACTCCCAGACGTTTCCCCGTCGGATCAGTTATTAGCATGTCCACCGGCGAGTCTACGCGGATAAGAATCGTGGCGGCAAATCCGGCAGAGACATTAATGGGCCAGGCGGCGATCGGTCCTGCGGGGCCCAGTCCATCTCTAACAATGAACCTTGGCTTGTCCGAGGTCATCTCAACCAGGGAACAACACGTCGGGAAGGTCGACGTCATCATCAGCAGGCCCTGCGACGTTGGTGTGATCGGCCCGTAAGCGAAGACGCCGCCGGGCTTCAACGGGGTATAATCCACTTTCTTCTGCAGCGCGCAGCCCGCCAGGCCATTGCCCCAGTAGTTGTCGTCATTGCTCGGGTCATCGAGCGGCAGCGTACTGAACAGGGTGTCAATTCCGCCCGCGGGAGCGTAATTGCCGCTCAGCGTCAGGCCGTGGCCGCTGAATTCGTCGTAGAACACCTGCATGAATCCGCCCATGCCACCCCCGCTTGGCCGGGGATTGGTATAGGGCGCAGAGTACATCGGAGGGGGGCACTCCGGGGGCGATGGAGGCAGGGTTCTGTCGTTCACAACGTAGCCGCAGAATTCACCGGACTGGCTAAAGAGATTTAGTCGTAGGTCGAAATCTACCCCGCCGAGTTGGCCCATGGCGTGAATCGAGAGCGGAATCTTGACCCTGCCAAGACAACCGGAGTTCCCGCCGGTCACGAAGGTCGTGCCGGAATCAAAGTACATGCTGGCCGGCAGGTTGGTGCTGATGTTGCTCCCAAGGTCCGGCCCGTCCTCCCAGAAATCCTGCTTCACGTGGTACATCACAGACTTATTAGGATTGCTGCCTGGATTGTCGGAGGAAAGCTGAAGATTGAAAATGTAGACATCTTCATTCACGAAAAACGGCTGGCCCTTGTTCTGGTTATCGTCGATCACCACCTCGTTTAGCCTTCCTAAGGTCAGGCCGCCGCCACCGTTTGGACCGACCACCAAGTTGGGAAAAGGCTCGCGGTATCCGGGGGGTACGCCGCCGACCCTCTGGAACCAGGCAAACTTTTCCAAGGGCGCCCCTTTTGTGTTGCAGCGGACCATTTCGAGGCCCGCGACGCCGGCAATATTGACGGCATCGCGAAGGGCGACCAGGCGCCCGCTTGAATCCACAATGAGTCCTTGAGTTGGCGAAGTTCCACCAGCGAACGTGCAGAAATCCTCGACCACACCGCCCCGCACTCTCTGGATGACGTCGTTGCAGGGCACGGCGAAGCAATTGCCTTCACCGGTCAAAAGGAAGATGTCGTTGTCCTGGCGGTCCGTCACGTGGACGGTTGCCGGAGAGCTGCCCACATTGAACGCCTGGTCGACATAAAAAACGAGAATGGGCGTGTCCCCCTCGGGGAAAACCGTGCTGGGGGTTACCGTTCCGTTTGGCCCTACCACTCGTTGGAACTGCGGGTGCGGGTCTATGTCGTCCACCGCGGAGGTGGTCGCACCGTTGAGCATGTAGTTGGAAAGAGCGGTGGATTTGCTCACCGTGGCACTCCCGGGATCGGTGACGCTGACAGTGATGTCCGGGGCGTCCACGCTAGGCGGAAGGTCGTCCTCTACCACCTCAACGGCGATGCTCGCGCTTGCACAGGAATGCAGGGGATTCGTCTGATTTATGTCCTGGGAGGAGTAGTGTGTGTCGCAAACGATCAAAACATAAGTGTACGTTCCGAAGGAAACGAGCACCACCTGCACCGTCGGGCCATTGCCAATGATCATGCCGCTCGAATCTTTCCATTGATAGGTGATGAAATCAAAATCGGGGTCGAAGGACTGTGTCCCGTCGAGCGTGGGGACCGCCAATGCATCGTGGTGCTTGCCGATCTTCGGAACGGGCTTGATGATCGCGTGCGGCGGATTGTTGCCGCCGTTCCCCGCGATGGGCGGCCCACCCGCCCAAAGCGTCAGGCAGAAAGCCCATCCGATTCCCGCGGCGAGCAGACTCCTCGACAGAGGATGCCGGCGGAAACCTAGAAAACCTGCGCGCCTGTCGTTCGACTCCGAATGGTAGTCCATAGTGCCTGCCGTGGTGGAATTTGAGGTCGCGCTCTCGCGCCGCCGTTGCTTCACCCCATGGCGGTGCGATAGGATGTGGGCAATTCGCATAGATTGCGCTCGTGACCGCGATTCAGCTTGTGACTCTAGGTGTTACGCGGGCAGCATGTCATACCGGATGGTTCTTCTTTTTTTGAAATTTTCCTGAAATCGGCGATTGCCGTGAGCGCAAAGAACTTATACGCGTTCGGCCCCTTCCGATTGGACCCTGTCCAGCGTCTGCTTTTCCGCGATGGCACGGTTGTCTCGCTCACTCCCAAGGCCCTGGACACCCTGCTCGCGCTGGTCGAGAACCGCGGAACCCTGCTGGCCAAAGATGAATTGCTCGAGAAGGTTTGGCCCGGCACGTTTGTCGAGGAGGGCACGCTGGCAAAAAACGTTTCCACGCTGCGCAAGGCGCTCGGGGAAGCGCCCGGAGGCGGGGATTACATCGAAACGCACTCGAAGCGCGGCTACCGGTTCGTGGCAGAAGTTCGCGATGTGGAGGACTGGCCGCAGGCCGCCCCAGAAATTCCTCCCGACCTGGCTACTTCCGTTTTGGCGGCACCGGCCGTCAGGAGGAGATGGCATATTCCAGCGGCGGCGTTGGCCGTCGTGCTGATCCTGGCCGGGGCGGGCGGGGGACTCTGGTACCGCCGCCGGCCGGCTGCGGCTCCTGCAAACGGCAAGATCACGCTGGCGGTGCTGCCCTTTGAAAACCTGAGCGGCGATCCTGCCGAGGAGTATTTCAGCAACGGCCTCACCGAGGAGATGATCACGCAACTCGGCCGCTTGGAGCCGGACCGGCTGCGAGTGATCGCGCGCACCTCCGCGATGCAATACAAAGGGGCGCACAAAGATGCCAGGCAGATCGGGGCCGAGTTGGGCGTGGATTACCTGCTCGAAGGCAGCGTGCGCCGGGAGGGCAGCCGTGTGCGCATCGCCGCTCAGCTCATCCAGGTGCGCGATCAGAGCCACCAGTGGGCGGAGAATTACGACCGCGAGCTGCGCGACATCCTCGGCGTTCAGAGCGACGTGGCGGGCGCGATTGCTCAGCAGATTCGATTGAGGTTGACGCCTGAAGGGCAGGCGCGCCTCGAGCGGACCCGAGTGGTCAATCCGGACGCCTACGAAAATTACCTGAGGGGGCGGTTTTTTTGGAACAAGCGCACTGTCGAAGGCCACCAGAAGGCCATCGAGTATTTCCAGAAGGCTATTGCGGCGGATCCGGGATATGCGCAAGCCTACGCCGGGCTGGCTGACGCTTACGCCCTGCTCGGTTCCCAGCCCAACAATCTCCTGCCGCGCAGAGAGGCGATGGATAAGGCTCGCGGCGCGGCGCAGAAGGCCTTGGGCCTGGACGATTCGCTGGCCGATGCGCACGCGTCTCTCGGGTTCGTCAAAATGCATTTCGACTGGGATTTTGCCGGGGCGGAGCAGGAATACCGCCGGGCCATCGCCCTCAACCCAGGTTATGCCACCGCGCACCATTGGTATGCGTACGACCTGGTGGCCCTGGCGCGACTGGACGAAGCGCTGGCCGAAGCGCGCCGCGCTCAGCAGGCCGATCCCCTCTCCGTAATCATCAGCCGGGACGTTGGGGAGATGCTTCTGTTTTCCGGGCGCGATGACGAAGCCATCGCGCAATGCCGCAGGACGCTGGAGATGAATCCCAACTTTGAGATGGCCCATTGGACCATAGCTTGGGCCTATTGGCGGAAAGGGCAGTCGAAAGATTTCTTCTCGGAACTCGACCTTGCCCGCGCGGGCGATGGGTCGGCGCAGGGAATCTTGCTTGCCATCCAGGGCAAGCGCCAGGAGGTGCGTCGCATACTCGCCGGCTTCTCAAGGTCCTACGGCTCGGCCCACCAGATCGCTGCGATTTATGTGTGGCTTGGCGACAAGGACCGGGCGCTGGATTCCCTGGAGAAAGCCTACGACGAACGCGACGGCGCGTTGATCGTCCTGCGAGTCAGTCCGGAATTGACCCCGATTAACTCACATCCTCGCTTCCTGGAATTGGAGCGCCGCGTGGGCGTCTTGCACTGAGCTGCTGCAGGCGGAAGAGAGAGGAAGCAAACGCGGCCCTCAAGACTCGTTGTCTCTCTCCACGTCGTGGGCGGCGCCGCTTGGCGCCTGAATCCAGGAGCCCAGCGAGCGCGTCAGGCGCACCAGCGGTGATTCCGGCACCAGCAGATCCACGCGCGGTGGCGCACCCACGGAAGTCTCGCGAAGCAATTCCGCACCCGGCGCGATGCCCACAGCGTAGTTGCGGCCCGCCTCTTTCGCCGCGTACATAGCGCGGTCGGCCAGCACAAGCACGTCGTCCACGCTGAGCGCGTCGGGCTGCGAGGGAATCCACGGGAACGCGGCCCATCCAATCGAACAGGTCATCGGAATCATTTTTCCGTCGCCGATGTCGAAGGGCTCCTCGCCCATCAGGCGGAGCAGGCGCCGGGCCAGGATGTCGCCATCGGCGCGTGTGCCGGAACGCAGCACGACAAGAAATTCCTCGCCACCCCAGCGGATGAGCAGGTCGGACTGGCGGACGATGTGCGTCAGGCGGCGGGAGCACTCCATCAGCACACGGTCTCCG
>DATJYJ010000466.1:0-2456 GCA_035578025.1 Verrucomicrobiia bacterium
GGCGCGGATCGCGTTCTTGTCGTCCGCCTCGCCAAGGCCCGGAATGGTGACCTCGTCGACGCCGGTCAGGCCCGTTTCCAGCGAGCGCAGCGCCTTCTGCAGCGACTCGGGGAACGTGCGCCCGATCGCCATCACCTCGCCGACCGATTGCATCTGCGTGCCGAGCACCGGAACCGACCCCGGCAGCTTCTCGAAGGCCCAGCGCGGGATCTTCGTGACGACGTAGTCGATCGTCGGCTCGAAGCTGGCCGGCGTCTCGCGCGTGATGTCGTTGCGGATCTCGTCGAGCGTGTACCCGACCGCGAGCTTGGCGGCGATCTTGGCGATGGGGAAGCCGGTCGCCTTGCTGGCCAGGGCGCTGCTGCGCGACACGCGCGGGTTCATCTCGATGATCACCATGCGGCCGTTGGCGGGATTGATAGCGAACTGCACGTTGCTGCCGCCGGTATCCACGCCGATCTCGCGCAGGCAGGCAAGCGCGCCGTCGCGCATCATCTGGTATTCGCGGTCGGTAAGGGTCTGCGCGGGCGCCACCGTGATGGAATCGCCGGTGTGCACGCCCATGGGGTCGAAGTTTTCGATGGAGCAGACGATGATGCAGTTGTCGGCGAGGTCGCGCATTACCTCCAGCTCGAATTCCTTCCAGCCGAGAGCGCTCTCTTCGATCAGGACTTCGTGAACGGGGCTGAGCGCGATGCCGCGCTCCAGGATCTCCTCGAGTTCTTCCTGGTTGTAAGCGATGCCGCCCCCGGTGCCGCCGAGGGTGAAGCTGGGCCGCAGGATGCAGGGGTAACCGATCTTTTCGGCGAATGCGCGGCCCGCGGCGATGCTGTTGACGAGCTGCGATTGCGGCGTCTCCAGGCCGATCTTGCGCATGGCGTCTTTGAACAGCAGGCGGTCTTCGGCCTTCTTGATGGCGTCGATCTTGGCGCCGATCAGCTCGACGCCGTACTTATCGAGCACGCCGGCTTCGGCCAGCTCGACGCTCAGATTGAGTCCGGTCTGCCCTCCGACCGTTGAGAGCAGCGCGTCGGGTCGCTCCCGCCGGATGATCTCTTCCAGGTAGGGGCGCGTGAGCGGTTCGACGTAGGTCTTGTCGGCCAGGTTGGGGTCGGTCATGATCGTGGCCGGATTGGAATTGACCAGGATCACTTCGTAGCCATCGGCGCGCAGGGCCTTGGCGGCCTGCGTGCCGGAGTAGTCGAACTCGCAGGCCTGGCCGATGATGATCGGGCCGCTGCCGATGATCAGGATGCGGTGCAGGTCGTTGCGCCGCGGCATCAGTGGCTCCCCTCCATGAGTTTGATGAAATCGCCGAACAGGTAGTGCGAATCGTGCGGGCCGGGTGCGGCCTCGGGATGGTATTGGACGCAAAAGGCCGGATAGTTGCGGTGGCGGAAACCTTCGAGCGTCTGGTCGTTCAGGTTGACGTGGGTGATCTCGACGTCCGAGGGGTTGAGCGAATCGGGATCCACCGCGAAACCGTGGTTGTGGCTGGTGATCTCGACCTTCTTGGTGAGCTCGTTGCGCACGGGGTGGTTGGCGCCGCGGTGGCCGAACTTGAGTTTGTAAGTCTTGCCGCCGCAGGCGAGGCCGAGCAACTGGTGGCCCAGGCAGATGCCGAAGATGGGTTTGCGGCCGAGCAGTTTGCGGATGTTGGCGACCTGTGTCACCAGCGGCTCCGGGTCGCCGGGGCCGTTGGAGAGAAAGATGCCATCGGGGTTGAGCGCCAGCACGTCTTCGGCGCTGGTGAGCGAGGGAACGACCGTCACGCGGCAGCCGGCCGTGACCAGGCGGCGCAGGATATTGTGCTTGATGCCGTAGTCGTAAGCGACCACGTGATAGCGCGGCTCGGGCGGGCGGGGCACGTGCTCGGAGGGCGAGCAGGCATCCACGGGCTCGCTCCAGTGGTAGCGTTCGGGCGTGCTGACGCGCGTGGCCAGATCGAGGCCGGCCATGGGCGGGATCGAACGCGCGGTCTCGACGAGTTTGGCGGCATCGGTATCGGTGGACGAAAGCACGCCGCGCATGACGCCCCGGGTGCGCAGGTGGCGGACCAGGGCACGCGTATCGAGCTCGCTGATCACGGGGATGCCGGCGCGCGCCAGGAAGTCGTTGGCCTCGGCATCGCTGCGCCAGTTGCTGGCGATCGAGGAGAACTCGCGCACCGCCAGTCCTTCGATATAAGGCCGGGCCGATTCGTTATCGAGCGAGCTGGTGCCGTAGTTGCCGATTTGGGGATTGGTGAGAATGACGATCTGGCCGGAATAGGAGGGGTCGGTGAAGACCTCCTGGTATCCGGTGAGCGCGGTATTAAAGACAACTTCGCCCGAGCGCTGTCTGGGCGCACCAAAACTCCGTCCCTCGAAGACGGTCCCGTCTTCCAGGGCGAGGATTGCAGAATTCAAGTTAGGCTGTTCCTCCCGGGGAGTGGATAACTTCCAGTTTAGCAGACG